>NZ_LXEU01000039.1 GCF_001654985.1 Kluyvera georgiana ATCC 51603
GATGAAACTCGCCGGGCAGCAGGCCGCCGAGGGGCGCGGGCCGGGGAGCTTTGTCCCAGCCTTCCTCGATGCGCTGTATGCGATGCAGGCGGAGGTGGCGGTATGAAGCGCATTAACGCCTTGACCATCGCCGGTACCGACCCTAGCGGCGGCGCGGGCGTTCAGGCCGACCTGAAAACCTTCTCCGCGCTGGGTGCCTACGGTTGTTCGGTGATGACCGCGCTGGTGGCGCAAAACACCCGCGGGGTGCAATCGGTCTATCGCATTGAACCCGATTTTGTCGCCGCGCAGCTGGACTCGGTTTTCAGCGACGTGCGCATTGATACCACCAAAATCGGCATGCTGGCCGAGACCGATATTGTTGAAGCCGTGGCCGAACGGCTTGCGCGTTATCGTATCCAGAACGTGGTGCTCGACACGGTGATGCTGGCGAAAAGCGGCGATCCGCTGCTGTCCGCATCGGCGGTGGCGACGCTGCGTCAGCGTCTGCTGCCGCAGGTTTCATTGATTACGCCAAACCTGCCGGAAGCGGCAGCGCTGCTCGATGCGCCGCATGCTCGCGGCGAACGCGAAATGCTTGAACAGGGACGGGCGCTGCGGGCGCTGGGCTGTGAGGCGGTGCTGATGAAAGGCGGCCACCTTGACGACGCCGAAAGTCCGGACTGGCTGTTTACCGCCGACGGTGAAATGCGTTTTACCGCGCCGCGCGTAGTGACCAAAAACACCCATGGCACCGGCTGCACGCTGTCGGCGGCGCTGGCGGCGTTACGGCCACGTCACGCAAGCTGGCAGGAAACGGTGCCGGTCGCTAAAGCCTGGTTGTCCAGGGCACTGGCTCAGGCGGATACGCTGGAAGTGGGCGAGGGGATTGGCCCGGTACATCATTTCCACGAATGGTGGTAGCTGTCCCGTCTGCGTGCCAGCAGCGTGTGCGTTAAAACCGACAAAAGTTGGACATTCTGCGCCCCCGGTACCAGGCTTATCCTGCTCAAAAAATTGAGCAGGACATCCAGCCGACATGATGTCGGCGCTTACGGGAGCATAGCTATGACTGA
Source organism: Kluyvera georgiana ATCC 51603 (assembly GCF_001654985.1). GTDB lineage: Bacteria > Pseudomonadota > Gammaproteobacteria > Enterobacterales > Enterobacteriaceae > Kluyvera > Kluyvera georgiana. The sequence continues at coordinate 1,056 of NZ_LXEU01000039.1, forward strand.
TATTGCGCAGTTGCTTGGCAAAGATGCCGACAGCCTTTTACAGCATCGTTGTATGACCATTCCAGCCGACCAGCTCTACCTGCCTGGCCACGACTACGTTGACCGGGTGATGGTGGATAATAACCGCCCGCCTGCGGTGCTGCGAAACATGCAGACGCTCTACAACACCGGGCGTTTAGCCGGCACGGGCTACCTGTCGATTCTGCCGGTCGATCAGGGCGTTGAGCACTCGGCCGGGGCCTCGTTTGCCGCCAACCCGCTCTATTTTGACCCGAAAAACATCGTCGAACTGGCTATTGAAGCGGGCTGTAACTGCGTGGCCTCCACCTACGGCGTGCTGGCGTCGGTTTCGCGTCGCTACGCGCACCGCATTCCGTTCCTCGTGAAGCTCAACCACAACGAAACGCTGAGCTACCCAAATACTTTCGATCAAACGCTGTATGCCAGCGTTGAGCAGGCCTTCAACCTCGGCGCGGTGGCCGTGGGGGCGACTATCTATTTTGGTTCAGAAGAGTCTCGCCGCCAGATTGAGGAGATCTCAGCCGCTTTCGAGCGCGCGCATGAGCTGGGGCTGGTCACCGTACTGTGGGCCTATCTGCGCAACCCGGCGTTTAAGAAAGACGGCGTTGACTATCACGTCTCCGCCGACTTGACCGGTCAGGCCAACCATCTGGCTGCCACCATCGGCGCGGATATCGTCAAACAAAAAATGGCCGAAAATAACGGCGGCTATAAAGCGGTGAACTTTGGCTATACCGACGATCGGGTATACAGCAAATTGACCACCGACAACCCGATTGACCTGGTGCGCTATCAGCTGGCGAACTGCTATATGGGCCGCGCGGGGCTGATCAATTCCGGCGGTGCGGCGGGCGGTGAGACCGACCTGTCCGATGCGGTACGTACTGCGGTTATCAACAAACGTGCTGGCGGCATGGGGCTGATTCTGGGCCGCAAAGCGTTTAAAAAATCCATGGCCGACGGCGTGCAGTTGATCAACGCCGTGCAGGATGTCTACCTCGACAGCAAAATCCCCTTCGCCTAGTCTACCGCCTTCCCATCCGCCCGGGTGGGAAGGCCGATCCCCTTCACACTTCGTTATCCTTTTGTGAAAAACATCACGCCCCCTTGTGCGCATGCCCAAAAAACAGCCGATTGTTAGCGCTATTTGTCCGTGGAAGCGCTGTTATTTTGTGCTTAGATTAGTCGTGAAACGCCTTTTCAATTCCCTAAAACCGTTTTATCGGATCAGTGTTGGACACAGGATTGTGACGCGATGAGCGGCAATCGAATGTTGTACTAAGGACACATAATGAAAATTGAATCTGTAAATGTCACCGTTTTCCAGCATCCTACCCGACGGGTCTCGGATAGCGCCGGGCACTCGCATCCGGGGCCAGAAAGCATGGCCAAAATGGCAATGCTGACGATTACCGCGGACGATGGCAGCAAGGGCTACTCGTTTGCACCACCGGAAATCGTGCGCCCGTTCGTGGTGAATACTTTCTTCCGTAAAGTGCTGGTCGGTCAGGATCCGTTCGACCGTGAGCGCATCTGGCAGGACCTGGTGCACTGGCAGCGGGGTAGCGCGCACCAGCTTACCGAACGCGCGTTGTCTTTCGTGGAACAAGCATTGTGGGACCTGATTGGGCGTAAGCTCAATATGCCGGTCTACAAACTGCTCGGCGGCTATCGTGACAAAGTCCCGGCCTACGGCAGCACCATGTGCGGTGACGACTTAGCCGGCGGTTTGTCCACGCCGGAAGAGTACGCGGTCTTCGCTGAAACGCTGGTGGCGCGCGGCTACAAGGCCATCAAGCTGCATACCTGGATGCCGCCGGTCTCCTTCGCGCCGAACCCGAAAATGGATATCAAAGCCTGCGCCGCGGTGCGTGAAGCGGTCGGCCCGGATATCGATCTGATGATTGACGGCTACCACTGGTACAGCCGCACCGAAGCGCTGTGGATTGGTAAAGAGCTGGAAAAACTCAACTTCGCGTGGTTTGAAGAACCGATGGAAGAGGACAGCATGTCGTCCTACGCGTGGCTGGCGGAAAATCTCTCTATCCCGATTATCGGGCCGGAAAGCTTCGGCGGTAAGCACCACAGCCGTGCGGATTGGGTGAAAGCGGGCGCGTGCGACATTCTGCGCGCGGGCGCTAACGGCGTGGGCGGCATTACGCCGACCATGAAGGTGGCGGCGCTGGCGGAATCCTTCGGTATGGACTGCGAAGTACACGGCAACGGCGCGGCAAGCCTGGCGGTGGTCGGCGCGATCCGTAACTGCCGCTGGTATGAGCGCGGCCTGCTGCATCCGTTCCTCGACTACGACCAGCCGGCGGCCTACCTGAACAGCATCATCGACCCGATGGACGCGGATGGCTTTGTTCATCTGTCTCAACGCCCGGGACTGGGCGAAGACATCAATTTTGCCTATATCGAAGCCAATACCGTTAGCCACGACTGACATATAACAAAGACAGGCGCGTACGGATTCGTAGCCTGTCGTACCCTACAGGCGACAGATAGATGAAAAAATCCTCCTTACTGGGAGCGTGTTTGCTCGCGCTCACGATGACGATGGGGAGCGGGGCGGCGTTGGCAAAAACGCCGCCGGATCAGCTCATCATCGGCATGAACATGAACAATCTGCTGACCCTCGACCCGGCCGCGATGACCGGTAATGAAGTGGTCGGTATCGTGGTCAATCTCTATGATTCGCTGGTTGAACTGGACCCAGAACAGCTGACCAACGTCGAACCGGCACTGGCCAAATCCTGGGACATCAGCCCGGATGGCAAAACGCTGACCTTCCATCTGCAAAACAACGTCAAGTTTCACTCCGGCAACCCGCTGACCGCCGCCGATGTGGTGTGGTCGATGCGTCGTATTCTGCACCTAAACCTCGCACAGGCGTCGGTGTGGAAGTCTTACGGCTTCAGCAAAAAGAACGTCGATAAGCAGGTGACCGCGCTGGACGACTATACGGTGCAGATTGTGCTGCCAAAGGCGAACGATCCGCAGCTGGTGATTTACTCGCTCGGCGCGCTCGGTAACCTCGGCGTGCTCGACAGCAAAACCGTGCAGAGCCATGAACAGGATAACGACTGGGGCAACAAGTGGCTGACCACGCACGAAGCCGGTTCCGGGCCGTTTATGCTGGAGACCTGGCAGGCCAAAGACGTGCTGCGCATGAAGCGTAACCCGGACTACTGGCGGGGCGAGCCGAAGATGAGCCGCGTGGTGCTGCGCCATTTCCAGGAATCGCAGACCCTGCGTCTGATGATTGAAAAAGGCGACCTCGATATTGCCAACAATATGGCGGTATCCGATATCAACGCCCTGCGCAAAGATCCGCAGCTTACCGTCGACGCGGTGCAACGCGGCACCATGTACTACGTGGCGATGAGCATGAAAGAGGCGCACTTCGCCAACCCGAAGGTACGTGAGGCGGTACGCTACCTGATTGATTATCAGGGGATTAACAAAGCGCTGATGCCGGGTTACGGCGTACTGCACCAGCGGCCAATCAAGGCGGGCATGCCGTCGACGCTGCCGGATCCGGGTTACCGCTTTGATCTCGCGAAGGCGAAAAAGCTGCTGGCGGAAGCGGGCTACCCGGACGGTTTTGATACCACCCTGCGCGTGCTCTCGGACCAGCCGTTCCTCAATATCGCCATTGCCGTTCAGTCGACGCTGATGCAGGCGGGGATCAACGCCAAAATCATCACCGGTACCGGCAACCAGATCTACGGCGCGATGCGCGAACGTAAGTTCGACATGCTGGTCGGTCGCGGGGGCAGCGGGATGGAGCCGCATCCGCACTCCAGCCTGCGCGCGCTGGTCTATAACCCGGACAACAGCGATGAAGCGCGACTCACCAACTTCCAGGGCTGGCGTACCGGTTTTTACGACAAACAGCTCAACGAGATGATTGATGGCGCGCTGCTGGAACGTAACCCGCAGAAGCAAATAGCCGATTACCAGGCGATTCAAACTCGTTTCGACGCGCTGATCCCGGCGATGATCCCCGTCTCGCAGATGGTGGATTCGGTGGTCGTGCGCAACGAAGTGAAAGACTACAAACCCCACCCGTCGGCGACCACCTTCTTGCGTGACGTCTACAAAGTGAGCGAAGGAGATAAAGGATGAGTACGGCAATTCTCGCGCCCGGCTCCCGGACCCGGCGCTTTTCAAAACGGTTGATGCAGGTGGCGATTACGCTGTTTGGCCTGCTGCTGCTGACCTTCTTCATTGGCCGCGTGATGCCCATCGACCCGGTTCTGGCGATTGTCGGCCCGGATGCCGACCAGAGCACCTATCAGCAGGTCTATCACCAGCTGGGATTTGACCAGTCGCTGATGACCCAGTTTGGCATTTACTTCGTCAACCTGCTGCACGGCGACCTCGGTAACGCGCTGCTGACCGGGAAACCGGTGACCGACGATATTATCCGCGTCTTCCCGGCGACCATGGAGCTGGCGACGATGGCGATTATCGTCGGCGCGGGCCTCGGCATTCCGCTGGGCGTGCTGGCGGCGGCGCGTCGTAACAGTATTTCCGACTACGTGGTGCGCATTATCAGCCTCGCCGGTTATTCCACGCCGATTTTCTGGGTGGGGATGATGGGGCTGCTGGTGTTTTACGCCTGGCTCGGCTGGGTGGGCGGCGCCGGGCGCGTGGATCTGGGGCTGGACGGCATCGTGCCGCGCCGTACCGGGCTGATGACCGTGGATGCGCTGCTGGCAGGGAACAGCGAGGTGTTCTGGAATGCCATTAATCACCTGATTCTGCCTGCCGCGCTGCTGGGCTTCCACTCGCTGGCTTACATCAGCCGTATGACCCGCAGCTTTATGCTGGCGCAGCTGTCGCAGGAGTTCATCATCACCGCCCGCGTGAAAGGGCTGACCGAGCGTCAGGTGATCTGGAATCACGCGTTTCGCAACATCCTCGTGCAGCTGCTGACGGTGGTGGCGCTGGCCTACGGTTCGCTGCTGGAGGGGGCGGTACTGATTGAAACCGTCTTCTCCTGGCCGGGCTTTGGCTCCTATCTCACCGGCAGCCTGCTGCTGGGCGATATGAATGCGGTGATGGGCTGCGTACTGCTGGTTGGGGTGATCTTCGTGATGCTCAACCTGCTGTCCGACATGCTGTATCAATTCTTCGATCCGAGGACAAAATCATGACGGTTTCTCTGGATACTTCCCTTTCAGGCGCTAGCGGCGAAGGCCGCCAGCGGTTGGTCCGCGCACTGGCACGAGCGGGTGGCTTTATTGGCAAGATGGCGCGTAACCCGTTAACGGCGATTGGCGGCGGGATTATCTTCCTGCTGCTGGTGGTGGCGATTTTCGCGCCGCTGATTGCGCCCTATAACCCGCTGGTGCAGGACTTAAGCAACGCGCTTACCGCGCCGAATGCGCAGCACTGGTTTGGCACCGACGAGTTTGGTCGCGATATCTTCAGCCGTCTGGTGTATGGCTCGCGCATCACGCTGTACATCGTGCTGCTGGTGTCGGTCACCGTCGGCCCGCTGGGGCTGCTGCTTGGCGTCTGCGCGGGCTATTTCGGCGGCAAGGTAGACATGGTGCTGATGCGCGTCACCGACATCTTTATCTCCTTCCCAAGCCTGGTGCTGGCGCTGGCGTTCGTCGCCGCCTTAGGCCCAGGGCTGGAGCACGTGGTGATCGCCATTACGCTCACCGCCTGGCCGCCGATTGCGCGTCTGGCGCGCGCCGAAACGCTGTCGCTGCGTCAGGCGGATTTTATCTCCGCCGTGCGCTTGCAGGGGGCCTCTCCGGCGAGGGTGCTGTGGCGTCATATCGTGCCGCTGTGCCTGCCGTCGGTGATTATCCGTATCACCATGAACATGGCGGGGATCATTCTGACCGCTGCCGGTCTTGGCTTCCTCGGCCTCGGCGCACAGCCGCCGGAGCCGGAGTGGGGGGCGATGATCTCCAGCGGCCGTACCTACATGATGGAGTGCTGGTGGGTGGTGACGATTCCGGGGCTGGCGATTCTGATCAACAGCTTAGCGTTCAACTTCTTAGGAGATGGCCTACGTGACATCCTCGATCCTCGCAGCGAATAACGCTGCACCGCTGCTCGACGTGCGCGACCTGTGCGTCGACTTCGTCAACGGCAACGCGGTCACCCATGCGGTGCGCGGCGTCTCCTTCCAGTTGGGGCGTGAAAAACTGGCGATAGTGGGGGAGTCCGGCTCCGGTAAATCCACCGTCGGGCGCGCGCTGCTGCATCTGCATCCGAAAAAGGCGCGTATCGAGGCAAGCTGCATGCAGTTTGGCGACATCGACCTGCTTAACGCCAGCGAAGCGCAGATGCGCACCATTCGTGGCAAACGGATTTCAATGATTATGCAGGATCCGAAATACTCGCTGAACCCGGTGGTGCGCGTGGGCGATCAGATTGCCGAAGCCTGGCTGACGCACCATCCGGGGCATAAGGCGGAGGCGAAAGCCAAAGCGCTGGAGATGCTCGACGTGGTGCGCATCCGTGACCCGCAGCGGGTTTATCACCTCTATCCGCATGAGATCTCCGGCGGTCAGGGGCAGCGTATCATGATTGCGATGATGCTGATTACCGACCCGGAGCTGGTGATTGCCGATGAACCGACCTCGGCGCTGGACGTTTCCGTACGTTTGCAGGTGCTGGGGCTGCTCGACGACCTGGTGAAATCGCGCGGGCTGGGGCTGATTTTTATCAGCCACGATATCAACCTGGTGCGCAGCTTCTGCGATCGGGTGCTGGTGATGTACGCCGGGCGGGTGGTGGAATCTATCGCCGCCTGCGAGCTCGACAACGCGAAGCATCCCTACACGCAGGGTTTAATCAGCGCGCTGCCGGATATGCACGATCGTCGCCCGGTGCTGCCGGTGCTACAGCGTCAGGCCTGCTGGCTGACGGATTAAGGAGTCATCATGATTGAAGTGAAAAATCTGAACCTGGTGTTTGGTGAGGGCGAGAAGCGCAACCAGGTGTTGTATGACGTCAATTTTCACGTCCAGCCCGGCGAAATTTACGGGCTGGTGGGGGAGTCGGGTTCCGGCAAAACCACGGTGCTGAAGTGCCTGGCCGGGCTGTTTAACCACTGGCAGGGCGAGCTGGCGATTAACGGTCAGACATTGGATCACGCCATCAGCCGCGAACGCTGCCGTAAGGTGCAGATGGTGTTTCAGGATCCTTATGGCTCTCTGCATCCGCGCCATACCATCGGCGACATTCTGGAAGAGCCGCTGCAAATACACGCTATCGGCGAGCGCGACCGCCGCATCAACACGCTGCTCGACCGCGTGGGGCTGAACCGGGCGTTTCGTGACCGCTATCCGCACCAGCTTTCCGGCGGCCAGCGCCAGCGCGTGGCGATTGCCCGCGCGTTGATTCTCGAACCGCAGGTACTGCTGCTGGATGAACCCACCTCGGCGCTGGACGTCTCGGTGCAGGCGGAGATCCTCAATCTGCTGGCGGAGCTGCAAAAAGAGTCGAACCTGACCTACCTGATGGTGACCCACGATCTGGGCGTGATTGCCCATCTCTGCCAGAAGGTGGCGGTAATGCAGTACGGCAAAATTCTTGAAACGCTTAGCGTTGACGCGCTGGTGAACGGCGAGGCCAAAACGCCGTACACCCAGATGCTGGTTAACGCCAGCCGCCAGTACACGCGCGAAATGGCGCGGGAGGTGGCGGCTTACTAGCCGTTGTCGGCCCGATAAGCGAAGCGCCTTCGGGCAGTTCGGCGCGGGTGCCGGATGGCGGCGTAAACGCCTTATCCGGCCTACCCCTATTTTTCCAATTTGCCTCTGGGAATAATAAAAAATGCATCAATCCGCATACCGTATCGCCCTACCGTTATTACTGTCTGCCTGTACCGCCTCCGCGCTGGCCGCGGAAACCATCGACCTGCGTATGTCCTGGTGGGGCGGCAACAGTCGTCATCAGGTGACATTGAACGCGCTGGAAGCCTTCCATCAACAAAACCCGGATATCAACGTCAAAGCGGAATATACCGGCTGGGACGGCCATACCTCGCGCCTCACCACGCAGCTGGCGGGCGGCACCGAGCCGGATGTTATGCAAACCAACTGGAACTGGCTGACGCTGTTCTCGAAAGACGGCAACGGTTTTTACGATCTCAATAAAGTGAAAGACGAAATCGGCCTGGACCAGTTCACCGCCAAAGATCTTCAGCCGGTGACGGTGAAGGGCAAGTTGAACGGCATCCCGGTCGCCATGACCGCGCGCATCTTCTACTACAACGACCAGACGTGGAAAAAAGCGGGCTTAAGCTATCCGCAAAACTGGGATCAGTTGATGCAGGCCGGGAAAACCTTTGAGACTAAGCTCGGCAAGCAATACTACCCGGTGGCCCCGGAGAGTCTCGGCGTGCTGGCGTTGCTCAACTCTTATATGGTGCAGAAATACAACATTCCGGCCATCAATGAGCAGAGCAAAAAGTTCAGCTACAGTGATGCGCAGTGGGTGGAGTTTTTCCAGCTCTATAAAACGCTGATAGACAATCACGTTATTCCCGACATGAAGTACTACGCTTCCTTCGGCAAGGGGAATATCTATGAGATGAAGCCGTGGATTGAGGGCGAGTGGGGCGGCGTGTACATGTGGAATACCGCCGTGACCAAATATTCCGATAACCTGAAACCACCGGCGAAGCTGGAGCTGGGTGGCTACCCGATGCTGCCGGGCGCCACCGATGCGGGGCTGTTTATGAAGCCGTCGATGATGCTGTCGATTGGTAAAACCACCCAGCACCCACAGGCGGCGGCAAAGCTGATTAACTTCCTGCTCAATAGCAAAGAGGGCGTGACGCTGCTCGGGCTGGAGCGCGGCGTGCCGCTCAGCAAAAGCGGCGTGGAGACGCTGAAGGCATCCGGCGTGATCAATGACAACGACCCATCGGTGGCAGGCATTAAGCTCGCGCTGTCGTTACCGGCGAAGGTCGGCGTGTCGCCGTATCTGGAAGACCCCCAGCTGGTGCAGGAGTTTGACAGCGCGCTGCAGTCCATCGACTACGGTAAGAAAACCGTCGCCGAAGCGGCGGCGGATTTCAAGCGTCAGTCGGAACGCATCTTAAAACGCGCGATGCGTTAACGCAGAAGCGGGCAGTCCGGCGGCAGGCGGCAGCGCAGCGCCGCCGGTAAAATCTCCATGCGGAACGAGGTCCCGCTCAGCGGCTCGCCGTCGAGGTTAAAGGTCATCTCATGTGATGCGGTGACCTCAAACCACGGCGAGACGCTATCCACCAGATTCTCTTTACCGTCGTCGCTGGCGAGCGTATTCAACAGCGCGGGCAGCAGCTCTTCGCCGGTGAAAATTCGCAGATGCAGCAGGCCGTCGTCAATCAACGCCTCCGGGCAAAGCTGTTGCCCGCCGCCCGCCTGGCGACCGTTGCCGATGCCAATTACCAGCGCGTCGCCCTGCCAGCTAAAGTTCTCACCACGAATTTCGCAGCGGTCGGGTTTCAGGGTATCCATGCGCATCAGGCCGTGAATCAAATACGAAACACCGCCCAGCGCGGACTTCAGCTTCTCCGGCGTTTCGGTGGTGATGCGCGTGCCAAAGCCGCCGGTTGCCATATTGATAAAGCAGGTTTCACGATTGACCTGGGCAATGTCCACCGGCACGTCACGACCGGCAATCGCCAGCTTGAGCGCGTTAGCCATATCGGTGGGAATATTGACGCTGGTGGCGAAATCGTTCGCGGTGCCGAGCGGCACAATACCGAGAGCGGGAACCCGCTCGCTGTCGCACTGAATCAGCGCCGTCGCCACTTCATTGATCGTGCCATCACCGCCGCCGGCAATCACCGTCGCCACCTGCAGTGCAACGGCTTCTTCGACGTAGCGTTCGGCATCACCTTTCTCCCAGGTGACGCGTACGTGAATCACCACACCTTCATCGCGCAGCTGCATGACCGCATCGCGCAGCTCGGGCGTACCGGCGCTTTTGCCGTTAAGTATCAATAAGCTTGCTGGAAAATCTGACATCCGTGAGGCCTCTTACAGGGGGATGTAAAGAGTGTAACAAAGGATACACAGATATGCCTGTTGTCTCTTGTAGGTGACAAACACCTTGCTCGTTTGTCTCTTATAAGTGACAATTAAAAACAGCAGAAGGAATGAGGGTAAAGGGATGTATAAATCTCAATTCTATCAGGATGAAAACGGTAATAAGCCTTTTAGTGATTGGCTGGCCTGGCTAAAAAAGAAGGATCGAATAGCTGCCGTAAAGATCGATACCAGACTAGACCGGGCTGAATCAGGCAATTTCGGAGACCACAAATTTGAAAGGGATGGCGTCTGGGAGCTACGTATTGATTATGGCCCAGGCTATCGAGTGTACTACTCCTTAGAAGAAGGGAAGATCATCCTTTTGCATATCGGCGGTACGAAGAAAACGCAGGCCGCAGATATTGATAAAGCAGTTGAATATCTTAGAGATTTTAAAGCGAGGGCTAAATGACAGCAGCGACTAAAAAAATGGAGACCATCGCCCCAGCGGTAGACCGTGACAAGCTCATGATTGAAGCATTTCGAGCCGATCCTGATTATGCCGACCTCTATCTAAAAACCGCGCTCGAGGAGATTAACGAGGAAGGGGGGTTAGGAGGGTTCCTTATCGCTTTGCGCCGTGTATTAGAGGCTCGGGGCGGGATTGCCGAGGCGGCGAAAAAAACGGGGCTGGCGCGTCAAAGTATTTACCGTGCGTTATCTGAAAAGGGGAACCCGACGGTTACGACGCTAGCTCAGCTCGCTGCGGTAGCGGGTTTACAGCTCACCTTAAGTAAGGCGTCGCACTGAACTTTGCACGTCTTTAATAAAAAAATAAGCCCGTGTAAGGGAGATTACACGGGCTAAGGAGGTGGTTCCTAGGTACAGCTAGCATTTATGGGTTATGTTTTTCAGCGAAGGAATAGTATCTGGAATCAATAATTCCGTCTGTGATCCATTTCTAAGAATCCTTGCTATTGAAACACAATATAAATGTACTAGCCGTTATGCGGATTCCGAGTGGATTGTCCTGAGAAATTACGCATCAGCAGGCCATACTCCAGCGCCATATCTTCCGGCACGGGTAACCATACGGTGTGGCCGTCGCCCGGCGCGACCGGCATCACTTCGCCTTTGGCGTTTTCCATATGCTCCAGCGTGAAGTTGACGTTGCCCTGCGGGGTCATCAGCTCCAGGCTATCGCCAATCAGGAATTTGTTTTTCACCGCCACCGCGGCCAGGTTGCCTTTACGCTCGCCGGTAAATTCGCCGACAAACTGCTGACGCTCGGAAACCGAATAGCCATATTCATAGTTCTGATAGTCGTCATGGGTATGGCGACGCAGGAAGCCTTCGGTATAGCCGCGATGCGCCAGGCCTTCCAGGGTTTCCAGCAGGCTGGTGTCGAACGGTTTGCCCGCGGCGGCATCGTCGATGGCCTTGCGGTACACCTGTGCGGTACGCGCGCAATAGTAGAAGGATTTCGTGCGGCCTTCAATTTTCAGCGAGTGCACGCCCATCTGCGTCAGACGCTCAACGTGGGCAATGGCGCGCAGGTCTTTCGAGTTCATGATGTAGGTGCCGTGCTCGTCTTCGAAGGCGGTCATGTACTCGCCCGGACGTTTGGCTTCTTCAATCATAAACACCTGGTCGGTTGGCGCACCGACGCCGAGGGTCGGCTCAACGGTTTGCACCGGAATCGGCTCATATTTGTGGACGATGTTGCCGACGTCGTCTTCTTTACCTTCCTGCACGTTGTATTCCCAGCGGCAGGCGTTGGTGCAGGTGCCCTGGTTCGGGTCGCGCTTGTTGATGTAGCCAGAGAGCAGGCAACGGCCGGAGTAGGCCATGCACAGCGCGCCGTGAACGAAGATTTCAATCTCCATATCCGGTACCTGGCTGCGAATTTCTTCAATTTCTTCCAGAGACAGTTCGCGAGAAAGAATAACGCGAGTCAGCCCCATCTGTTTCCAGAACTTCACCGTGGCCCAGTTGACGGCGTTCGCCTGTACCGACAGGTGAATGTCCATCTCCGGGAAGTGCTCGCGCACCAGCATAATCAGGCCCGGATCGGACATGATCAATGCATCCGGCCCCATATCCACCACCGGCTTCAGGTCACGAATAAAGGTTTTCAGCTTGGCGTTATGCGGCGCGATGTTGACGACCACATAGAATTTTTTACCCAACGCGTGGGCTTCGTTGATGCCGAGCTGTAGGTTTTCGTGATTGAATTCGTTGTTACGTACGCGCAGGGAGTAGCGAGGTTGGCCCGCGTAAACCGCGTCAGCGCCGTAAGCGAAAGCGTAACGCATATTTTTCAGCGTTCCCGCCGGGGAAAGGAGTTCCGGTTTAAACATGATTTTCTCGTTCTGATGACAGGTCAGATTCGCCGCACCTGATGCGGCGAGTTGGGGAGTGCCCCCACATTAAGGGCGGGCATTGTAGCGCTGTGGGGAGGCGAGGTAAAGCGCCGGGTCGTCGCGGGAGGCAACCCGGCAGAGGATCTCCCCATCAGGTATTATCTTTGACGGTCTCGCTGGTGCCGTTGGTTTTCACCGAGGCGATGCCCTTATCACGCGACTGTTCGGTCGCGTACAGTTGGCTGGTGCCAATGACCTGATGATTGCCCGCCTTCAGGTTGAAGTGGAATTTACCGTTGGTGGCCGTTTTCTTTTCATAATGCGCGTCCTGCGGGCTGTTGACCCGCACCGAGGCGATGCCTTTTTCCGCGGCCGCCCGGGTGGTGTACAGCTCGCTGGTGAGAATAATCTCCCCATTTCCCGCCTTCAGAACAAATCGAAACTGATCGTTGCTGCTTTTGCTTAATTCAAACCAACCCGCCATGGTGACTCCTTGATTAAATTAATAGCGTTGAACGTATCGACTAACACTATGAGTATGGGAGAAATTGGCGAAGTTGCGAGCAGAGGAGAAGTGAGAGCGGCGAGCGCGCGCCGCTCGAAGGCATTATGCCAGGCGGCAGGCGTCGGCTTCCCAGCGATAGCCTACACCGTACACCGCGCGAATAAACGACTGCTCGGCATCGAGCGATTCCAGCTTGCGGCGCAGGTTCTTAATATGGCTGTCGATGGTACGGTCGGTCACCACGCGGTAGTCGTCGTACAGATGATTCAGCAATTGTTCGCGCGAAAACACTTTGCCCGGCTCCTGCGACAGCGTTTTCAACAGGCGAAACTCGGCGGGGGTGAGGTCCAGCGGGCGATCGCGCCATGAGGCCTGAAAACGGCTTTCATCAACGATGAGCGGGCTTTGTTCGTCCAGCGTTTGGAGTTCGTGACGCGGCTTGCAGCGGCGTAAAATGGTTTTCACGCGCGCAACCACTTCGCGCGGGCTGTACGGCTTGCAGATATAGTCATCGGCGCCGATCTCTAAGCCCAGCAGACGGTCAATCTCTTCAATTTTGGCGGTCACCATCACCACGGGGACGTCGGAGAAGCGACGAATCTCACGGCACAGGGTCAAGCCGTCGGTGCCCGGCAGCATCAGATCCAGCAGGATGAGAGCCGGCGGCGTCTGATGCACGTACGGCAGCACTTTGTCGCCGTGGTTAATCAGCGTCGGCGCGTAGTGCGCTGCCAGTAAATAGTCGATGAGCAATTGCCCCAGCTTGGGTTCATCTTCCACAATCAGGATGCGCGGGGCGTTTTCATCAATCGGTAACTCGGTCATATTTCTCTCGGTATTACGCGTTCCAGCGGTAACTCTACTTTAATGCTAACCCCACCAAAAGGCGAATGCCCAACGTTGAGGTGCCCGCCGTGGGCGGTGACGATGTTCGCGCAGATGGCCAACCCCAGGCCCGAGCCGCCGCTGGCGCGGTTGCGAGAACCTTCGGTGCGGTAGAAACGTTCGCATAGCCTCGCCAGCTGCTCGTCGCTGACGCCGGGACTGCTGTCGGCGAACTCCAGCACGATGCTTTGTGGGAGCAGTTCGGTGCGAATCAGCACCTGGCCGCCGCTGTCGGTATAGCGCAGGCTGTTTTCCAGCAGGTTGTTGAATAACTGCATCAAGCGGTCCGGGTCGCCAAACACGGTGGCATTTTCTGCCAGCGCCAGATTGAGCGTCAGCCCGCGGCTGGCAAGACGTTCGCGGAAGGCATCGGCGGCGATTTCAATCAGGCTGATGATATCGACCGGCGATTTCTGGTAGGCCAGCGCCCCCTCATCGGACATCGACAGCTGATGCAGGTCATCGACCAGCTTGGTCAGGGTGGCGACTTCGGCCTGCAATGAGGTGACCGACTCCGGGGTGAATTTGCGTACGCCGTCCTGAATGGCCTCCAGCTCGCCGCGCAGTACCGCCAGCGGCGTGCGCAGCTCGTGGGAGATATCGGCCATCAGGTCGCGGCGCATCTGCTGGTTTTTTTCCAGCGTGCTGGCGAGCTGGTTGAAGTCCTGCGCCAGCCTGCCCAGTTCGTCGCTGCTGCTGACCGGGACGCGGGTGGAAAAGTCGCCCGCCGCCAGCTTGTGGGTGCCTTCTACCAGCCGCCGCACGGGGGCAATCAGCCCGCGTGCCAGCGGGAAGGTTGCCAGCGCCGCCAGTAATGTCGCCAGCCCGACGATAAGCCAGCTGGTGCGACGCTGCTGTTGATCGAAGTTGATATCGGTGTTGCGGGTCAGCCGCTCGACCGGTGAAGCGATCACCGCGCCGACCTCCATACCGTTGACGATAATGCCGCGCCGGGTGCCGTCGTGCGGCACCGCTTCGCGCGGGCCAACCAGCACGCGAGCGTTTTGGTCGACCACCCAGAACTGCGTGCGCCAGCCGTGCGGTGGCATGCCGCCGCGATCCGGGCCACGAGGTTGTTCGCCGTCCGGCCCCGGAGGGCCGGGCGGCTGGCGGTCGTCATTGTTGTCATGCTCAAATGAACGGAGGATCTGGAAAATAAAACGATCGTTATTGCGTAAAAAGCGCCAGTTTCCATGCTGCGCATACTGCTCAGCCAGCGCGTCGCTCAGCAGCTGCAACCGCTGCTCGTTGCCACGCTTGATATAGTCAATAAAGCCGCGCTCAAAGCTGATGCGCACGGCCCAGTGCATGCTGATCAGCAGCACGATGCAGGTGGCTAAGATGGCGAGAAACAGTTTGCCGGAAATACCCGGGCGCCATAATTTCACGGTCTACTCCTTCAGTTTGCGTCGGGCAATAACCACGTTTTTGCTGGTGTCGTCCGGCACGCGCGCGAAGACGAGAGCGGGAAGCGCAATAATGATGGCCATACAAATATAGGTGTACATAAAGACGTGATGCGTCGCTTCGCTGCCGATGGCGATATGCTGCTGGCCGAACATGCCCAGCAAAATCCCGGCGATGGTGACGCCGATACTCATAGAGAGCTGCATGATCATTGACAGCAGGCTGTTGCCGCTGCTGGCGAACTCGTCCGGCAGGTCTTTCAGCGTCAGGGTATTCATTGAGGAGAAACGGCTGGAGTTGACCATTCCCTGAATAAACAGCACCACCGGTAGCGCGTAGTACCAGCCTGCCAGCGCGGTGAACATAAACAGCAGGCTGATTAACGACAGCCCGAGCGTGGCGAAGACCAGCACATGGCGGTAGCCAAAGCGGTTGACCACCTGTACCACAATCCGCTTCATGCCCATGCTGCCCAGCACCATCGGGATCATCATTAGCCCGGCGTGGAAGGGGCTGAAGCCGAGGCCTATTTGCAGGAACACCGGCGTCATAAACGGCAACATGCCGCTGCCGATACGCCCGGCAAAGCTGCCCGCCAGCCCCAGCGAGAAGGTCGAGGTGTTAAACAGCTTGAGATTGAACAGCGCGCTGTCGTTGCCGCGCGCATGCCACAGATACAATCCAATCGACACGATACCGATGGCGACCAGCAGGCCCATTGTAAGCGATGAAATGCCAAGGCCTTTCTGGCCGTCGAGGGCTAAGGTTAACGTTGCCATGCCCAGCGCCAGCACCACGAAACCGGAAATATCAAATTTCCGCGTCTGGACGGTGTAGTTAGGCATCAACATCAGGGTGGCGATGCCGCCCACGATGCCAACCGGGATGTTAATCAGGAATATCCAGTGCCAGGAGGCGTATTCCACCAGAATACCGCCCAGCGCCGGACCGAGCAGCGGACCAACCTGGCCGGGTAGGGTCACGAAGGTCATCGCCGCCATATATTGCTCGCGCGGGACGATTTTCATCACTGTCAGCCTGCCGACGGGCACCATCATCGCCCCGCCAATCCCCTGCAGCACGCGCGCCATGACCAGCTCATTGAGCGTGCTGGAAAGTGAGCAGAACAGTGAACCGAGGGTGAACAGGATAATGGCGGTGAAGAAAATATTACGCACGCCGATGCGGTCGGCGAGCCAGCCGCTGGCGGGCAGCATGACGGCGACGGTCAGCACATAGGAGACCACCACCATGTGCATATGCAGCGGGCTCTCCCCCAGGCTTAACGCCATGGAGGGGAGGGCGGTGTTGACGATGGTGGTGTCCAGCGATTGCATAAAAAAGCCGAACGCCACGATCCAGAGTTGCCAGCGTACGTTAGCGGGTAGTTCAGTCATCGTTATTCAGTTACCGATTGTCGGGGTTGACGCGAAAAACGCAGACGATCGAAGAACAGATAAACCACCGGGGTGGTATAGAGGGTTAACAGCTGGCTCATCACCAGACCCCCTACAATGGTAATCCCCAGAGGTTGACGCAGTTCGGAGCCATCGCCCCCCGAAATTACCAGCGGCAGCGCGCCAAACAGCGCCGCCAGCGTGGTCATCATTATCGGGCGAAAACGCAGCAGACAGGCCTGGAATATGGCCTGTTCCGGCGGCAAATTGCCGTTACGCTGGGCTTCAAGGGCGAAGTCGACCATCATGATGGCGTTTTTCTTCACAATGCCAATTAATAGCATGATCCCGATAAGGGCGATTAGGCTGAACGGGGCATTGAACAGCTCCAGCGCCAGCAGCGCGCCGACGCCCGCCGACGGCAGCGTGGAGAGAATG
This sequence comes from Kluyvera georgiana ATCC 51603, assembly GCF_001654985.1. GTDB lineage: Bacteria > Pseudomonadota > Gammaproteobacteria > Enterobacterales > Enterobacteriaceae > Kluyvera > Kluyvera georgiana. The sequence continues at coordinate 18,070 of NZ_LXEU01000039.1, forward strand.
GTCAGCGGGTGCACGTAGCTTTCGTACAAGATCCCCAGCACGATATACACCGTGGCAATGGCGGCGATGATCAGGATGATCTGTGAATTCATCGTCTCCTGGAATACCTGCGCCGTCCCGGCGAACGAACCGCGAACCGTGTTTGGCACGCCAAGCTGGGTCATCGCCCGGTTAATGGCGTCGCTGGCTTCCGACAGAGATTTGCCGGTCGGCAGGTTGAAGGAGATGGTTGACGCCGCCGACAACCCCTGGTGGTTGACCGACAGCGGCGCGTTGGAAGGCTGCCATTTGGCGAAATAAGAGAGCGGAATGGCTTTCCCTTCGCTGTTAATGACGAACATTTTATCCAGCGCGCTTACATCCTGGGTGTAGACCGGGTCTACCTCCATCACCACTTTGTACTGGTTCAGCGGTTGATAAATGGTGGAGATCTGCCGCTGGCCGAAGGCGTTGTTAAGCAGGCTGTTGGCCGCCTCGACGTTAATGCCCAGCCGCGACATGGTTTCACGATCGTAGACCAACGCCATTTCTGCGCCGTTGTCCTGCTGATCCGAGTTGACGTCCGCCAGCTCCGGCAGCGCCGCCAGCGCTTTGCGGATTTTTGGCTCCCACTCACGCAGCGCGCTGAGGTCGTCGGACAGCAGCGTGTACTGATAGCTGGCATTCGACTGGCGGCCACCGACGCGGATATCCTGCACCGCCATTAAAAACAGGTTAGCCCCCGGCTCTTTGGCCAGCTTTTTCCGCAGGCGGTCGATAATCTGCTGCGCCGACTCCTGGCGCACGTCGCGCGACTTCAGGGTGATAAACATCATTCCGCTGTTCACCCGGGAACCGCCGGTGAAACCGGTGACGTTGTCCACCGCCGGATCTTCACGAATAATCTTCATGAAATCCTGCAGCTTACCGCGCATCGCCTGGAAGGAGATGCTCTGGTCGGCCTGAATGCCGCCCATCAGCACCCCGGTGTCCTGCTCCGGGAAAAAGGTTTTCGGGATGGAGATATACAGCCAGACGTTCAGCGCGATGGTTGCCAGGAACACCACGCCCACCAGTTTCGCGTGGTTCAGCACCCAGCGCAGCGATTTGCCGTAACCCTGCTGCATCGCGACCAGCAGACGCCCCAAACCTTTATTACGGGTTGGCGAATGCGGACGGCTGGATTTCAGCATCCAGCCGCACATCATCGGCGTGAGGGTCAGCGAGACGGCCAGCGAAATACCGATCGCCACCGATAGCGTGACCGCAAATTCCCGCAGCAACCTGCCGGGCAGGCCGCCCATGAGCAGCAGCGGCAAGAACACCGCCACCAGCGAAACGCTCATCGACAGCACGGTAAAGCCAACTTCGCGGCTCCCCTGTAGCGCGGCCTGTAGCGGTTTCATGCCTGCTTCCAGGTGGCGGGAAATATTCTCCAGCACCACGATGGCATCATCGACCACGAAACCGGTGGCGATGGTTAGCGCCATCAACGACAGGTTGTTGAGGCTGAAACCGCACAGGTACATCGCGGCGAAGGTGCCGATCAGCGAGACCGGCACCGCCACCGCCGGAATCAGCGTGGCGCGGCCGGAGCGCAGGAACAGGAACACCACCAGAATCACCAGCGCCACTGAGATCACCAGCGTTTGCTCAACTTCCTCCAGCGAGGCGCGGATCGTCGGTGAACGGTCCTGAGCGATTTGCAGGTCGATAGCCGCTGGAATGGTCTGTTGCAGCTCCGGCAGCTCGGCGCGAATACGATCGACCGTATCGATAATATTGGCTTCCGGCAGCTTGCGGATCATCAGCAGGATGGCCGGTTTGGCGTTGGTCATCCCGGCGTTGCGCACGTCCTGCACCGAGTCGCTGACCGTCGCCACGTCGCTGAGCCGCACCGCCGCGCCGTTGTTGTAGTGCACGATCAGCGGCTGGTATTCGGCGGCTTTTTTCAGCTCATCGTTGGTTTGTACCTGCCAGCGATGGGCGCTATCGTCGATCGCCCCCTGTGGTTTACGCACGTTGGCGTTGCTGATGGCCGTGCGCACCGCATCCAGCGAGACGCCCTGGTTAAACAGCGCCTGCGGGTTCAGGTCAACGCGCACCGCGGGCAGCGAGCTGCCGCCGACGTCTACGTCACCCACGCCGTCAATCTGCGCGATACTCTGCGCCAGCTGGGTGGAGGCGAAATCGTACAGTTCGCCCTGCGAATAGGTGTCTGAGGTCAGCGTCAGGATCATGATCGGCGCATCGGACGGGTTGGCTTTGCGATAGGTTGGACGACTGGGCATCCCGCTTGGCAGCAGGTTTTGCGCGGCGTTAATCGCTGCCTGCACGTCGCGCGCCGCGCCGTTGATATCACGATCGAAGTTAAATTCGAGAATGATACGCGTACTGCCCAGCGAGCTGCTGGAGGTCATCTCATTGACACCCGCAATGCGCCCTAACGAGCGCTCCAGCGGGGTCGCTACCGACGAGGCCATGGTTTCCGGCGACGCGCCGGGCAGCGAGGCGCTGACCATAATCACCGGGAAATCGACCTGCGGCAGCGGGGCCACCGGCAGCAGGCGAAAACCAAGCACGCCGCACAGGGTGATGGCGATGGATATCAGGATCGTCGCCACCGGGCGGTAGATGAAGAGGGCAAAAAATTTCACTTACGCTTCCTCTTCACGGCGCGGGAAGCGGCTTTTCAGGTACAGCGACAGGCGGTCAAACAGCAGGTAAATCACCGGTGTGGTAAACAGGGTGAGTACCTGGCTGACCAGCAGGCCGCCTACCATGCCGATCCCCAGCGGGCGACGCAGCTCGGCGCCGACGCCGGTGCTCAGCATCAGCGGCAGCGCGCCAAGCAGCGCGGCGAGCGTGGTCATCAGAATCGGGCGGAAACGCAGCAGACAGGCCTGATAAATCGCCTCGCGCGGCGCCATTCCCTGCTCACGCTCGGCGGCCAGCGCAAAGTCGATCATCATGATGGCGTTTTTCTTGACGATACCGATCAACAGGATGATGCCGATAATGGCGATCACGTCCAGTTCATTGCCCGCCAGCATTAATGCCAGCAGCGCGCCGACGCCCGCGGTTGGCAGGGTCGAGAGAATGGTAATCGGGTGAATAAAGCTTTCATACAGCACGCCCAGCACGATATACATCGCCACCACCGCGGCAACCACCAGCCAGATGGTGCTGCTCAGCGCCGACTGGAAGGCGAGGGTGCTGCCCTGGAACTCGGTGCGGATATCCGCCGGGAAGTTCAGGGTTTTCTCACTGTCCAGAATGGCCTGTACCGCATCGCCCAGCGAGTAGTTATCCGGCACGTTGAACGAAATGGTGGTGACCGGGAACTGATCGAGGTGGTTGATTGACAGCGGCGCAAAGCGCTGTTCAATTTTGGCGATCGCCGTCAGCGGTACGATGCCGCCATCGCTGCTGGTCAGGCGCACGTTATCCAGCGCCGCCAGGCCAGGCGTGGCGCGGGTGTCGTGTTCCAGCACCACGCGGTACTGGTTGGCCTGGGTATAGATGGTTGAAATCAGGCGTTGACCAAAGGCGTTGTACAGCGCGTTATCGACATCGGCCATCGAAATACCAAGACGGCTGGCGCTATCGCGATCGACGTTAACGTAGGCCACCAGCCCTTTGTCCTGCCAATCGCTGCTGACATCGGAAAGCTGCGGCAGCGTCTGAAGCTGGGTCATCAGCTGCGGCACCCATTCGCTTAGCGCATCCAGCGAGTTGGCCTGCAGCGTAAACTGGTACTGCGTACGGCTGACGGTGGTGTCGATGGTCAGATCCTGCGTCGGCTGGAGATACAATTCGATGCCGGGAATGCGGTCAACCGCGTGTTGCAGCCGGCTAATGACCGTCTGTACCCGATCGTCGCGCTCGTCGAGCGGTTTCAGGTTAATCTGCAAACGTGCGCTGTTGAGCGCCGGGTTGGTGCCGTCGACGCCGACAAACGACGTGAGGCTTTCTACCGCCGGATCTTTCAGGATAGCGTCGGCAACCGTCTGCTGGCGTTGCGCCATGCTAGCGAACGACACCGACTGTGGCGCCTGCAATGTTCCCTGAATAATGCCGTTGTCCTGAATCGGGAAAAAGCCTTTCGGAATGGCGATCCACAGGATCACCGACAGCGCCAGCGTGCCCAGCGCGACGCCCAGCGTCAGCCACGGATGATTCAGCACGCGGGCCAGCAGATGGCCGTAGCCGGCAATCACCCGGTCGAAGAAGCGCTCGCTGGCGCGGGAAAAACGGTTCTGTTTGCGCAGCGACTCGTGGCTGAGCATGCGTGCGCACATCATTGGCGTCAGGGTTAATGACACCACCGCCGAGATCAGTATTGCCACCGCCAGGGTGACGGCGAATTCGCGGAACAGGCGGCCCACGATATCACCCATAAACAGCAGCGGAATCAGCACTGCAATCAGCGAGAAGGTCAGCGAGATAATGGTAAAACCAATCTCACCCGCGCCTTTCAGCGCGGCGGCCATCGGTTTTTCGCCTTTTTCGATGTAACGCGAAATGTTCTCGATCACCACGATGGCGTCATCGACCACGAAGCCGGTGGCGATGGTCAGCGCCATCAGCGTCAGGTTGTTGATGGAAAAATCGAGGAACACCATCACCGCGAAGGTGCCGACCAGCGACAGCGGCACGGCGACGCCGGGGATAATGGTTGCCGGGACGTTGCGCAGGAACAGATAGATGATCATCACCACCAGCGCAATCGCCAGCATCAGCTCGAACTGGGTGTCGGAAACCGAGGCGCGAATGTTGGTAGTACGGTCAGACAGGACCTCGACCTTAACGGATTTCGGTAGGCTTTCGGTCAACTGCGGCAGCATCTGGCGGATGCTGTCTGCGGTCGAGATGATGTTTGCGCCAGGCTGGCGCTGGACGTTCATCACGATGGCCTGCTTTTTGTTCGCCCACGCGCCAAGCCAGGTGTTTTCAGCGCCTTGCTCGATGGTTGCGACGTCGCCCAAACGAATGGCCGCGCCGTTTTTATAGGCGATAATCAGCGCCCGATACTCCTGCGCCGACTGCATCTGGTCGTTGGCCGAGAGCGTCACCGCGCGCGCAGGACCGTCGAGGCTACCCTTTGCCGAGTTGACGTTGGCGCTGGTAATGGCGGTGCGAATATCTTCGCTGGTCAGCCCAAGCGCGGCGATAGCCTGGGCGTTGAGCTTCACGCGCACTGCCGGGCGCTGGCCGCCGGCGAGCGTCACCAGACCAACGCCGGAGACCTGGGAAATTTTCTGCGCCACGCGGGTTTCAACCATATCTTCTACTTCCGTCATTGGGGTGGCGGAAGAGGTGACGGCGAGGGTCATGATCGGCGGATCCGCCGGGTTGACCTTGCTGTAGACCGGTGGGTTTGGCAGGTCGCTGGGCAGCAGGTTAGTGGCGGCGTTAATGGCGGCCTGCACCTCCTGCTCGGCGACATCCAGCGGCAGCGTGAGCTGGAACTGAAGGGTGACGACCGACGCGCCGCCGGAGCTTTGCGACGACATTTGCTTCAGGCCGGACATCTGGCCGAACTGACGTTCGAGCGGTGCGGTAATCGCTGAGGTCACCACGTCCGGGCTGGCGCCCGGATAGAGTGTGACCACCTGAATGGTCGGATAGTCCACTTCCGGCAGCGCGGAGACGGGCAGGAAACGGTAGCCGATGATCCCGGCCAGCAGAATAGCCACCATCAACAGCGTGGTGGCGACAGGGCGCATAATGAACAGACGGGATGGGCCGCCCGTGTTGCTCGGCGGTAACACTTGCATCAGCCGCGTGCTCCTTTAGGGTCTGCAGCGGCAGCCGGTTTTTCCGCGCCAGCGGCGGAGGCGTCATGGGCCGTCACCACTTCCACTTTTGCCCCTTCGGTTAAGCGGTCGATACCGTCGGTGACCACGCGGTCGCCCGCGGAGAGCCCCGCTTCAATCACCACTTTCTGGCTATCCTGGATACCCGGGATGACCGTGTGTTTGCTGACTTTGTTGTCGCTGTTCAGCACCCATACGAAGTGACCGTCATTACCCATTTGCAGCGCGGCAGTGGGGATGACTACCGCATTTTGCTGGGTATCAACCAGCATACGGGCGTTGACAAACTGATTCGGGAACAGCGCGTCGTCCTGGTTATTGAAACGCGCCTTCAGCTTGATGGTACCGGTGGTGGCGTCAATCTGGTTGTCGAGGCTCAGCAGCGTGCCGTCGCTCAGCTTCTGTTTGTTGGTGCGATCCCAGGCTTCTACCGTCAGCGTTTTACCCGCTTTTTGCGCGGCAACCACGGTAGCGATATCGTTTTCCGGCAGGGTGAAGACGAGGTCGATCGGATGCGTTTGGGTCAGCACCACGATACCGGTGGTGTCACCGCTGGAAATCTGGTTGCCGATATCCACCTGTTTTAAGCCTACGCGACCGTCGATAGGCGCAGTGATGCGGCTCCAGTCGAGCTGCAGCTGGGCGCTGGCGACGGCGGCCTGGTCGGCCTTAATCGTGCCTTCGGTTTCACTGACCAGCGACTGCTGGGTATCCAGTTCCTGGCGAGAGACAAGATTGGTTTTGACCAACTGCTGATAGCGGGCTAAATCGCGGCGGGCGTTGGCGAGCGTGGCTTTATCTTTTGCCAGTTGTCCCTGTGCCTGAGCAAGGTTGACCTTAAACTGGCTGGGGTCAATTTCTGCCAGCAGATCGCCGGCTTTGACCTGCTGGCCTTCCTGGAAGTGAATGGCCATCAGCTGGCCGTCGACGCGGCTGCGCACGGTAACGGTATTGGCGGCGGTAATGGTGCCCAGCCCGCTGAGATAGCGCGGTACCGCTTCGCTGGTGGCGGTAGCGGCCTGAACCGGCGCCAGCGCGCCGCCAAAGCGCCCACCGTGCCGCCCACCGCCAGCCGATGGCGCTCCCGCCGGTTTGGCTGCGGTGGAACCCGAGGTGTCAGAATTGCTGCTAAAGTGCCAGATGCCAGCCGCCCCCGCGACCACCACCAGCACGGCCAGCGCTACCCGCCAGCGAATCTTATGACTGCCTTTCATCGTTATAGGTGTCTCGTCCTGAATCATTTCACGAAATGATACTAGTTTAGTAACGGAACGCTCGGGAAAAATGGAGGAAATATGAAACACGGAAGGAATCGTCTGAATCGCGTCAGCTTTACGAGGCTCCTCGCAATCCGCGGCGATGAAAAACCGCGCAATCGCCGCGTGTGCTACCGTCAGCGGCGTTTAGCAGGGCGCTAAAACAGGAAAGCCCCTCCTGACGAAGGGGCCTTTTATAAGGAAAGGGTTATGATGAGGTCAGTCATCATACTGGTGATACTCTTAGTGATTAGCTACCCAGCATACTAAGACACCAGGGGGAGGAGAGATCCTCCCTTACCCTCATTCCTTTACGATAGGTCGAAAAAACAGCGAAGTCAACGGCGATAGATCAGGCGAAAACCACCTGCGCCCAGCGGGCCAGACCGGCGGTGACCGAGCCAAAATCGTCGCCACCGGCAACGGGAATGCCCGGCAGCTGTTCGGCCAGCGCTTTTTTAATCAGCGGCGAGCGCGCGCTGCCGCCGGTTAAGTAGATAACGTCCGGCTTTTCACTGCTGTTTTCCAGCGCCAGCTGCACCTGCTCAAGAATACGGTTCAGCGGCTGGTTCAGCGCCGCTTCCAGCCCGTCCTGGCTGATAGCGGTGGCCAGAGTGTCGCTGATAAAGGGCAGGCGGGTGTCGATTTGTGCGTTTTCGGACAGGGCGATTTTGCTCTCTTCCGCGCTGCGTACCAGACGGTAGCTTAAACGCTGCTGCCAAACCTTGTAGAGCAGGGCGACTTTTTCCGCATCGCGGGCATCGCGCGCCAGGTCACGCAGCAGGCGGCCATTGGCTGAGCTGTAGAAGTCGGTCTGCGCCGGAACATCGTTGATCGCCACCGCGTTCCACCAGGGCAGAATCGGCAGGGCGATACCTTTTTCGGTTTCACCGCCCATACCCAGCAGCGGCATCAGGCTTTTAAATGCCAGCGCGATATCCAGATCGTTACCGCCCACGCGACAGCCGCTGTGGCCGAGCAGACTTTGCTCACGGTCGTGACGGGTACGCCACTGTGGCCCCATTAGCAGCACCGAGCAGTCGGTGGTGCCGCCGCCAATGTCGACCACCAACACGCGTTTTTCTTCGTTAAGGCTGGCTTCGAAATCCAGACCGGCGGCGACCGGCTCGTACTGGAAAACCACGTCACGAAAACCGGCACGCTGCGCCGCGCGTTGCAAAATGCCTACCGCCTGCGCGTTGGCATCGTCACCACCCAACCCCTGGAAGTTAATCGGGCGACCAATCACCGCCTGTTCGATGCTTTCCTGAAGCTGCGATTGCGCCTGCTGGCGAATATGCAGCATCATCGAGCAAACCAGATCTTCGAATACGGCGACCTGCTGCGGCTTCAACCCGCTAGCGCCGAGGAAGGATTTAGGCGACTTAACAAAGTACACCTCTTCCGGATCGTCGATGTACTGCTTGAGCGACGCGAGGCCGAACTGCACGCTATTGCCCAGCACCTCGATATCTTCGTCGCGGTTGTAGTTCATCGCCCGGCGCAGCAGCGCCTGAGTCTCATCACCCGTTGCCGGTACCTGATGGTGGCGGTACAACCACTCGCTGACCGCTTCACGAGTCGGGGCCGACAGCATTGACGGCAGCAGTGGACTGCCGTTTTCCATCATCAGCATGCGCGGTGCGCCATCCTGCATCACGGCGACAGAGCAGTTCGCCGTCCCGTAGTCAAAACCAATAAACACGTCAATCATCCCCATGCCAGTGAAGAAAGGGGGGCGACTTTAGCGGAATGTGGTGATGGCGGCAACAGGAATATGAAAGCAAGGTTTTCCCATGGATTAACCGCTATGCTGTAACGCAATCACCGCTGCCTGACGATAAGGATGAAGGATGTTTGAACTGCCCTGGCTGCCGCCATACGACTGGCGCTGGATGTTCGGTTTTTTACGGGCGCGTGCTGTCGCAGGGATCGAATGTTTTCATGATCAAAGCTATACCCGCAGTTGGAGGCTCGGGCCTCACCACGGGCTGATCGCCATGACGCCGGATCCCGCCCGCCAGGTGCTGCGGGTCACGCTGTCTGCCGGGCTGCTGCCGGTCGTTGACGAAGCGCTGATACGGGTGGCGAAATTGCTGGATCTGCACTGCGATCCGCAACAAATCGCGCGCTCGCTCGGGACGCTGGCGGCGGCAAAACCGGGGTTACGACTGCCCGGCGCGCTGGACGCCTTTGAACAGGGCGTTCGAGCGATCCTCGGCCAGTTGGTGAGCGTGACGATGGCCGCGAAGCTGACCGGGAAAGTGGTGGCGCTGTATGGCGAGCCGCTCGCGCCGGACGCCTCTTTCTCGTTGTTTCCTACGCCAGAGCGGCTAGCGGCAGCAGACCCGGCGGCGCTGAAAGCACTGGGCATGCCGCTCAAACGGGCCGAAGCGTTAATACATTTTGCCCAGCGTGCGCTTAGCGGCGAACTGCCGCAAACGCAGCCGGACGACGTGGAGCAGGCGCTAAAAGCGCTACAACAATATCCTGGCATTGGCCGCTGGACGGCAAACTACTTTGCGCTGCGCGCCTGGCAGGCGAAAGATATCTTTTTGCCGGACGATTATTTGATTAAGCAGCGCTTCCCGGGAATGACGCCCGCGCAGATTCGCCGTTATGCCGAACGTTGGCAGCCCTGGCGATCTTACGCGTTATTGCATATCTGGCACGCCGATGACTGGTCGCCTTCGTGATGCACGGGCGCATAAACCGTCACGATACCGCGACCGTTATTTTTTGAGGTGTAGCAGGCGGCATCGGCCTGGACCAGTACTTCCGCCAACTGGGCATTATGCTCGTGAATCAGCGTTAACCCTGCACTGGCACCGACACGGTGCAGCCGTCCTGCCCAGGTAAATTCATAATGCTTGATGGCATCGACAATGCGCTCGGTGGCGTTAAGCGCCTGTTCGGTGGAACAGTGGCGCAAAATAAAACCAAATTCATCTCCGCCGAGTCGCGCCAGAATATCGCTGGGGCGCAGCAGCGAGCGCATGAGGCCGGCTATTTCGTGCAGCAGAGCGTCCCCGGCCGCGTGCCCGGCGCTATCATTGACGGCCTTGAAGAAATCGAGGTCGAGCATCACCAGCGCATGCGACTGATATCCCCCCGGCAGCAATTTCAGCAGCCCTTTCAGCTGGCTTTCAAAGCTTGAACGATTGGGCAACCCGGTGAGCGCGTCGTGGCTGGCGCTATAGCTGAGCTGGCGCAGCAGGCGGCGCGACTCCGTAACGTCCTGAATGACCAGCACGAAACCGATATGCTCACCTTCCTGGGTGCTGAGCGGCGTCATGCTGTGATGGATATCAAAGCAGCCGCCGTAGCGGTTATGCAGGACTTTGTTTAGCTCGATATCGCTATCGAGATTTTCATCACTGTACAAGTTCTCCAGCCGCGGGCCCTGTTCTCCTTGCGTAATAAACAGGACCTCGCGCAACGATTTCCCCTGCGCCTCAGCCTGCTTCCAGCCGCTGATTTTCTCGGCGACCGGGTTCATAAAGGTGATGTTTTGTTGGCTGTCGGTGCTGATCACCGCTTCACGAATCGAGTCGAGGGTGATGTGCAGGCGTTCTTTTTCCTGGAACAACGCCTCGTTGGTTTGGGTTATCTCCGCCACCAGCCGTTTGTTGGCTTCGCGACTTTTTTTCAGATCGTTAATATCTTCAATCTGCTGGATGAAATAGAGCGGCGTGCCGTCATCGTTGCGCACCAGCGAGACAGCCAGCAGCGCCCAGACAGCCTCACCGTGGCGGGTACGATAGCGTTTCTCAAGCGAGTAGCTCTCAATTTCACCGCGGGTCAGACGGTCCAGCTGTTCAAGGTCTTGCGCTAAATCGTCGGGCCAGGTGACCTGTTGGAACGTCATTTGGTGTAGTTCTTCCGGGGGATATCCAAGGAACCTCGCCAGCGCTTTATTGACCTGTAACCACTGCCCATAGGCATCGACTATCGCCATACCGACGGCCGAGTATTCCATCGCGTTACGAAAGCGGGTTTCACTTTCCGCAATGCGACGTCGTTCACTGTATACGGCATACATCGCGATGCTCATCACCCCCGTGGGCAGCTGTACCATCAAGAACGGCAGCCCCAGCATATTGCTCAGCCGGTAGTTGTTAAGGGTATTTTCAATGTTCTCCTGTACCAGCGGATGCTGCGCGGAGAGGGTCAGAACCATCATGATGATGAGTAAAAAGATCAGGAAGGCTTCAATACGCGGTAGACGTACCGCGCTCCACATCATGAGCACCATAATGAAGGTAAACGGCCAGGGCATATACAACATGGCGATCGCGCTGAGCGCGAGGGTGATTACCGCGGTCAGTATCGTCGAGACCAGCAGCGCGCGGTTACGATAACGCTGAAAAGAGTCTGCCCGGATGAGCATTCCCAGCGGAACCAGCGCCAGAGCACCGGAGGCATCCGAAAGCATCCAGACCAGCAAGGTCTGGAAGGCATGGTTTCCGGGCGTCAAGCTTGCCACCACAATACCGCTCAAAAAAGGCGGGATTAGCGCGGTTGCCAACGCCATTTGGGTCCAGTGGCGTAAGTTTCTGAGCGGATTGTCGAGGTTCAGCCAACGGCGCAGCAGTAACGCGCCAGCCAGCGCTTCCATAAGATTAGTCAGCGGATGAAGCAGCCCGTTCTGCTCGGGGGCGTAAAGCTCGGTGGCGAGAACGATCCCCAGTACGCCAGCGACGCTGATGTAGGGCCATAGCGTGCGGTTGAGACGGTAGAACGCGACGGTCATGATGGCCGTCGGAAACCAGACCGGCGAGAGCACGTTATGGGCGTGCATCAGTGATAATGAAAAGAGGGTGAATAAAAAAGTCGCTATCCACAAACCAAACAGTATTTGCAGCGAGTGCTGTCGTGACGCGGGGTGGAGAGGGCTAAGGTTGATATCGTTCTTCATTACCACTGTTTTTCCGGAGGCGACGCTGCTCCGACCATGCTGAAATAAGCCGTGATTATGCAACAACATTAGCGGAATTTATCAGATCCGTGACGCTAATTGACATAAATCATCAATTTGTGTCACCTGTAATATCATATTCATTAATGTATGGGGTCAGCGGAAACGGACGTGTGGGCGTTTGGCTTTTTGTCATCGCCAATCGATGCATTCGACTAGTATCGTTGCCCTGAAATCCCTATAATTGCCGCGTTTGGCGCTGATACACGTGACTATTCAGAACGTTTCCTCTTGAATACTATTGTCTATTCGTGCCGTCCTTCCTATCATCCAGGTTAATCGGGTCACAAAATTTATGACTGATAAGTCTCATCAGTGCGTCATTGTAGGCATCGCCGGCGCATCGGCTTCAGGTAAAAGTCTTATTGCGAGTACGCTGTATCGCGAGCTGCGCGAACAGGTGGGCGATGAGCACATCGGCGTTATTCCTGAAGATAGCTATTACAAAGACCAAAGTCATCTGTCGATGGAAGATCGGGTTAAAACCAACTATGACCACCCGAACGCGATGGACCACAGTCTGCTGTTCCAGCATCTGCAAACGCTGAAGCGCGGTAACCCTATTGAGCTGCCGGTTTATAGCTACGTCGAACATACCCGCATGCAGGAAACGATTCATATCGAACCGAAAAAAGTGATCATCCTTGAAGGGATCCTGCTGCTGACCGACGCGCGTCTGCGCGAAGAGATGAACTTCTCTATTTTTGTCGATACGCCGCTGGATATCTGCCTGATGCGTCGCATCAAGCGTGACGTTAATGAACGCGGTCGTTCTATGGACTCCGTCATGGCGCAGTACCAGAAAACGGTGCGTCCGATGTTCCTGCAGTTTATCGAGCCGTCCAAGCAATACGCCGACATCATCGTGCCGCGTGGGGGCAAAAACCGCATCGCTATCGATATTCTGAAAGCGAAAATTAGCCAGTTTTTTGAATAACTCACACGAATTGTGTAACGTGCAATAAACGCCCTCAACCGCGATGGAAGAGGGCCGTCGTACAAAAGGAGAGTGATATGCGTCTGTGTGACCGTGATATAGAAGCCTGGCTGGATGAAGGCCGACTGTCGATTAACCCGCGTCCGCCGATTGAGCGTATCAATGGTGCCACCGTTGACGTGCGTTTAGGCAACAAGTTTCGCACCTTCAGCGGCCATACCGCCGCCTATATTGATTTAAGCGGGCCGAAGGCGGAAGTCAGCGCGGCGCTGGATCGCGTGATGAGTGAAGAGATTGTGCTCGCAGAAGGCGACGCCTTCTATCTGCACCCGGGCGAACTGGCGCTGGCGGTGACGCTGGAGTCGGTTACGCTGCCTGCGGATCTGGTCGGCTGGCTGGACGGTCGTTCCTCGCTGGCGCGTCTGGGGCTGATGGTGCACGTCACCGCACACCGTATCGATCCGGGCTGGTCGGGTTGCATCGTGCTGGAATTCTACAACTCCGGTAAGCTGCCGCTGGCGCTACGTCCGGGGATGCTGATTGGCGCACTGAGCTTTGAACCGCTGTCGGGTCCGGCGGCGCGCCCATACAACCGTCGTGAAGATGCCAAATATCGCGATCAGCAGGGCGCGGTTGCCAGTCGTATTGATAAAGACTGACCCATCGCAAAGCGGATGAGGGTGCCATGAGAAGAATATTGACGACACTGATGATTCTGCTGGTGGTGCTGGTGGCCGGCCTGTCATCGTTGGTGCTGCTGGTCAATCCTAACGATTTCCGCAGCTATATGGTCAAGCAGGTGGCTGAGCACAGCGGGTATCAGCTGCAGCTGGAAGGCTCCCTGCGCTGGCACGTCTGGCCGCGGTTGAGCATTTTGTCCGGACGCATGGCCTTAACCGCCCCCGGCGCCAGCGCGCCGCTGGTGCGGGCGGACAATATGCGTCTCGACGTGGCGCTGTTGCCGCTGCTGTCCCACCAACTGCAGGTTAAGCAGGTGATGCTTAAAGGCGCGGTGGTGCAGCTGACGCCAGAGACCGAAGCCATCCGCGACCAGCGTGCGCCCGTGGCGCCAAAAGGAACCTCGCTGCCTCAGGAGCCGGGCGATCGCGGCTGGTCATTCGACATTGCCGGGCTGCAGCTCATCGACAGCGTGCTGGTATTCCAGCATGAAAACGACGAGCAGATGACGGTCCGCGATATTCATCTGCAGATGGAGCAGGATGCCGGGCATCAGGCGACCGTCGATTTTTCAGGCCGCATGAACCGCGATCAGCGCGACCTATCCCTTCGTTTCTCCGCCGCCGTGCAGGCGGGTAATTATCCGCAGAGTCTTGACGCGCAGCTGTCGCAAATCAGCTGGCAGCTTCAGGGGGCCGATCTCCCGGCCCAGGGTATCAGCGGCAACGGCAGTGTGAATGCCAGCTGGCAGGAAGGGGAGAAGACGCTCAGCTTTAATGCGCTCAACCTGGTGGCGAATGACAGCACGCTGACCGGTAAAGGCAGCGTGGTGCTGGGCGATAAGCCGGTGTGGTCGCTGGACCTCCAGTCTGACAAGCTTAACCTCGATAACCTGCTGGTGCGTTCGGATATCCTCGTCAGCGGCGGCGCGCAGCAGGCGCAGTCGGCACCGAGTAAACCGCGTCCAGTGATAGCCAATGGCGTCAATTTACCGCCTTATAGCGGTCTGACGAGCTTCGACGGATCGCTGTCAATGACCGCCAACCAGGTCGTCTGGCGCGGGTTGCCGTTTACCCATGTTACCCTGCAGGCCACTAACCAACGCGGGCTGCTGCGTATCTCTCAACTGGAAGGCTCGCTGGCGGGGGGACAACTGTCGCTGCCGGGCACGCTGGATGCGCGCAGCGGGGCGCCGTTAGCCAAATTTCAGCCAAAGCTCGATAACATCGAGATTGGCAACCTGTTGAAAGCCTTCAACTACCCGATCAACATGGTGGGCAAACTGTCGCTGGCCGGTGATTTCTCCGGTTCGGTCATTGATGCTAACCACTTCCGCCGCGACTGGCAGGGGCAGGCGAATCTTGAGCTGAAAGAGACCCGTACCGAAGGGCTGAACTTCCAGCAGTTGGTGCAGCAGGCGGTTGAGCGCAGCACTGACATCCGTGCGCAGGAAAACTATGACAGCGCCACGCGGCTGGATGAGCTGACGACCGATATTGACCTCGATAGCGGCATTCTTACGCTCAATAACATGAGCGGGAAATCCTCACTGATGCAGATGACCGGTAAAGGCACCCTCAATCTGATGAAAGAGGAAGGCGATCTGCAGTTTGGTATTCAGGTTACTGACGGCTGGCAGGGGCAGGGCAAGCTGGTGGATATGCTGAAATCCACGTCTATCCCGCTGCGCGTTTACGGCAAATGGGAAGCGCTGAACTACAGTTTGCAGGTAGACCAGATCCTACGTCGTCAGCTACAGAACGAAGCGAAGCGCCGGTTAAATGACTGGGCGGAGCGCAATAAGAACATGCAGTCCGGTAAAGACGTCAAGCAACTGCTCAATAAACAGTAGCCTTGAGATAAGCCCGGCGGCATTGCGCCGCCGGGAAAGCGCTACACTTCGTAATCCCACTCTTCCTGCGGTGGCGGGATAATCTGCACTTTTTGCACCCTGTGGCTCTCAACCTGCAAGGTTTTCAGTTTCCACGGGCCAATCTGCACCTCTTCACCGGCTTTAGGAATGCGCTGCAGGTGCTCCATCAGTAGCCCGGCAATGGTGTGATACTCACGCTTTTCATCCAGCGGCAGCGGGATGTATTGCACCAGGTCTTCCAGCGGCATGTGGCCGTTTGCCGTCCAGCTACCGTCGGCATTTTTCTGGATATCATGGCGCGCATCAATCTCTTCAGCCTCGTTTGGCAGGTTTCCGGCAATGGTCTCGGTTACGTCGCTTAACGTCACAATCCCCTCGACCGAGCCAAACTCATCCACCACGAAGGCAAAGTGGGTACGTGCGTTGCGGAACTGTTCCAGCGCCGAGAGCAGCGGCAGCGCTTCCGGGAAGACCAGCGGCTGGCGGACCAACACGCGCAGATCCAACGGCTCACCACGCAGCGACTGCTGCAACAGGTCGATGACGTGCACCACGCCGAGCAGATCTTCTTCGTCATCGCCGCCGGTTACCACCAGCCGGGTATGCTGGTTTTTCTCCAGCAGCGCGCGAATTTCGCTTTCCGGCGCGCTGAGGTCGATGTGCTCAATATCGTGACGTGAGGTCATGATGCTGCTGACGGTACGCTGGTTAAGGTTGAGCACACGCTCAATCATCCGCCGCTCCTGCGGGTCGAAGATTTGCTGATCGTCCTGGTCCACCAGCAGCGAGGCGGTGCCGACGTCGAGTTCGGCATCTTCTTTTTTGCCGCTGAGCAGACGCATGACCGCCTCGGTCGTGCGGCTACGCAGCGACTGATTGGCCGTGAGGAAGCGACGTCGGTTGAAGATAGCCAGCTGGTTTAAGAACTCGATCATCACCGAGAAGCCGATCGCCGCGTACAGATAGCCTTTAGGAATGACGAGACCAAAACCTTCCGCCACCAGGCTAAAGCCAATCATCAGCAGGAAGCTCAGGCACAGGATAACGATAGTCGGGTGGCTGTTCACAAAGCGCGTCAGCGTTTTACTGGCCAGCAGCATCAGGCTGATGGCAATAATCACTGCCGCCATCATTACCGCCAGATGGTCGACCATGCCGACGGCAGTGATCACCGAGTCGAGCGAGAAGACCGCATCCAGCACCACAATCTGCGCCACCACGCCCCAGAAGCGCGCGCCGCGTCGCTGGGTCGGATTATCGCTGTCTTTCCCCTCCAGCCGCTCGTTGAGCTCCACCGTGGCTTTAAAAAGCAGGAAGAAGCCGCCGACCAGCATAATGAGGTCGCGGGCGCTGAAGGTGAAATCACGGATGCTGAATAAAGGCTTAGTGAGCGTGACCAGCCACGAAATAGAGGCCAGCAGCAGAAGGCGCATCAGCATGGCCAGAATGAGCCCAGTGACGCGCGCGCGGTCGCGCTGGGCTGGCGGCAGCTTTTCCGCCAGGATGGCGATAAACACCAGATTATCAATTCCGAGAACCAGCTCAATGACGACCAGCGTCACGAGTCCCGCCCAAATAGAGGGATCGGCAATCCATTCCATACGTTGGTTAAAACCTTATGTTACAAGACAAATTGATCATGGATAAAGCCGCGGCAAAATGCAACGTCTGCCGGTGATTTATCATGACAAAAGCTAAGGATATTGTAAAAATAGGGGATAATATTTCCATGAAATATTTGATGGTGAGAAACTAATACTGCGATCTGTCAATATAAAGAAAATCCTAAAAACACTGGATTAATTAATCTTAATATTATTCTTAAAATTATTTTTTAAGCGGCAGTTACCTTGCCTGCTATTCGCTTAACTGCAACAATTCTCCCGGTACTGAATGGAATAGCCATTTATGTGCGTCATAAAATAGTCATGCAGGGGATGTTATCCCTGTAATTATATATCCAGGAATATTCTCTATTCTTTTGATGAATAGCTGGACTTCCTATAACAACATGATTTTTAGGTGAATTGGTAGCTGAAAGCCAAGGGCGGTAGCATGCCTGAAGGCGTGACGTAAAGCCTGAATTATTCTGTCAATAGCCTGCGGATGAATCCCAACTTTTTTAGGATATATGCCAGTTATATTCATCGGCAAATAAATGCATGGTGAGTTTACAGGTAATCAAATTGTACGGATTAATATAATTCGCACAGGATAATTTTCTGCCAAAGTGATAAATAATCAATGATGAAATCCAAACTAAAATTGATGCCATTATTGGTGTCGGTAAGCTTGATGAGTGGTTGCACCATACTTCCAGGCAGCAATATGTCTACCTACGGAAAAGATGTGATTAAGCAGCAGGATGCTGATTATGACATTGGCCGGATGGTGAATGTTTATCCGCTGACCCCGCGACTGATTGAACAATTACGCCCACGTCCCAACGTCGCGCAACCGAACATGTCGCTGGATCAGGAGTTAAGCAATTACCAGTATCGCGTCGGTTCAGGCGACGTGCTGAACGTCACGGTGTGGGATCACCCGGAGTTGACCACCCCGGCGGGGCAGTACCGTAGCTCCAGCGATACCGGTAACTGGGTCCAGCCGGACGGCACCATCTTCTATCCCTATATTGGCAAAGTGCAGGTGAAAGGACGCACGCTGGCGGAAATTCGCCAGACCATTACCCAGCGTCTCGCCGCCTACATCACCGACCCGCAGGTTGACGTGAACGTTGCCGCCTTCCGTTCGCAAAAAGTGTATGTCTCCGGGCAGGTGAACAAATCCGGCCAGCAGGCCATCACCAACGTGCCGCTGACCGTGCTGGACGCGATCAACGCGGCGGGTGGCCTGAGCGAACTGGCCGACTGGCGCAACGTGGTGCTGACCCACGACGGTAAAGAGCAGCGCATTTCTGTGCAGGCGTTGATGCAGAACGGCGATCTGAGCCAGAACCGTTTGCTCTACCCGGGTGATATCCTCTTCGTGCCGCGCAACGACGATCTCAAGGTCTTCGTGATGGGTGAAGTGAAAAAACAGAGCACGCTCAAAATGGACTTCAGCGGTATGACGCTGACCGAAGCGCTCGGCCAGGCGGAAGGCATCGACCTGACGACCTCCGATGCCAGCGGTATCTTCGTGATTCGTCCAACCAAAGCGGGCAACAACGGCAAGATGGCCAACATTTATCAGCTGGATATGTCCGATGCGACCTCGCTGGTTATGGCAACCAACTTTATTCTCCAGCCGTATGACGTGGTTTACGTCACCACCGCACCGGTTGCTCGCTGGAACCGTCTGATCAACCAACTGTTGCCGACCATCAGTGGCGTTCGCTACATGACCGATTCGGCGAAAGATATTCATACCTGGTAACCGTCATGTTTAACAAAATTCTTGTGGTTTGCGTGGGGAACATCTGCCGTTCCCCCACGGCTGAGCGGCTGCTACGCAGTCATCTGCCGTCACTAACCGTCGAATCGGCGGGACTGGGGGCATTAGTTGGGAAAGCGGCGGATGAACGCGCCGCGAGCGTTGCCGCCGAGCACGCCATTTCGCTCGACGGGCACTGCGCGCGGCAAATTTCTGGCCGTATGTGCCGTGAGTACGATCTGATTCTGGCGATGGAAAAACGTCACGTCGCCACCCTGCATGAAATGGCGCCGGAGATGCGCGGCAAAGTCATGCTTTTTGGTCATTGGGATAACGAACGCGAGATTCCCGATCCGTATCGCAAAAGCCGGGAGGCGTTTGAAGCGGTGTACCAGTTACTCGACAGGTCTGCCAGCCAGTGGGCGCAGGCACTGAAAGCACAGCAGGGATAACCATGACAGATAAAGTAAAACAGATAAGCCCATCGGTCTCGGGCAATGATGAGATCGACATTGGTCGTCTGGTGGGCACCGTGGTGGAAGCCAAATGGTGGGTCATCGGCATTACCGGCCTGTTTGCCGCCCTGGCGATTGTCTATGCGCTATTCGCCACGCCGATTTACAGCGCCGATGCGCTGGTGCGTATTGAGCAAAATCAGGGCAGCGCGCTGGTGCAGGATATCAGTAATGCGCTTACCAGCAAGCCGCCGGCGTCCGAAGCGGAAATCCAGATGATCACCTCGCGCATGGTGCTTGGCAAAACCGTTGAGGATCTGGGGCTGGATATTGCCGTAAGCAAAAACACGTTCCCGATTCTGGGGGCCGGCTGGGAACGGCTGATGGGCCGCCAGAATGAGACGGTGAAGGTCAGCGCCTTTAACCGACCGGCGTCGATGGCTGAGAGCACCTTTACGCTTGATGTTATCAACCCAACGCGCTATCGACTCAGCAACGACGATGGTTTTAGCGCGGAAGGGAAGGTGGGTGAGACGCTGAATAAAGGCGGCGTTTCGCTGCTGGTCACCGGGATCGCCGCCCACGATGGCGCGAGTTTTACCGTCACCAAATATTCAACGCTGGGGATGATCAATAACCTGCAAAACAGCCTGAGCGTCACCGAGGACGGTAAAGAGTCCGGCGTGCTGACCCTCACGATGGTGGGTGAAGATAAAGATCAGATTCGCGACATCCTCAACAGTATCGCCAACAACTACGTGGCGCAGAACGTGGCGCGCAAATCGGAAGAAGCCGCGAAAAGCCTCGAGTTCCTCGAAGTACAGCTGCCGCAGGTGCGCAGCCAGTTGGACGTGGCAGAAAACAAACTGAATACCTACCGTCAGCAGCAAGACTCCGTAGACCTGCCGCTGGAAGCGAAATCGGTGCTCGATTCGATGGTGAACATCGATGCGCAGCTGAATGAACTGACGTTCCGCGAAGCGGAAATCTCCAAGCTGTATACCAAAATCCACCCGGCCTATCGCACGTTGCTGGAAAAACGCCGGGCGCTGGAAGAAGAGAAGGCGAAGCTGAGCAAACGCGTGACGGCGATGCCGAAAACCCAGCAGGAGATTGTACGCCTGACCCGCGACGTCGAGTCCGGGCAGCAGGTTTATATGCAACTGCTTAATAAACAGCAGGAACTGAAAATCACTCGGGCGAGCACCGTCGGCGATGTGCGAATTGTCGACCCGGCGATTACTCAGCCTGGGGTGGTGAAGCCGAAGAAAGCGTTGATCGTGCTGGGCAGCATTATTCTTGGCCTGATGCTGTCGATCGTCGGCGTACTGCTGCGCTCGCTGTTTAACCGCGGTATCGAAAGCCCGCAGGTGTTGGAAGAGCACGGCATCAACGTCTACGCCAGCATTCCGCTCTCCGAATGGCAAAAATCGCGCGATAGCGTGAAAAGCGTCAACGGCGTGAAGCGCTACAAGCAGAGCCAGCTGCTGGCGGTGGGTAACCCGACCGACCTGGCGATCGAAGCCATCCGCAGCCTGCGCACCAGCCTGCACTTCGCCATGATGCAAGCACCGAATAACGTGTTAATGATGACCGGGGTCAGCCCGTCTATCGGTAAAACCTTCGTCTGCGCCAACCTGGCGGCGGTGATTAGCCAGACCAATAAGCGCGTACTGATGATCGACTGCGATATGCGTAAAGGCTACTCCCACGAGCTGCTCGGTACCACCAATGATAACGGTCTGTCCGAAGTGCTGGTGGGGAAAGCGACGTTTGAAAGTAGCGCGAAACGCACCTCGGTCGCGAACTTTGACCTGATCCCACGCGGGCAGGTACCGCCAAATCCGTCGGAGCTGTTGATGGCCGAGCGTTTTAGCGAGCTGTTGAAGTGGGGCTCGGCGAACTATGACCTCGTGCTGATCGATACGCCGCCCATTCTCGCGGTCACCGATGCGGCTATCGTTGGCCGCCACGCGGGCACCACGCTGATGGTGACGCGCTATGCGGTCAATACTCTGAAAGAGGTGGAAACCAGCCTGAACCGCTTTGAGCAGAATGGCATCGCGGTGAAAGGAGTGATTCTCAACTCGATCTTCCGTCGTGCGACAGGGTACCAGGATTACGGATACTACGAGTACGAGTATCAGTCGGATTCGAAATAATAACATCCCCCTCACCCCGGCCCTCTCCCAAGGGGCGAGGGAGAACACCGAACGGTCCCCTCTCCCTTTGGGAGAGGGTTAGGGTGAGGGGAAAACCGCTCAACTGCTTATTCGGGGATATACCATGACAACAGACAACCCGTTGATCTCCATTTATATGCCGACCTGGAACCGACAACAGCTGGCGATTCGCGCCATCAAGTCGGTGCTGCGTCAGGATTATCCTCACTGGGAAATGATTATTGTCGACGACTGTTCCAGCAGCTATGAGCAGCTTCAGCAGTTCGTCATCGGGCTAAACGATAGCCGCGTACAGTACACGCGCAACGACTTTAACTCCGGCGCCTGCGCGGTGCGCAATCAAGCGATCCTGCAGGCTAAAGGGCAGTTTATTACCGGCATTGATGATGATGATGAGTGGACGCCCAACCGGCTTTCGCTGTTCCTTGAACACAAGCAGCAGCTGGTGAATCACGCCTTTCTGTATGCCAATGACTACGTCTGTGAAGGGGAAGTGTACTGGCAACCGGCCAGCCTGCCGTTATACCCGAAATCGCCGTTCTCCCGTCAGCTGTTCTATAAGCGCAACATCATTGGCAACCAGGTATTTAGCTGGGCGTGGCGTTTTAAAGAAAGTCTGTTTGATACCGAACTGAAGGCGGCGCAGGACTACGACATCTTCCTGCGTATGGTGGTGGCCTACGGCGAGCCGTGGAAAATTGAGGCCGCCACGCAAATTCTGCACGTTAATCATGGCGAAATGCAGATCACCTCATCGCCGAAAAAATTCTCCGGTTATTTCAGCTTCTACCGCAAACACAAAGAGAAGTTTGACCGCGCGAGCAAGAAGTATCAGCTGTTCACGCTCTATCAGATCCGCAATAAGCGTATGACCTGGAAGACCTTCCTGACGCTACTGTCGGTGCGTAACGGCAAACGTTGGGTGGATGGACTGCGGAGTAAATGATGCTACTGGAAGATTTACGCGCCAACAGCTGGAGCCTGCGTCCGTGCTGCATGGTCATTGCTTATCGTATTGCTCATTTTTGCTCGGTATGGCGCAAGAAAAACGTGCTGAACAATCTGTGGGCAGCGCCGGTGCTGGTGCTGTACCGCATTATCACCGAATGCTTCTTCGGCTATGAAATCCAGGCCGCAGCGACCATTGGCCGACGCTTCACCATTCATCATGGCTACGCGGTGGTCATCAACAAGAACGTGGTGGCGGGTGACGATTTCACCATTCGTCACAGCATCACTATCGGCAACCGTGGCCCGGACAGTCTGGCCTGTCCAAGAATTGGCAATGGCGTTGAGCTGGGGGCCAATGTGGTGATTATCGGCGGTATTACCATCGGTAATCACGTGACGATTGGCGCGGGCAGCGTGGTGCTGGACGACGTTCCGGACCATGCGCTGGTGGTGGGCGAAAAAGCGCGAGTGAAGGTAATTAAATGAATATTCTGCAATTTAACGTTCGTCTGGCCGAGGGCGGCGCGGCGGGCGTGGCGCTGGACCTGCATCAGCGCGCGCTACGTCAGGGCTTGTCGTCAAAATTTGTCTACGGCTATGGCAAAGGCGGTAAAAAAAGCGTGAGTCACGACCGTTATCCGCAGGTGATAAAGCAGACCGGACGGTTAACCTCGATGGCAAACCTGGCGCTGTTCCGCCTGTTTAACCGCGATGTGTTTGGCAACCTCAATAACCTGTATCGCCAGGTCACCCGTACTGACGGCCCGGTGGTACTGCATTTTCACGTTATGCACAGCTACTGGCTGAACCTCGCGGATGTGGTGAGCTTCTGCGAACGGGTGAAGGCGCATAAAAGCGATGCGACTTTTATCTGGACGCTGCACGATCACTGGAGCGTGACCGGTCGCTGTGCTTTCCTTGACGGTTGCGAAGGCTGGAAAAGCGGCTGTCAGAAGTGCCCAACGTTGAGTAACTATCCGCCGGTTAAGGTCGATCGCGCACATGCGCTGGTGGATGAAAAACGCCAGCTGTTTCGCCAGATGTTAGCGCTGGGCTGTCGCTTTATTTCGCCCAGTCAGCATGTTGCCGAGGCCTTTAACAGCCTCTACGGCGCAGGGCGCTGCCAGATTATCAATAACGGCATCGACGTGGCAACCGAAGCGATTCTCGCCGAGCTGACGCCGGTAAAACGCTTCTCCACGCGGCCTAAAATCGCCGTGGTCGCGCACGACCTGCGCTATGACGGTAAAACCAACCAGCAGCTGGTGCGCGATATTATCGCGCTGGGCGATAAGGTCGAGGTGCACACCTTCGGTAAGTTCTCGCCGTTTGAGGGCAGTAACGTGGTGAATCACGGTTTTCTGACCGATAAACGCCAGCTGATGAGCGAGCTGAACCCGCTGGACGCGCTGCTGTTCAGCTCGCGAGTGGATAACTACCCGCTGATTCTATGCGAAGCGCTGTCGATTGGCGTACCGGTCATCGCGACCCATAGCGAGGCGGCAAAAGAGGTGCTGGCAAAATCCGGCGGTCGTACCGTGGATGATGCCGAGGTGCTTACCTTAGTGCAGCAACCAAAAGCGGAGATTGCCGAGCAGATTTTTGGCACCACTCTTGAGAACTTTAGCGCGCGAAGCCGCAAGGCCTACAGCGGACAACAGATGCTGGAGGAATATGTCTCGTTCTATCAGAGTCTGTAGCTATCTGCTGCTGCCGTTAATCTACCTGCTGGTTAACGTGAAGCTGGCGCAGCTGGGGGAGAGCTTCCCCATTACCATCGTGACGTTCCTTCCGCTGCTGCTGCTGTTGTTTGTTGAACGCATTAATCTGAAAAAACTGATGATTGCCCTCGGGCTGGGCGTGGGGTTGACGTTGTTCAACTATCTGTTCGGACAATCGCTGGACCCGAGCAAATACGTCACCTCGACGATGCTGTTTGTCTATATCGTGATCATTATCGGCATGGTCTGGAGCATTCGCTTCAAAACCATTTCGCCGCATAACCACCGTAAGATCCTGCGTTTTTTCTACGTGGTGATTACCCTTGTGGTGGCGCTGGCGGCGCTGGAGATGGCGCAGATTATTCTGACCGGCGGCAGCAGTCTGATTGCGACGATTTCGAAATATCTTATTTACAGTAATAGCTATGTACTGAATTTTATAAAATTCGGCGGAAAGCGGACCACTGCGTTATATTTCGAGCCGGCATTCTTCGCTCTGGCATTAATCTCAATTTGGCTTTGCATCAAACAGTTTGGTATCAAAACCCCGAAGTCTGATGCTATGATTCTGGCAGGGATAATTCTTTCTGGGTCGTTTTCAGGGGTGATGACATTTATCCTGTTCTATCTGCTGGAGTGGGCTTTCCAGTACCTGAACAAAGAAGCGATCAAGAAAAAGTTACCGTTGGCGATTATCTCATTAGGCGCATTTTTTATCGGTCTGGTGTTTGCATTTCCCTATATTGCCGAACGTATTGGTGATTTGGGAACAGAAGGGTCGTCATCGTATTACCGCATAATTGGCCCACTGGTGATGGTCGGTTATTCATTAACCAGTATTGATGGGGTCGTGCGCTTTGGTTCTCTTTACGAATATGTTGCATCATTCGGAATATTTAACGGTGCGGATGTCGGAAAAACCATAGACAATGGTCTGTATCTGTTAATGATTTATTTTTCATGGTTCGCTGTGATATTAACGGCAGGATATTTGTACTACGTTTTCAAAATGTTCATTAACGCTTTTGGGAATAATCGTAATTTCGCCGTGCAGCTGTATCTTTTCACGCCGATATCATTATTTTTTACCGGTTCGATATTTAGTCCGGAATATGCATTTTTAATTGTTTGTCCTTTTATTCTGCGTAAAGCGCTGAATATTGCTGACAACAGATGAGGTGAAGCATGTTGTTAAGCGTAATTACCGTAGCGTTTCGTAACGTCGATGGCGTGATGAAAACCTGGCGTTCGCTGGCCCATCTGGCAAACGATCCGAGCCTCTCTTTTGAGTGGATTGTGGTGGACGGTGGCTCGAACGACGGCACCGCAGAATTTCTCGAAAAACGTAACGGGCAATACCAGTTACGCTACGTGAGCGAACCGGATGAAGGGCTGTACGATGCGATGAACAAAGGCATTCGCATGGCGCAGGGTAAGTTCGTGTTGTTCCTTAATTCCGGCGACAGCTTTCATGCGGATGTTTCGCAGTTCGTCCGCCAGCTGCGCGGCAAAAGCGACGACGCCATGTACCTTGGCGATGCGATGCTGGACTTTGGTGATGGTACCCAAATTCGCCGTAGCGCCAAGCAGGGTTGGTATATTTACCACAGCCTACCGGCAAGCCATCAGGCTATTTTCTTCCCGCTACGCGGGCTGAAAAATCATCCTTATGATGTGCAGTATCGTGTCTCTTCCGATTATGCACTGGCGGCCCGGATGTATAAGTCGGGATATGCCTTCAAGCGTATTAAAGGGCTGGTGTCGGAATTTTCAATGGGCGGCGTGTCCACTACCAATAATTTGCAGTTGTGCCAGGACGCCAAAAAAGTGCAGCGCGAAATATTGCGTATGCCGGGCCTGCTTACAGAATTGTCTTATTTATTACGTCTGCGCACAACGGGGAAAGCAAAAGCCTTATATCACAAAGCATAAGGATACCAAATGCAGGATTTATCTGGCTTTACGGTACCAAAAGGTTTCCGCGGTGCCGGGGGCATTAAAGTACAAATTTGGTGGGCGGTACAGGCCACGTTATTTGCCTGGTCTCCGCAAATACTCTATCGCTGGCGCGCATTTTTATTACGCCTGTTTGGCGCAAAAATAGGAAAAAACGTAGTGATTCGCCCGTCGGTGAAAATTACCTATCCATGGAAATTAACTATTGGCGATTATGCCTGGGTGGGTGATGACGCGGTGTTATATACCTTGGGTGAAATAACCCTGGGGGCAAACTCGGTGGTATCGCAGAAATGTTATTTGTGCACCGGTAGCCACGATTATCAGAGCGCACATTTCGATATTCACGCCGCGCCGATTGTGGTCGGTGAAAAATGCTGGCTGGCGACGGACGTTTTTGTCGCCCCCGGCGTCACGATTGGCGAGGGCACGATCGTCGGTGCCCGCAGCAGCGTATTTAAATCGCTACCGGCAAATATGATTTGCCGTGGCAATCCCGCAGTGGTTACGCGTGAGCGCGTAGAGAAAGTGACTCCCTAAACGGGACAATTTGAGGAAAATAGAATGTCAAAAGTCGCACTTATTACCGGCGTAACGGGGCAGGACGGTTCTTATCTGGCAGAACTGCTGCTGGAAAAAGGCTATGAAGTTCACGGGATTAAACGCCGTGCTTCTTCCTTTAACACCGAACGTGTCGATCACATCTATCAGGATCCGCACAGCAGCAACCCGAAGTTTCACCTGCACTACGGTGATTTGACCGACAGCTCCAACCTGACGCGCATTCTGCAGGAAGTGCAGCCGGATGAAGTGTATAACCTGGGTGCGATGAGCCACGTCGCCGTGTCGTTTGAGTCGCCGGAATACACCGCCGACGTCGATGCGATGGGCACGCTGCGCCTGCTGGAAGCCATCCGCTTCCTGGGGCTGGAGAAGAAAACGCGCTTCTATCAGGCTTCCACTTCGGAACTGTACGGCCTGGTACAGGAAATTCCGCAAAAAGAGACCACCCCGTTCTATCCGCGCTCGCCGTATGCGGTCGCCAAACTGTATGCCTACTGGATCACCGTGAACTACCGTGAATCTTACGGCATGTACGCCTGTAACGGCATTCTGTTCAACCACGAGTCTCCGCGCCGTGGCGAAACCTTCGTGACCCGCAAAATTACCCGCGCGATCGCCAACATTGCTCAGGGCCTGGAGAAGTGCCTGTACCTCGGCAACATGGATTCCCTGCGCGACTGGGGCCATGCCAAAGACTACGTGAAAATGCAGTGGATGATGCTGCAGCAGGACCATCCGGAAGATTTCGTTATCGCTACCGGCGTGCAGTATTCGGTTCGTCAGTTCGTTGAAATGGCGGCGGCGCAGCTGGGTATCAAACTGCGCTTCGAAGGTCAAGGCGTGGAAGAAAAAGGGATTGTGGTCTCGGTAACCGGTCACGATGCGCCGGGCGTGAAACCGGGCGATGTGATGGTGGCCGTGGATCCGCGCTACTTCCGTCCGGCTGAAGTTGAAACCCTGCTCGGCGACCCGACCAAAGCGCATGAAAAACTTGGCTGGAAACCGGAAACCACCCTGCAGGAGATGGTCTCTGAGATGGTCGCCAAAGACCTGGAAGCAGCGAAGAAACATTCCCTGCTGAAATCCCATGGCTATGAAGTGGCGATCGCGCTGGAGTCTTAAGTATGACCAGACAACGTATTTTTGTGGCGGGCCACCGGGGAATGGTGGGCTCGGCCATCGTCCGACAGCTTGCACAACGCGGCGACGTGGATCTGGTGGTTCGCAGCCGCGATGAACTCAACCTGCTGGATAGCCGCGAGGTGAACGACTTCTTCGCCGCTGAAAATATTGATCAGGTGTATCTGGCGGCGGCGAAGGTGGGCGGCATTGTCGCCAACAACACCTTCCCGGCGGATTTCATCTACGAGAACATGATGATCGAAAGCAACATTATTCACGCGGCGCATACGCACAACGTGAATAAGCTGCTGTTTCTCGGTTCATCGTGCATCTATCCGAAAATGGCTAACCAGCCAATGCACGAAAGCGAGCTGCTGCAGGGCACGCTGGAAGCGACGAACGAACCGTACGCGATTGCGAAAATTGCCGGTATCAAGCTGTGCGAGTCCTACAACCGCCAGCATAATCGCGACTACCGTTCGGTGATGCCGACCAACCTGTATGGGCCGAACGATAACTTCCACCCGAGCAATTCGCACGTTATTCCGGCGCTGCTGCGCCGCTTCCATGAAGCGGTACAGCAAAACGCCGCGGACGTGGTGGTGTGGGGGAGCGGCACGCCGATGCGCGAGTTCCTGCATGTGGACGATATGGCGGCAGCCAGTATCCATGTGATGGAGCTCGACCGCAGCGTCTGGCTTGAAAACACGCAGCCCATGCTGTCGCACATCAATGTCGGCACCGGCGTTGACTGCACCATTCGTGAACTGGCGCAGACGCTGGCGAAAGTGGTGGGCTTTAAAGGGCGGGTGGTGTTTGACGCCACCAAACCCGACGGCACGCCGCGCAAGCTGCTCGACGTTTCTCGCCTGCATCAGCTGGGCTGGTACCACGAAATCTCGCTGGAGGCTGGTCTTGCCAGCACCTACCAGTGGTTTCTGGAAAACCAGCACCGCTTCCGGGGGTAACGCATGTTTCTGAGCCAGGAAGCGTTTGCCACCGTCGTCCAGTCGACCCCGCTGATCTCCATCGACCTGATCGTCGAGAACGCGCAGGGCGAGTTTTTGCTGGGCAAGCGCACCAATCGTCCGGCGCAGGGATATTGGTTCGTGCCGGGCGGGCGGGTACAGAAAGATGAAACGCTGACCCAGGCGTTTGCACGCCTGACCGAGGCCGAACTGGGGCTGAGCCTGCCGATGACGGCAGGCCGCTTTTACGGCGTCTGGCAGCATTTCTATGACGACAATTTTTCCGGTACGGATTTCTCGACCCATTACATCGTGCTCGGCTTTCGCCTGCAGGTAGACGCCGACAGCCTAACGCTGCCGGACGCTCAGCATAATGATTACCGCTGGCTGACGCCGCCTGCGCTGCTGGCGTCGGACAACGTTCATGAAAATAGCCGCGCCTATTTCCGGGTCGACAAAATGGCCGAGGTGCCGGGCCTATGAAGATTCTGGTGTATGGCATCAACTATTCGCCTGAACTGACCGGCATCGGCAAATACACCGGTGAAATGGTCGAGTGGATGGCGCAGCAGGGCCACGAGGTGCGGGTGATTACCGCGCCGCCGTACTACCCGGAATGGCAGGTAGGCGCGAAATACTCCAGCTGGCGCTACCGCCGGGAAAACGGCGACGCTACCGTCTGGCGTTGCCCGCTGTACGTACCAAAGCAGCCGTCGACGCTGAAGCGGTTAATCCATCTCGGCAGCTTTGCGCTCAGCAGTTTCTTCCCGCTGATGGCCCAACGCCGCTGGAAACCGGATCGCATTATCGGCGTGGTGCCAACGCTGTTTTGTACCCCGGGGATGCGTCTGCTGGCGAAGCTTTCCGGCGCGCGGACGCTGCTGCATATTCAGGATTATGAAGTGGATGCCATGCTGGGGCTGGGCATGGCGGGCAGCGGTCGCTCCGGCAAGGTGGCAAAACTTGCCAGCGCCTTTGAGCGCAGCGGGCTGCACAACGTCGACAACGTCTCGACCATCTCGCGCTCGATGATGAACAAAGCCTGCGAGAAGGGCGTTGCGCCGGAGAAGGTGATTTTCTTCCCTAACTGGTCGGAAGTTTCGCGTTTTCGCGAGGTACCGGAAACGTTGGTGACGGCGCTGCGTCAGCGTCTTGGCCTGCCGGATGAACGCAAAATTATTCTTTACTCCGGCAATATCGGCGAGAAACAGGGGCTGGAGAGCGTGATTACTGCCGCCGAACAGCTCCGTGAACAGCCGTGGCTGTTTGCCATGGTCGGCCAGGGCGGCGGTAAAGCGCGGCTGGAGAAAATGGTCGCCGAACGCGGGCTGGATAACGTCAAGTTCCTGCCGCTTCAATCGTATGAAGATTTGCCCGCGCTGCTGGCGATTGGCGACTGCCATCTGGTGATTCAGAAGCGTGGCGCCGCCGATGCGGTGCTGCCTTCTAAGCTGACCAATATTCTGGCGGTGGGCGGCAATGCGGTGATTACCGCTGAACCGCAGACCGAGCTGGGCCAGCTGTGTCTGGACAATCCGGGCATTGCGGTGTGCGTGACGCCTGAATCGGTTCCGTCGCTGGTCGACGGGATCGAGCAGGCGCTGACGATGCCGAAGCGAAATGCGGTCGCTCGCGCCTGGGCTGAACGTTCGCTCGATAAAGAACACGTTCTCAACCAATTTATTGCTGATATTCGGGGTTAAACGATGAGTCAAACTACGCTTTTCCCGGTCGTGATGGCCGGTGGCTCGGGTAGCCGACTGTGGCCGCTGTCCCGAGTGCTGTACCCCAAACAGTTCCTGTGCCTGAAAGGGGACATGACGATGCTGCAGGCCACGGTGAACCGCCTGGACGGCGTGAAGTGCGCCAGCCCGGTGGTTATCTGTAATGAGCAGCACCGCTTTATCGTGGCGGAACAGCTGCGTCAGCTCAACAAGCTGACCGAAAACATTATTCTGGAACCGGCGGGGCGCAACACGGCGCCAGCCATTGCCCTGGCGGCGCTGGCGGCTAAACGTCGCGAACCGGACGGCGACCCGCTGATGCTGGTGCTGGCGGCTGACCACGTCATTCAGGACGAAGAGGCCTTCCGCGCGGCGGTTCGTCATGCCACGCCGTATGCTGAAAATGGCAAGCTGGTGACCTTCGGCATCGTGCCGAACGTGCCGGAAACCGGCTATGGCTATATTCGCCGGGGTGATGTCACGCCGGGAACTGACGACACGCTGGCCTTCGACGTCGCACAGTTTGTCGAAAAACCCAATCTCGATACCGCACAGGCCTATGTCGCCAGCGGTGAATACTACTGGAACAGCGGCATGTTCCTGTTCCGCGCCGGGCGCTATCTGGAAGAGCTGGGCAAATATCGCCCGGATATTCTTCGCGCCTGCGAAAAAGCGATGGATGTCACCGACCCGGATCTCGACTTTATCCGCGTCGATGAAGCGGCGTTCCTGAGCTGCCCGGACGAATCCATCGATTATGCGGTAATGGAACAGACCGCGGATGCGGTAGTGGTGCCGATGGATGCGGGCTGGAGCGACGTCGGCTCCTGGTCATCGCTGTGGGAGATCAGCAGCCACACGCCGGAAGGCAACGTGCACCATGGCGATGTGATCAGCCATAAAACCGAAAACAGCTATGTCTATGCTGAGTCTGGCCTGGTGACGACCGTCGGGGTAAAGGACCTGGTGGTGGTGCAAACCAAAGACGCGGTGCTTATCGCCGATCGCAACGCGGTGCAGGACGTGAAAAAGGTGGTCGAGAAGATTAAAGCCGATGGCCGCCACGAACACCATATTCACCGGGAAGTCTATCGCCCGTGGGGCAAATATGACTCGATTGATTCCGGCGATCGCTATCAGGTCAAGCGCATCACCGTGAAGCCGGGTGAGGGGCTGTCGCTGCAGATGCATCACCACCGTGCGGAACACTGGATTGTGGTGGCGGGCACCGCCAAAGTGACCCTCAACGACCAAATCACGCTGCTGGGGGAAAATGAGTCTATCTACAT
Organism: Kluyvera georgiana ATCC 51603; assembly: GCF_001654985.1. Lineage (GTDB taxonomy): Bacteria > Pseudomonadota > Gammaproteobacteria > Enterobacterales > Enterobacteriaceae > Kluyvera > Kluyvera georgiana. The sequence goes on from NZ_LXEU01000039.1 coordinate 49,898, forward strand.
TCCTCTCGGCGTCACGCATTGTCTGGAAAACCCGGGGAAAATCCCGCTCGACCTGATTGAGGTGCGATCTGGCGCCTATCTGGAAGAGGACGACGTGGTGCGCTTCCAGGATCGTTACGGGCGCGTGTAGCGCGCGTATTGCGCCCGGTGGCGCTGCGCTTACCGGGCCTACAAAACCCAAACCGTAGGCCGGATAAGCGAAGCGCCATCCGGCAACTCACGACACTGAAATTGATGACCCTCACCGGTCAGGGCCAACTGTTGCCTGAAGAAAGGTAAAAACATGACGAAATTAACCTGTTTTAAAGCCTACGACATTCGCGGCAAGCTCGGCGAAGAGCTGAATGAAGACATCGCGTGGCGCATTGGCCGCGCCTACGGCGAATACCTGAAGCCGAAAACTATCGTGGTGGGCGGCGACGTGCGCTTAACCAGCGAGGCGCTGAAGCTGGCGTTGGCCAATGGCCTGCGCGACGCGGGCGTTGACGTGCTGGATATCGGGCTTTCCGGCACCGAAGAGATTTACTTCGCTACTTTCCATCTCGGCGTTGATGGCGGTATTGAAGTGACCGCCAGCCATAATCCGATGGACTACAACGGCATGAAGCTGGTGCGTGAAGGCGCGCGCCCGATCAGCGGCGATACCGGCCTGCGCGACGTACAGCGCCTGGCAGAAGCCAATGACTTCCCGCCGGTCAACGATGCCGCACGCGGTAGCTACCAGAAAATCAACCTGCGCGACGCCTACATCGATCACCTGCTGGGCTACATCAACGTGCAAAACCTGACCCCGCTGAAGCTGGTGGTGAACTCCGGTAACGGCGCGGCTGGCCCGGTGATTGATGCGCTGGAAGCCCGCTTCAAGGCGCTGAACGTGCCGGTAAGTCTGATTAAAGTGCACAACACGCCGGACGGCACCTTCCCGCACGGCATTCCTAACCCATTGCTGCCGGAGTGCCGCGCGGACACCCGCGATGCGGTCATCAAATACGGTGCCGATATGGGTATTGCTTTTGACGGCGACTTCGACCGTTGCTTCCTGTTTGACGAGAAAGGGCAGTTTATCGAGGGCTACTACATCGTCGGCCTGCTGGCCGAAGCGTTCCTCGAGAAAAACCCCGGCGCGCGGATTATTCACGACCCGCGTCTGTCGTGGAACACCGTGGACGTGGTGACCGCGGCGGGCGGCACGCCGGTAATGTCGAAAACCGGTCATGCGTTTATTAAAGAGCGCATGCGTCAGGACGACGCGGTCTACGGCGGTGAAATGAGCGCCCACCACTATTTCCGCGATTTTGCCTACTGCGACAGCGGCATGATCCCATGGCTGCTGGTGAGCGAACTGCTGTGTCTGAAGGGTAAAACGCTGGGTGAGCTGGTGCATGACCGCATGGCGGCGTTCCCGGCGAGTGGGGAAATCAACAGTCAGCTGGCGGCGCCGTCAGAAGCGATTGCCCGCGTGGAGGCGCACTTTGCCGGCAGCGCGCTGGAGATTGACCGTACCGACGGCATCAGCCTGGCATTTGCCGACTGGCGCTTCAACCTGCGCTCTTCCAATACCGAACCGGTGGTGCGCTTAAACGTGGAGTCTCGCGGGAATACGCCGCTGATGCAGGCGCGAACGCAGGACATTCTGGCGCTGCTTAATCAGTAATCATTGCCCCTCACCCTAACCCTCTCTTCAGAGAGGAGCGGGAACCGAACGTGCAGGCTGCGGATGGCTTTTTCTCCCTCGCCCCTTTGGGGAGAGGGCCGGGGTGAGGGGACACGACGAATAGGACCAACGATGACGACTCTAAAAAAGCGCGAACGAGCTAAAACGAATGCATCGTTAATCTCCATGGTGCAGCGTTTTTCCGACATCACCATCATGCTGGGGGGATTGTGGCTGGTGTGTCAGGCGGTTGCGTTGCCGTTTTTATATCTCCATCTGTTGATGGCGCTGGTGACGCTGGTCGTTTTCCAGATGATTGGCGGGATTACCGATTTCTACCGCTCCTGGCGCGGCGTGCGTATCACCACCGAATTGCTGCTGTTATTGCAGAACTGGACGCTGAGCCTGGTGTTTGCGGCGGGGCTGCTGGCGTTTAACGATGATTTTAATACCAACTTTGCCATGTGGCTGGCGTGGTACCTGCTCAGCACCATCGGCATGCTGGCGAGCCGCGCGTTTATTCGCTATGGCGCTGGTGTGCTGCGCCATCGCGGCTATAACACCCGTTATGTGGCGGTAGCAGGAGATATGCCGGAAGGGCAGGCGCTGCTCGAGAGCTTCCGTAACCAGCCGTGGCTGGGTTATGAGGTAGTCGGTAGCTATTACGATGCCAAACCGGGCGGCGTTAACCCCGACTGGATGGGCAACCTTGAACAACTGCTCGACGATGCGCGCAGCGGCAAAATCCACAACGTCTATATCTCAATGGCGATGCAGGAAGAGAGCCAGATTAAAGAGGTGGTCCGTTCTCTTGCCGACACCACCTGCTCGGTGCTGCTGATCCCGGATGTTTTCACCTTCAACATCCTGCACTCACGGGTGGAAGTGGTGAACGGTATTCCGCTGGTGCCGCTGTACGACACGCCGCTCTCCGGGGTTAACCGCATTATCAAACGGCTGGAGGATATCGTCCTGGCGCTGGGCATTCTGCTGTTGATTTCGCCGGCGCTGTGCTGCATCGCACTGGCGGTGAAGCTGAGTTCGCCGGGCCCCATCATCTTCCGCCAGACCCGCTACGGCATGGACGGTAAGCCGATCAAAGTGTGGAAATTCCGCTCGATGAAGGTCATGGAGAACGACAAGGTGGTGAAACAGGCGACGCAGAACGACCCGCGTGTGACCCGCGTCGGCAACTTCCTGCGCCGCACCTCGCTGGATGAACTGCCGCAGTTTATCAACGTGCTCACCGGCGGCATGTCTATCGTCGGCCCGCGTCCGCACGCGGTGGCGCACAACGAGCAGTACCGTCAATTGATTGAAGGCTACATGCTGCGCCACAAAGTGAAGCCAGGCATTACTGGCTGGGCGCAGATCAACGGCTGGCGCGGTGAAACCGACACCCTCGAAAAAATGGAAAAACGGGTGGAGTTCGATCTCGAATACATCCGCGAATGGAGCCTGTGGCTCGATATCAAAATCGTCTTCCTGACGGTGTTTAAAGGCTTTGTCAACAAAGCAGCCTACTGAGGAAGTGACATGGGCCTGAGAGAAAAAACCATCAATGGCGCGAAATGGTCGGCGATGGCGACGGTGGTGATTATTGGCCTGGGGCTGGCGCAGATGACCGTGTTGGCACGGCTGTTTGACGGCCATCAGTTTGGTCTGCTCACCGTATCGCTGGTGATTATCGCGCTGGCGGACACGCTGTCGGATTTTGGCATCGCCAACTCGATTATTCAGCGTAAAGCCATCAGCCAGATTGAGCTGACCACGCTCTATTGGCTGAATGTCGGCCTGGGGATTGCGGTGTTTGCTGCGGTGTATCTGCTCAGCGATACCATCGCGCGATTGCTGCACAACCCGGATCTCGCGCCGTTGATCAAAACGCTGTCGCTGGCCTTTGTGGTGATTCCCCACGGCCAGCAGTTCCGCGCGCTGATGCAAAAGGAGCTGGAGTTTAACAAGATTGGCTCCATTGAAACGGCAGCGGTGCTGTCGGGCTTTACCTTTACCGTGATCAGCGCCTGCTTCTGGCCGCTGGCCATGACGGCGATTCTGGGCTATTTGGTCAACAGCGCCGTGCGTACGCTGCTGTTTGGCTATTTTGGCCGCAAAATTTACCGTCCCGGCCTGCATTTTTCACTGACCACGGTCATGCCGAACCTGCGTTTTGGCGCGTGGCTGACGGCGGACAGCATCGTCAACTATATCAACACCAACCTGTCGACGCTGACGCTGGCGCGTATCCTCGGTGCCAGCGTGGCCGGGGGCTATAACCTCGCCTACAACGTGGCGGTGGTGCCGCCGATGAAGCTCAACCCCATTATCACCCGCGTGCTGTTCCCGGCGTTTGCCAAGATTCAGGACGACACCGACAAGCTGCGAGTCAACTTTTACAAGCTGCTGTCGGTGGTGGGGATCATCAATTTCCCGGCGCTGCTCGGGCTGATGGTGGTCAGCAATAACTTCGTGCCGCTGGTGTTTGGCGATAAATGGCTGCACATCGTGCCAATCCTCCAGTTGCTGTGCGTGGTGGGGCTGCTGCGCTCGGTAGGCAACCCGATTGGTTCGCTGCTGATGGCGAAAGCACGGGTGGACATCAGCTTTAAATTCAACGTCTTTAAGACCTTCCTGTTTATTCCTGCGGTGATTATCGGCGGGCAGCTCGGCGGCGCGATTGGCGTCACGCTGGGCTTCCTGCTGGTGCAAATCATCAACACCATCCTCAGCTATTTCGTGATGATTAAACCGGTGCTGGGGCCGGGCTACCGCGATTACCTGCTGAGCCTGTGGCTGCCGTTTCGTCTCTCCCTGCCGACGCTGATTGCAAGCTACGCGGTGGGGCGACTGCTGGAAGGCAGCGTTGCGCTCTCCGCGCTGCTGGCGATGCAGGTGCTGGCGGGCGTGCTCAGCTTTGCGCTGGTGATCATGCTGTCACGCAACAGCCTGTTGCTTGAACTAAAAAAACCGCTCTGTCGGAGCGGAAAACTGAAAACGTTATTACGCGTTCCTGATTGATTTGCTTGAAACCCCTTTGATGAGGCCATGATGAAATTACTAATTTTGGGAAACCACACCTGCGGCAACCGCGGCGACAGCGCCATTATGCGCGGCCTGCTCGATGCGATTCTTCGCCAGCAGCCGGACGTTGAGATGGACGTGATGAGCCGTTTCCCGATCAGTTCCTCCTGGTTGCAGGGGCGTGAAATTATTGCCGATCCGCTGTATCAGCTGAGCCAGAAACAGCAGGCGGCGGCAGGCGTGAGCGGGCGCGTGAAGAAGGTGCTGCGCCGTCGCTTCCAGCACAAGATCCTGCTGGCTAAGGTCACCGGTGAAGGCAAGCTGCGCAACTTTGTGATTGCGCCGGAGTTTCACGAGTTTGTGCGCTTCCTCGGCAACTATGACGCGATTATTCAGGTTGGTGGGTCGAACTATGTCGATCTCTATGGCCTGACCCACTTTGAATATCCGCTTTGCGCCTTTATGGCTAACAAGCCTATCTACATGATTGGCCACAGCGTCGGCCCGTTCCAGAACCCGGACTTCAACGAGCTGGCGAACTATGTCTTTGGCCGCACCAACGCATTGATTTTGCGTGAGACGGTAAGCCGTGAACTGATGGCGAAAGCGCAAATTGATACCCGCAAAGTGGAGCAGGGCGTGGACACCGCCTGGCTGGTAGAGCATCGCAACGAGAGTTTCGAACCGAGTTACGCGGTGCAGCACTGGCTGAACCTGACTGCACAGCGTAAAACCGTGGCGATCACCCTGCGCGAGCTGGAGCCGTTTGATAAACGTCTGGGCACCACCCAGCAGGCGTATGAAAAAGCGTTTGCCGAAGTGGTGAACCGCATGATTGATGACGGTTATCAGGTACTGGCGCTTTCTACCTGCACCAGTATCGACCGCTACAACCGCGATGATCGTATGGTCGCGCTGCGGATGGCGCAGTACGTTAAAAACCGCGAGCACTTCCACATCGCCATGGACGAACTTAATGACGTGGAGATTGGCAAAATTCTCGCCTCCTGCGAGCTGACCATCGGCACACGTCTGCATTCGGCAATTATCTCGATGAACTTCGGCACTCCGGCGATTGCCATTAACTACGAGCACAAATCAGCGGGCATCATGCAGCAGTTGGGTATGCCGGAAATGGCTATCGACATTCGTCACCTGCTGGACGGCTCGATGCAGGGCGTGGTGGGCGATATTCTCAACCAGCTCCCGGCGCTGGGTGAGAAAGTGGCCGCGGCGGTTGAGGGCGAACGGCAGAAGGGCTTCACCATGATTGAGTCGGTGCTGAACCGCATTCGGGAGGGCCGATGAAAGTCAGCTTCTTCCTGCTGAAATTTCCTTTATCGTCTGAGACGTTTGTCTTAAACCAGATCGTGGCGTTTATCGAGATGGGTTATGAGGTGGAGATTGTCGCCCTGCAAAAGGGCGACCTGACCAACACTCATGCTGCGTATACGCAATATCAACTGGCGGACAAAGTTCGCTGGTTACAGGATGAGCCGGCAACCGCGCTGGAGAAGCTGCGCTACCGGGCATTCAGTACCCTGCGCGGTTTACACCGTCCCGCCGTCTGGCGGGCCTTGAACGCGCGGCGTTACGGTCAGGAGGCGCGTAACCTGATCCTATCCTCCATTTGTAGCCGTACGCCTGCGCCGATTATCGCCGACGTTTATATCGCCCACTTTGGCCCGGCGGGAGTGACCGCCGCCAAGCTCCGCGAGCTGGGCGTGATTGACGGTAAGATTGCCACCGTTTTTCACGGCATCGATATTTCAAGCCGCGAGGTGTTGAACCACTATACCGGCGAATACCAGCAGCTGTTTCGCCGCGGCGACATGATGTTGCCCATCAGCCAGCTGTGGGCTGACCGACTGCAGGCTATGGGCTGCCCGACGGATAAAATCACCGTTTCCAGGATGGGCGTGAACATGGACCGCTTCTCGCTGCGTCCGCTAAAAGCGCCTGACGGCTGTTTGCAGATCCTCTCCGTTGCGCGTCTGACTGAGAAAAAAGGGTTACACGTGGCGATTGAAGCCTGCCGCCAGTTGAAAGAGCGCGGCGTGAACTTTCGCTATCGCATCCTTGGTATCGGGCCGTGGGAACGCCGCCTGCGCACCCTGATTGAACAGTATCAGCTGGAAGATTGCGTCGAAATGCCGGGCTTCAAGCCTAGCCATGAAGTGAAAGCGCTGCTTGATGAAGCCGACGTTTTCCTTCTGCCCTCGGTGACCGGTGCCGACGGTGATATGGAAGGCATTCCGGTCGCGCTCATGGAGGCGATGGCGGTGGGGATACCGGTGCTATCGACGATACACAGCGGCATACCGGAACTGATTGATTCCGGCCATACCGGCTGGCTGGTGGACGAATACGACGCCACGGCGCTGGCGGACAAGCTGCAATCGCTGGGGCGTATGGATGCGCGCAGCCTGCAGCCGGTGCTGACGCGCGCACGTGAGAAAGTCGAAACCGATTTTAACCAGCAGGTGATTAACCGGCAGCTTGCCAGCCTGCTGCAGACGCTTTGCTAAGGAGGCGCTATGCACACCTTAACCCGACGTTACTTCCTCACCGCCGGGGCGACGCTTGCCGCAGCGCTGCCGGTACTTTCAGCGACCCATGCGCGTGCCGCAGAGAAGCGCCTGACGGTGGACATACGTGACTATGTGCACAACGGCGACTGGATTCGCGCATTCAACGACGCCTTTGCGCAGGCCGACACGGTCAACGTGCCGGCGGATGTGGTTTGCGACAATATCAATACCGCGATTACGTTGCCGCCGGGGAAAACGCTGGCGATTGCCGGCGCGCTGAAGGGCAACGGGCGCGGGCGCTTTATCCTGCAAAAGGGCTGCCAGGTGATCGGCAGCGGTGAAGGCAGCCTCTACAACATGACCCTGGATGTGCGCGGCGGCGACTGCACCATTGCCGGGTTGACGATGAGCGGCTACGGCCCGGTGGCGCAGATTTTCATCGGCGGCAAAGATAAGCGCACGCTGCGTAACCTGACCATTACCCGCCTGACCATCACTAAAGCCAACTACGGTATTCTGCGCCAGGGCTACCATAATCAGTGGCTCGATGTGAACATCACCCACTGTCACTTCAGCTATCTGCAGGGCGACGCCATTGAGTGGAACGTGGCGATCAACGACCGCAATATCCTGATCTCCGACCATGTTATCGACCATATCGACTGCACCAACGGTAAGGTCAACTGGGGCATTGGTATCGGCCTCGCCGGTAGCACCTACGATAATGGCTACCCGGAAGAGCAGGCGGTGAAAAATTTCGTCGTCGCTAACATCACCGGCAGCAACTGTCGCCAGCTGGTGCACGTGGAAAACGGCAAACACTTTATTATACGTAATGTGAAAGCCAGCAATATCACACCGGAATTCAGCAAGCAGGCGGGAATAGATAACGCCACGGTGGCGATCTACGGATGTGATAATTTCGTTATTGATGGTGTCGATATGGTTAATAGCGCGGGAATGCTGATTGGCTACGGTGTTATCAAAGGTAACTATTTGTCTATACCGCAAAATTTCCGCTTAAATAATGTACAGATGGATAATAGCGCGCTGCCTTATACGGTTCGCGGTATTCAAATTTCCTCTGGCAACAATCCCTCGTTTGTCTCTCTCACCAACCTCTCCATGAAGCACGCTTCGCTGGAGATTCACAATAAGCCTCAGCACATTTTCTTGAGGAACATCAACGTGATGCAACTGTCCTCTCGCGGGCCTGCGCTGAAGCTGAACTTCGATTTACGCAAGGATGTGCGTGGGAAGTTTATGGCCAAGCAGGATACGTTGCTGTCGCTGGCGAACGTGAGGGCGGTGAACGAGAAGGGGGTGGCGGCGGTGGATATTGATCATATCGATCAGCAAGTGGTGAACGTCGAAAAAGTGAACTTTCATCTCCCTGACAGGCGATAAAAGGGCGATGTCTAAGCCCGTCTGACATTTCTATACTGGATATCATTTATCAAAAGATTATAATTGCCTGATTGATAGAATTAACTCGGGCTAATGCGTCGCTCCTGCGGGAGGGTGGTTATCCTTTAAATGCATACGGCATGATACTCGTTAAATGATTATGAATGATAAAGTTTGCTTTGTGGGTGCGTCAGGATTTGTCGGGACCCGCTTGATTGAGCTGGTTAAAGATGATTTTCGCATCAAAAACGTAGATAAGCAGCAGAGTCATTTCTTCCCTGAAGTTACCGAACTGGGTGATGTTCGTCATCAGGAGAGCATGGATGCCGCATTTGCCGGGTTTGATACCGTGGTGTTGCTGGCTGCCGAGCATCGTGATGATGTGAGTCCCACATCACTGTATTACGACGTGAATGTTCAGGGAACGCGCAACGTGCTGGCCGCCATGAACAAGAATGGCGTGAAAAATATCATTTTTGCGAGTTCGGTTGCCGTATACGGCCTGAATAAGGTCAATCCTGATGAAAGCCATCCAGAAGATCCGTTCAACCATTACGGTAAAAGCAAATGGCAGGCGGAAGAGGTACTGCGCGAGTGGTGCCAGCAGGCGCCTGATGAACGTTCGCTGACCATTATTCGTCCAACGGTGATTTTTGGTGAGCGTAATCGCGGCAATGTTTACAACCTGTTGAAGCAGATCGCCGGCGGCAAGTTTGCGATGGTGGGCGCAGGAACAAACTATAAATCAATGGCCTATATCGGCAATATCGTTGAGTTTATCAAGTATAAGCTGAGCAATGTTACGGCAGGTTATGAGGTATACAACTACGTCGACAAGCCGGACCTGAACATGAATCAGCTGGTTGCCGAAGTGGAAAAAAGCCTCAACAAAAAAATTCCTTCCGTTCATTTGCCTTATGCAGTCGGTATGCTGGGCGGCTATTGTTTTGACCTGCTGAGTAAAGTCAGCGGGAAAAAATATGCCATCAGTTCAGTGAGGGTGAAGAAGTTTTGCGCCACGACGCAGTTTGATGCAACTAAGGTGCATACCTCGGGATTTGTTGCGCCGTATACCCTGTCTCAGGGCTTAGATCGAACGCTGAAGTACGAATTCGTCCACGAGAAACAGGACGATGTCACGTTTGTGACTGAGTGATTTTTGCTGCGAAAAATCGGAAATGCAGTTTCGTAGCTGACTGAATGACGGGCTTTCCGATTCATCTGAGTCAAAATTGTCAGTTGATAGGTTGTAGTAGAGTTATTCGTTTTCCCTATGTTTTTGAGTTTCAAAGGATTAGCGAACCACCTCAGACGTTGACGGTCTGAAAGGCTATACTTTTTCAACTGAATAAAAGTGGACATTACCATGGTTAATTTGAAAGCAGTCATTCCGGTAGCAGGCTTGGGTATGTATATGTTGCCCGCCACGAAAGCGATTCCCAAAGAGATGCTGCCGATCGTCGATAAACCGATGATTCAGTACATTGTCGATGAGATCGTCGCTGCAGGAATCAAAGAAATCGTCCTGGTCACCCACGCATCGAAAAATGCGGTGGAAAACCACTTCGACACCTCGTACGAACTGGAAGCCCTGCTGGAACAACGCGTTAAGCGTCAACTGCTGGCTGAAGTACAGTCTATCTGTCCACCGGGCGTCACCATCATGAACGTGCGTCAGGCTCAGCCGTTAGGCTTAGGGCACTCTATTCTTTGTGCTCGCCCGATTGTTGGCGACAACCCGTTTGTAGTCGTGCTGCCTGATATCATTCTTGACAACGCATCTGCCGATCCGCTGCGTTATAATCTTGCGGCAATGGTGGCTCGCTTCAATGACACGGGCCGTAGCCAGGTATTGGCAAAACGTATGCCGGGCGATCTTTCTGAATACTCAGTGATTAAAACAAAAGATCCTCTGGACAGCGAAGGCAAGGTTAGCCGTATCATCGATTTTATCGAGAAGCCGGATCAACCTCAGACGCTTAACTCAGATCTTATGGCCGTCGGCCGCTATGTGCTGTCTGCCGATGTGTGGAACGAGCTGGCGCAGACGGTTCCCGGTGCATGGGGACGTATTCAGCTTACCGATGCGATTGCCGAACTGGCGAAAAAACAGTCTGTTGATGCCATGCTGATGACCGGCGACAGCTATGACTGCGGTAAGAAAATGGGGTATATGCAGGCGTTTGTACAGTATGGGCTGCGGAATTTGAAGGAAGGGGCGAAGTTCCGGAAAGGGATTGAGAAGCTGCTTTCGGAGTAAATTTAGGTAGGAGTAATATATTCGTAAATGAGAAGTACAATAATGGCAGCGAATTTCTGGATTAGGTGTTGATTCTATCCAGAAGATTGTTGCCGTTTTTATATGATCTTAATATATTAATGTAAAATATATGTGGTTCGATTTTAAGACCAAAAAAGCGATTACGCTGTAGTTTTCTTGTTTTTCATATACATCATTGGGATTTTAGTACTCTGGTAGCTATTGAGCCAGGGGCGGTAGCGTTCCTGCATCAATCGATGTTTTCTTAGTGGGGAATATGCATGTTAATACTAGTTACTGGTGGTGCTGGATATATAGGTTCACATACTGCAGTTTCATTATTAGAAAATAATTATGATGTTGTCGTTCTTGACAATTTATGTAACTCTTCCGATGAGTCATTAAAAGTAGTAGAAGAGTTGACTGGAAAAAAAGTCATTTTTTATCAGGGTGATATTCGTGACAAAAAAATACTTTCATTGATTTTTGAAAATCATTCTATTGATGCAGTAATTCATTTCGCTGCTTTGAAATCAGTGGGGGAGTCGAACTCTATACCATTAACATATTATTCGAATAATATCACAGGTACTCTTGTTTTACTTGAGTGCATGCAAGAATACTCGGTTAATAAATTTATTTTTAGTTCATCAGCAACTGTATATGGTTCAAATAGCTCGCAACCTAGTACAGAAGACGATGAAATTGGCGGTGCCACTAATCCGTATGGTTCATCGAAAGTAATGATGGAATGTATTCTCAAAGATTTTAGTAGAAGCCAATCTGATATTTCGATTATTTCGTTACGATACTTTAACCCCACTGGAGCACATCCATCTGGAATGTTAGGTGAAGATCCAAATGGTATACCTAGCAATCTTATCCCATATGTCGCAAATGTAGCACAAGAAAAATATCCATTACTGACTATATACGGCGCGGACTATCCTACAAAAGATGGAACAGGAGTTCGAGACTATATACATGTTATGGATCTTGCATTTGGCCATGTAAAGGCTTTAAATTATATATTTTCAAACTCGGTTAGTTATGAGGTTTATAATCTTGGCACGGGCCAAGGTTATTCGGTTATGGAAGTCATATCAATGTTTAAAGATATTACAGGGAAAGAAATTCCATATGTAATAAGAGACAGACGACAGGGGGATGTTGCTGAATCTTGGGCAAGCCCAGACCGTGCTAAAGAAAAGTTAAAATGGGAAGCAACAAAAGGCTTGCGGGAAATGTTAGAGGATGTATGGCGTTGGCAGACAATGAATCCAACTGGGTATCATAGAACATGAAAAATGTTGCATTTATTATTACTAAGTCTGAAGTCGGTGGAGCCCAAACATGGGTGAGTGAGATGTCCAATACTCTAAAAGATGAGTGTAATTTATTTTTAATTACATCTGAGTTAGGTTGGTTGACAGAAAATTCGGAAAATTTTAATAAAACATTGATTTTACCAGGGGTGAAAAAACATCTCAATATTTTTACATTATGGAAGATTATATTTTTTTTCAAAAGGAATAATATTAATACTGTTATTGCAAGCTCTGCAAATGCTGGGGTTTATGCGAGATTAGCAAAGTTATTCTGTAAATTTAAGTGCATATATGTATCGCATGGATGGTCATGTATATATAATGGCGGGAGTTTAAGGTATGTATTTTGTAAAATAGAAAAATATCTCTCAAAAATAACCGATGTTATATGGTGTGTATCCGAAAGCGATAGAGTAAAAGCATTGGATTTCATCGGAATAGATGATAGTAAGATTATTATGGTACCAAATACCGTTACACCAATGCCTAAACGAGTAAATAAAAAAATAGGATACAACGTGTTATTTGTAGGCAGGCTGACACACCCCAAACGGCCTGAACTCTTAGCTGAAGTTATATCTAAAAAAAACAATTACAAGCTTGATATCATTGGAGGCGGGGAAAATTTAGAATCACTCAAAGAAAAATATAGAGGATATTCAAATATTCGATTTCTAGGTGAAGTTAATCAGTTTGCTGATTATCAATGTTATGATCTCTTTGCCCTTATTTCAGATAGCGAAGGCTTGCCGATGTCAGGATTAGAGGCTCATACCGCTGGCTTACCACTGTTACTTAGCGATGTCGGCGGCTGCGCTGAGTTAATCGAAGGAAATGGGTTGTTAACCAGCAATGATGAAAAAAGTATTAATGAAAATATAGAACATATATTTTCAAGATATGAAGAATATAGTTACCAAGCATTAATTTCCTCTAGCAAATATGACATTAAAAATTATATTGAATGCTATAGGAGACTTATTCTAGATTAACAGCAAAATGAGCAATGAAAAACGCATTTACATAAAATATACTTTCAATCTTATATCTATTTCATTGTGAGGTTTTATTGTTAAATAAAACTATAGTCTTAAAGAATGCATTTTATCTAATGTTAGTACAAGGTGCTGGTTATATACTCCCACTGTTAACATTTCCATATTTAGTCAGAGTGCTTGGTCCCGAGTCATTTGGGATATTAGGTTTTTCACAAGCTGTTATCCAATACGTAATCTTGGTTACTGAGTATGGATTTAACTGGACGGCTACGCAACAAATTGCTAAGAATCATGAAAATAAAATCTATGTATCCAGTATTTTTTGGTCCGTCATTTTTGCAAAATTGATATTATTTTCAGTAAGTACTGTTATACTAGTTATCATTTTCATTAGTACCGATTCTCTTCAGAAATACTTGCCCGTCATATTTGCATTTGTCCCTATGGTCTTAGGTAATGTGCTTTATCCTGTTTGGTTTTTTCAAGGAATTGAAAAAATGAAATTGATAACCGTTTGTACATTAACTTCACGGTTCTGCATAATACCACTGACTTTTATTCTAGTTAATACGCCTGATGATGTATGGATTGCAGCAATAATCCAAAGCTGTGTTTTTATATTTTCCGCTGTATTAAGCCTGTTTATAATTCAACGAATGGAATATATAGGGTGTATACAATTTAATTTATTAGATATTAAGAATAGACTACTTGACAGTTGGCATGTGTTTATTTCTAATTCAGCTATTAATCTCTATACCACAAGTACTATTGTTATCCTAGGTATCATTGGGAACGCATCCTCAGTAGGATATTTTAATGCGGCCAATACTATTCGTATCGCGGCACAAGGTCTCTTGAACCCTATTATACAAGCTGTTTATCCTCGAGTCAGCGCATTGATTGATAAAGATTATGAATCTGCGATTAAAATAATAAAAAAAACAATGTTAATAGTGGGGGGGATTGCATTGTTAGGATCGTTGACATTGTATTATCTATCTCCTTGGATTATTGAACGTTTCGTTGGCCATGGGTTCACGGAATCAATATCAGTGTTAAAGTGGATGTCCTTTATGCCGTTTATTATATTATTGAGCAATATTTTGGGTATCCATGTAATGTTAACCCATGGATTTAAGAAGGCATTTAGTAGAATTTTAATGTTCGGTGGCGGCATCAATTTAATTATTGTTTTCCCACTTATCTATACTTTACAAGAAAATGGTGCGGCTATATCAATGTTAGTTACCGAATTAGTAATTACTATACTCATGTTTAATTTTGTTAAAACCAAAAAGGTTATATTTTGAAAACAATTAAAGATAAATATGATTATCTCATTGTCGGTTCAGGATTATATGGTTGTATTTGTGCACATGAGTTAAATAAAGCAGGGAAAACAGTTCTGGTCATTGAGAAAAGAAAACATATTGGCGGTAATGTATTTACAGAAAATATAAATGGTATCCAGGTGCATAAATATGGAGCACATATTTTTCATACGAATGACAAAAAAATATGGGATTATGTAAATAGTTTCGTTGAGTTTAATAGATTCACCAATTCACCAATAGCAAATTATAAGGGGGTACTTTATAATTTGCCTTTTAATATGAACACTTTTTATCAATTATGGGGAGTCAAAACTCCTGCAGAAGCGATAAACATAATTGAAAAACAACGGCAAGAGTTAAATGGGAAAGAACCTGAAAATTTAGAAGAAAAGGCTATATCTTTAGTTGGGCGAGATATTTACGAAAAATTGATAAAGGGATATACAGAAAAACAGTGGGGAAGAAAGGCTACCGATCTTCCTGCTTTTATTATTTCCAGATTACCAGTTCGTATGACTTTTGATAACAACTATTTTTCTGATAGATATCAAGGGATACCGATAGGTGGTTATACTCAGTTGGCAGAGAAATTATTAAACTGCATTGAGGTTCATTTGAATGTGGATTTTCTAAAATATAAAGAGACTTTAGCAGAGAAGGCTAGTCGAATTATTTACACAGGTCCGATAGATGAATACTATAATTATATATTTGGGCAATTGGACTACAGAAGTTTACAATTCGAAAATGAAATGCTAAATATTGAAAACTACCAAGGTAATGCTGTTGTTAATTATACAGATATAGATGTTCCTTTTACAAGAATTATTGAGCATAAGCATTTTGATTATGTTGAAACAATGCATACTATAATTACGAAAGAATTTCCTAAAGAATGGATGCCAGGTGATGAACCATATTACCCTGTAAATGATAAGAAAAACATGAATATTTTCAAAAAGTATAGGGCCTTATCAGAAAACAACAGTGAAAAAGTTCATTTTGGTGGGCGTCTTGCTGAATATAAATATTATGATATGCATCAGGTTGTCTCAGCAGCATTGCATTTTGTAAATAAAGAGATTGGTGTATGAGAAAAGTTTTAGTTTCTGATATAGAAAATAAAAAGCAACATGCAGGATATAAAGCCAGATATGATGTTCTTAATATAGCAAAATCGATGAGGATGAAAATTATTTATGTTTCTTCCAAATATAATAAAAAAACTTTATATGGTATTTTAGAGCGACTGCTATGTGCATTTAGAATAATCACTATGCTGAGGTGTAATGATATTGTATATGTTAATTATCCGAATAATATATTTTATATCAATTTATTGTTTACACTTAAAAAAATAAAAGGCTATCTGCTAGTTGGAATTGTTCATGATCTTGATAGTTTAAGAGGTGGTACAACCAAAGATGATAAGTATATGTCAATGTTTGATTCTCTGATTGCACATAATTTGAAGATGGCTAGTTATATAGCTAATGTCAGCAAAGTAAGAGATGATAAAATTAAATCGCTTCAGATTTTTGATTACTTAATTGATGAACCTTGCTGTAGTAATAATATTATCGATAATAATATTAAACTTGTGTTTGTTGGTAATTTAAGCAAGAATAAGTCATCTTTTATTTATGAATACAGAAATGAAATTGATGTATGGGGTATGAACTTTGAAGAGAGTAGAAGCCCATATATTAATTATAAAGGATGTTTCGATCCAAATAGTCCTATTGTGTTTAATGATTCTTATATGGATAAAAAAACTTTTGGATTGGTTTGGGATGGTATGAGTTCCCACACATGTAACGGTGATTTTGGAGAATATCTAAGATTTAATAATCCTCATAAAGCATCTTTTTATTTGTCACAAAATTTACCAATTATAGTCTGGAGTGAGTCAGCTCTCTCAGAGTTTGTAGTCAAAAATAAATGTGGGATTATAGTATCCTCGATGGATGAAATTAATGATATTATAGAATCAATCGATATTGCCGACTATACTAATATGAAATCAAATGCTATGAAAGTTGGGGGGAAAATTCGTGCAGGATTTTTTATGATGAATGCCATTAATGAAGTAGAAAAAGATTACACATAAATCTTACCTAATGATTTAATGAAGAAAAATAATAATAAGATCAGTAATCCATATGGCAATCTTAGTTAATGCCTCCATATTTAATTTTTAATGATTTACTTTTTATTAGTCTGAGATGGTTTTTAACTTTATAATTAATGCTGCTTAAATATAAATATATTCAATTAATTACTTCTGTATGTATGCCTTTTGTAGCAATAACCTAAAATCTAATAACTATATTTCTTAGCGGTGATAATTATGAGTGTTTTGTTTACTATATTCACGCCCTCATTTAATCGTAAGGATACGTTGTCTCGATGCTATAATAGTATTATTGCTCAGGGGATAGGGTCTGATGAGATTGAGTGGCTGATTATAGATGATGGTTCTACTGATGGCACCAGTGAGTTAATAAGTAACTTTAGATGCGAGAAATTGATTGATATTGTGTATTTTTATAGAAATAATGCAGGAAAGCAAGCTGCTTGGAATTTTGCAGTTAACCATGCTAGAGGTAAATACTTCATAGGCCTAGATTCTGATGACGCATTATTCCCACAATCATTAATCTTATTGAAAGAAAAACTTAAGCTGATCGAGAATGAACATTCTATTATTGGGCTTAGATGTTCGGCAATCAACAATGAAACAGGTCAACTCACGAGTAAATTTGGCAGTTCAGATGATATGATTACCAGTTGGTTCAAGGAGTTTGCAAGTCGAAATGTAGGTGAGAAAATTGATGTATTCAAAACATATGCTTTAACCCAATATTTATATCCGATATCTCCAGAAGTTAAATTTATACCTGAGGTATGGTTTTATTCTACAATTTCAAAGCATTATGATTTTTTATATGTTAATAACATTGTTAGGGTTTTCTACGATGAAAGTGAAGTCAATAGGTTAAGTAAAAGTTCAATTAAAAATAATGCTAGAGGCCATTTCATTGCTAGGAAATCAATGCTCCGCAATATCCCATTTATTTATTTTGTTAAAAATCCAATTGGCTTTTTAAAAACAATATTGAGGTTGTTGCAGGTTAGTTTCTATTTGTGGCGATGGAAGTAATATGAAGAAAATTTGTTTTTTTGTCGGTGATATGTCTCGATCAGGTGGTACTGAACGTGTTACAAGTATCATAGCTAACTATCTCTCGTCTCACTCATTCGAAATTTCAATTTTAAGTCTTCAGTTAGGTAAATCTAGTTTTTTCCCTTTGAAAAAAGAAATAAGACTAGATTCTTTATTTGATTCTATGGGACGGGGAGTTAATCGATATCCATCAACCATTTTTAAACTCCGACAATATATAAAAAAAAATAAAATTGATGTTGTTGTATGCGTAGATACATTGCTATCACTATACACTATTCCTGCGTTGTTATTTTTGAACGTTAGGAACGTAAGTTGGGAACATTTTAATTTCAATAATAATTTAGGTAAAAAGTCTAGAACGATCTCGCGTTTTGCTTCCGCGTTGTTTTCAGATGATATAGTTGCTCTAACACGCCAAGATATGTATTTATGGAAGAAAAATACAATTATGCGAGCAAATATAACACAAATATATAACCCTGTGAGTTTTAAACTTTCTGAAACGATTGTAGGTTCTGGAAATGTTGTTATTGCTGTTGGAAATCTAACTCATGTTAAAGGGTATGATATGCTGATTGCTGCATGGGCTAAAGTTTGTAAAGTGCATACCGATTGGGTTTTAAGAATAGTTGGAAGTGGTGAGGAAGCGTTAGCTCTTTATCAACTTTGTTCTGATTTTAATATAAGTAACTCGGTTGAGTTTGTTCCTGCGACAAAACATATCGATTTTTATTATAAAAATGCATCCATTCTTGCTTTGACATCACGTTTCGAAGGATTCCCAATGGTGTTATTGGAAGCCCAGGAGTATGGCCTTCCTGTAGTCGCTTTTAATTGTATGACAGGCCCTTCTGAATTGATAATTGACTCTTCTACTGGATGGTTGGTTGAAGAGGGGAATATTGAGCTTTTTTCTGAAAGTTTAAATTCAGCAATTAACATGATTAAAACGGAACCTTCCAAGCATAAACGAATGATTGATAACGCTAAAAGAAACTCTAAGAGGTTTTCTATTGATAAAATTGGTCCGGAATGGATAGATTTTATTTCTTCTGAATGATGGAGGTTTGGTGAAAAATATTTGTTTTGTTATCACAGGATTAGGTATGGGGGGGGCTGAGAGGCAAGTTTGCGACCTTGCTGATAGTTTATCAGCTCTAGGCTGTAGAATAATGATTATTAATTTAACAGGTCTTATTGACGTAAAACCCAGAGTTCAAGATGTTGAAGTAGTCTCTCTTGGTCTTAAAAAAAACTTAACTAATTTCTTACCTTCGTTGTTTAGAGCAAGTAAGCTATTGGCTGGATTTAATCCTGATATCGTTCATAGTCATATGTATCATGCTAATATTTTTAGTCGCCTGCTGAGATTAATCAGACGTATGCCTGCTTTGGTTTGCACTGCGCATAATACAGTCGAAGGAGGACGCTTAAGAATGTTTATGTATCGAGTAACAGATAAACTTTCGACCATAAATACAAACGTGAGCCAAGATGCAGTTGATAGTTTCATTGGACAAGGAGCTGTTTCATCTCATCGAATGATATATATGCCTAATGGCATTGATGTGTCTCATTTTTGTTATGTTGAATCTCACCGAGAGAAACGTCGAAATGAGATAAATATATCAAATGATGAGTTATTACTACTATCTGTTGGGCGACTAACTGCAGCAAAAGATTATAATAATTTACTGCATGCCTTTTCAATTTTTTTAGAAAATAATTGTGCAAAACTTGCAATCATTGGTACTGGTGAGCTAGAGGCTGAATTGAAAAATTTAGCTAAAGAATTGGCTATTGACTCTCATGTAATTTGGTTAAACAGACGAGATGATGTCTTTCAGTGGATGAGTGCTATGGACGTCTATGTTATGTCTTCAGCCTGGGAAGGTATGCCATTGGTATTGTGCGAAGCAATGGCAAGTAAAGGGTGCATAGTCACTACTGATTGCGGTGGAACAAAAGATTTAGTCGCTGGGGTCGGATTTGTTGTTCAAAAAAAAGACGCTCAGCATCTCGCTGTAGGTATTGAAAACGCATGTAAACTCTCTCGTGCTGAAAGAATTGCTATAGGGGAGAAGGCACGAGAAAGAGTTAAACAAAAATATTCAATTGATGCCATATGTGATAAATGGCTTAAGTTATACTCTTCATTAACGTAAAATATGCTTTGGTTGATTCCCGAAGAGACATTCGTGTTATCCGAGTATATCAAACTAGGTTCAATAAGGTTTTCTTCAGACTAAGAGTAGCTGATTTGCTACTACCAACACACCTGACAGGAGTATGTAATGTCCAAGCAACAGATCGGCGTAGTCGGTATGGCAGTGATGGGGCGCAACCTGGCGCTCAACATCGAAAGCCGTGGTTATACCGTCTCCATCTTCAACCGCTCCCGTGAAAAAACCGAAGAAGTGATCGCTGAGAACCCGGGCAAGAAGCTGGTTCCTCACTATACGGTACAGGAGTTCGTCGAGTCTCTTGAAACCCCACGTCGTATCCTGTTAATGGTGAAGGCGGGCGCGGGCACCGATGCTGCCATCGATTCCCTGAAGCCGTACCTCGATAAAGGCGACATCATCATTGATGGTGGCAACACCTTCTTCCAGGACACTATCCGTCGTAACCGCGAACTGTCCGCTGAAGGCTTCAACTTCATCGGTACCGGCGTGTCCGGTGGTGAAGAGGGCGCGCTGAAAGGTCCGTCTATCATGCCTGGCGGCCAGAAAGAAGCGTACGAACTGGTTGCTCCAATCCTGACCAAAATCGCTGCGGTAGCAGAAGATGGCGAACCGTGCGTGACCTACATCGGCGCTGACGGTGCGGGCCATTACGTGAAGATGGTTCACAACGGTATCGAGTACGGCGACATGCAGCTGATTGCAGAAGCTTACTCTCTGCTGAAAGGTGGCCTGAACCTGTCTAACGAAGAGCTGGCAACTACCTTCACCGAGTGGAATGAAGGCGAGCTGAGCAGCTACCTGATCGACATCACCAAAGACATCTTCACCAAAAAAGATGAAGACGGTAAATACCTGGTTGACGTGATCCTGGACGAAGCGGCGAACAAAGGTACCGGTAAATGGACCAGCCAGAGTTCTCTGGACCTGGGCGAACCGCTGTCGCTGATCACCGAGTCCGTATTCGCGCGCTACATCTCCTCGCTGAAAGACCAGCGCGTTGCGGCATCTAAAGTGCTGTCCGGCCCGCAGGCTAAACTGGCTGGCGATAAGGCGGAGTTCGTTGAGAAAGTGCGTCGTGCGCTGTACCTGGGCAAAATCGTCTCCTATGCGCAGGGCTTCTCTCAGCTGCGTGCCGCGTCTGACGAGTACAACTGGGATCTGAACTACGGCGAAATCGCGAAGATCTTCCGCGCGGGCTGCATCATTCGTGCACAGTTCCTGCAGAAAATCACCGACGCTTACGCAGAGAATGCGGGTATCGCTAACCTGCTGCTGGCGCCGTACTTCAAAAACATCGCTGACGAGTACCAGCAGGCGCTGCGTGATGTTGTGGCTTACGCTGTACAGAATGGTATTCCGGTACCGACCTTCTCTGCGGCAGTTGCCTACTACGACAGCTACCGTGCTGCGGTCCTGCCAGCGAACCTGATTCAGGCTCAGCGTGATTACTTCGGTGCGCACACTTATAAACGCACGGATAAAGAAGGTGTGTTCCACACCGAATGGCTGGATTAATCTGAATTAGTTCATCCTTAAATGCAGGCCCGGAGCGCATCTCCGGGCTTTTTTATTGTCTGAAAACAGCATTCAGTCAGGTCTGATAGGCGGCGTTGTGGTAAATCGCGATATACTGACCGTACGCCGATCCGATACGACAACGTTGGATCACTCGGTGGTGATGCAATCACCCTCAAATGTTTAACCGGAAGAAGTTACAGAGCGAATGAAGATAACTATTTCAGGAACAGGTTACGTTGGCCTGTCGAACGGCATTCTGATCGCCCAGCACCACGAAGTGGTGGCCCTGGATATCATTCAGGCTAAGGTCGACATGCTGAATCAGAAACAATCGCCGATCGTGGATAAAGAGATCGAAGAATATCTGGCGACCAAACCGCTGAATTTCCGTGCGACGACCGATAAACATGACGCTTACCGCAATGCCGACTACGTGATCATCGCCACTCCGACCGATTACGACCCGAAAACAAACTATTTCAACACCGCCAGCGTCGAGTCCGTTATCCGTGACGTGGTCGAAATCAACCCTAAAGCGGTGATGGTGATCAAATCGACCATTCCGGTTGGCTTTACCAATTCAATCAAAGAAAAACTGGGTATCGACAATATTTTCTTCTCGCCGGAGTTCCTGCGTGAAGGCCGTGCGCTGTACGATAACCTGCATCCGTCGCGTATCGTGATAGGCGAGCGTTCTGAGCGCGCCGAGCGTTTTGCCGCGCTGTTGCAGGAAGGGGCGGTGAAGAAAGATATCCCGACGCTGTTTACCGACTCGACGGAAGCCGAAGCCATCAAGCTGTTTGCCAACACCTACCTGGCGCTGCGCGTGGCCTACTTTAACGAACTGGACAGCTATGCCGAAAGTCTGGGCCTGAACTCACGACAGATTATTGAAGGGGTATGTCTGGACCCGCGCATTGGCAACCACTACAACAACCCGTCATTCGGCTACGGTGGTTACTGTCTGCCGAAAGACACCAAGCAGCTGCTGGCTAACTACGAGTCGGTGCCGAATAACATCATCGGTGCGATTGTCGACGCTAACCGCACGCGTAAAGACTTTATTGCCGACTCCATCCTCGCGCGCAAGCCGAAGGTGGTGGGCGTATACCGTCTGATCATGAAATCTGGCTCGGATAACTTCCGCGCGTCCTCCATTCAGGGGATCATGAAGCGTATCAAGGCCAAGGGTATTCCGGTCATTATTTATGAACCAGTGATGCAGGAAGATGAGTTCTTTAACTCCCGCGTGGTGCGCGATCTCGATGCCTTTAAGCAGGAAGCTGACGTGATTATCTCCAACCGTATGGCGGAAGAGCTGGCGGATGTGGAAGAGAAAGTATATACCCGCGATCTGTTTGGTAATGACTGAATTACGATAAAATTAAAAATTCTATAATACATGTAATGTACGAAGGATTGTTTCTATAAAAACGATCCTTCGTAGCATGATCTTACAAAGGCGAGTCTATATTTATTTTTCTTAAAAATTTTCATTCAATTTGAGCTTAATCCAGTTGTATATCGGATGCTCTATTGAAATAGATAGTACGAATGATATTGTTAACATTAACAGAAATGTAATGGTAGAATATAAAATTAAATGGCTTGTGATGACAATTTTATTAAATCCGATGTACCATGCAATACCATGTAATAGGTATATGCTGTAACTTATTTTTCCAATTCTACACGCGCCTGTATTATTTAATAAACCAAAAATAGTAAATCCATTGCAAATGAGTAAAAATATTAATGGGGGTAGAATTAGTGCCATAATAGCACCGTTTTTTTCAGTGAATATTGTCGAAAAAAACATGAATGCAATTATTAAATGAGTACTTTTGTTCATAGAGATAATTTTTATTATACCTATGGATAGATATTTGCACAGGAATCCTACGGAGAATAAAAACATCGCCCTAAAGATAAAGCCATCATGTTCTGGAAGTGTTATCTTCCAAAACAAATAAAGGATAAAAGATAATGCACTGATTGTTAATGATGCATGCAGACGCCATTTTATTGGTATGAGAATAGATATTAGAGGAAGTGCAAGATATAGCCTCCATTCCCACATCAATGTCCATGTCACACCAGCGTTTATAATGTTGCTATGTTCTACACCAAATAAGTCCGGTCTTATATTAAAGAACCCCGCATCTAACCATTGTAGTATTAAGTAAATATTGCCATCATTGATCCAACCTTCCCTATACATTAAGCAAATACATATCAACGATGACAAAATTGCCATTGGTGCTATTCTGAAAGTTCTTTTTATAAAAAACAAAAACCACCAGTTTGTTTTTTTTAGTCCTATCGTAGAAAAAAGATATCCCGAAAGAATAAAGAACATACTCACTGAAAATGGACCTATAAAATTAAAAAAATAATAGCCTGATATAGTCCATGAATGTTCTGTGTAATAAAAATAATTGAAAAAATAATGGTGAAAAACAACGAGCATAGATAAGTAACACCGTAAAGCATCGAATTTATTATTCTGCCTGCTATCTAATTTGTCTATGAAACTAAGTTTTTTAGTTTCGAATATTTTTAATGACAGGTAAATTAAAGTAAACATCCAGAAAATTAAAAGTAATTGATTTTGCACTTGCTAATAACCCTCATAAAAATATGTTGACTTTCTGTGTGATTGTTAATTTTGTGGTTATCTATTGTTTCTCTATTGAATAATAATCTCTACACCAGTTATCAAAGCCACGGCCTCGAACAGTGGCTAATTCTATTGATGTTGCACTTGAAAAGTGATTTGGAACGATTAAACCTGATAAAACTCACGATACCACTCGACGAAGTTTTTAACGCCATCCTTCACCGACGTCTCGGGCCGGAAACCGACAAGGTCATACAGCGGCTGCGTCTCTGCGCTAGTTTCCAGCACATCGCCTGCCTGCATCGGCATCATATTCTTCTTCGCCTCAATACCCAGTGCTTCTTCGAGCGCGGTGATGTAATCCATCAGCTCCACCGGTGAGCTATTGCCGATGTTATAGACGCGATACGGCGCCGAGCTGGTTGCCGGAGAACCGTTTTCGACCGTCCATTCGCTGTTTGCCTCTGGAATGACATCCTGCAAACGAATAATCGCCTCGGCAATATCATCAATATAGGTGAAGTCACGCTTCATCTTACCGTAGTTATAAACGTCAACGGTTTTCCCTTCCAGCATGGCTTTGGTGAACTTGAACAGTGCCATATCCGGGCGGCCCCACGGACCATACACGGTAAAGAAGCGCAGCCCGGTGGTCGGCAAGCCGTACAGATGTGAGTAGGTGTGCGACATCAGCTCGTTGGCTTTTTTGGTGGCTGCGTAAAGCGAGACGGGATGGTCAACGCTGTCATCGGTGGAGAACGGCATTTTGCGGTTCAGGCCGTAGACGGAACTGGAAGAGGCATACAGCAGGTGCTGAACTTTGTTGTGGCGACAACCTTCCAGCACGTTGAGATGCCCTACCAGGTTGGCCTGCGCATAGGCGTGCGGATTTTCCAGCGAATAGCGGACGCCGGGCTGTGCGGCAAGATGAATGACGCGATCGAACTGCGCTTCGGCAAACAGTTCGGCCATAGCGGCGTTATCATCGAGGTTCATCTTCACAAAGCGAAAATCCGATGATTGCAGCATGTTCAAACGCGCCTGCTTCAGGCTGACGTCGTAATAATCGTTCAGGTTATCAAGGCCAATAACCTGATGACCCGCGGCAAGCAGGCGCTGGCTCACGTGAAAACCGATAAAGCCAGCCGCGCCGGTGACCAAATATTTCATAGCATTCCTTAACACTCATTCAGATACGAACGTCTCATTGCGCGCGATCATACCGTCTGCGCGTAGAAAAATATAATCGTTATCTGCCATTTAGGTTATCGGAAAGAAGATTAAAGAGAAAACCCGGCGCGATGGCCGGGTTGGGGAAGGGGATTACTGATGACGCGCACGCAGATTTTCAATCACGGTAGTCAAATCCAGCTCCTGATCCTGCAGCAGCACCAGCAGGTGATACATCAAATCCGAAGCCTCATTCTTCAGCTCAAACTTATCGTGCACCGTGGCGGCCAGCGCGGTCTCCACGCCTTCTTCACCGACTTTCTGTGCGATACGTTTGGTGCCGCTGGCATACAGCTTCGCGGTGTACGAACTTGCCGGGTCGGCGGTTTTACGCTCGGCCAGCAGTTGCTCAAGCTGATACAGGAACAACCACTGATGGCTGGTGTCGCCGAAGCAGCTTGAGGTGCCTTTATGGCAAGTCGGGCCAATCGGGTTAACCAGCACCAGCAGGGTGTCGTTGTCGCAGTCAGACGCAATGCTTACCACGTTGAGGAAGTGGCCGGAGGTTTCGCCCTTGGTCCACAGGCGCTGCTTGGTGCGCGAGAAAAAGGTTACTTTGCCCGTTTCCTGCGTTTTGGCCAGCGCTTCCTTGTTCATATAGCCAAGCATCAGTACTTCGCCGGATACCGCGTGTTGGATAATGGCGGGCATCAGTCCGTCGGTTTTCTGCCAGTCCAGTTGTTCACTTAACATACCCGAATCTCCACGCCCTGTGCTGCCAGGTACGCTTTTAGTTCACCAATATTAATAATCTGTTTGTGGAACACCGAAGCCGCCAGCGCGCCGTCAACATCGGCGTCACGGAAGGCTTCGAGGAAGTGTTCCATAGTGCCTGCGCCGCCGGAAGCGATCAGCGGCACGCGACAAACCTCGCGAACTTTTTTCAACTGCGTCAGGTCGTAGCCGTTGCGCACGCCGTCCTGGTTCATCATGTTGAGAACGATTTCGCCCGCGCCGCGTTTTTGCACTTCCTGCACCCAATCCAGCGTCTCCCACTGGGTCACGCGGGTGCGGCTCTCATCGCCGGTGTATTGATTGACATGATATTTGCCGCTGTCAGCGTCATACCAGGTATCAATACCCACCACGATGCACTGCACGCCGAAGCGGTCCGCCAGGCGGGTAATCAGCTCCGGGTCGGCCAGCGCCGGGGAGTTGATGGAAATTTTATCCGCGCCGAAGGAGAGAATGCGCGCCGCATCGTCGATGGACTTAATGCCGCCCGCCACGCAGAACGGAATATCAATCACTTCGGCAACGCGGGAAACCCAGCTTTTGTCGACCACGCGGCCATCGCTGGAGGCGGTGATATCGTAGAACACCAGTTCGTCCGCGCCTTCATCGGCGTAGCGTTTGGCCAGCGGGACGATGTCGCCGATGATCTCGTGATTGCGGAACTGCACGCCCTTAACAACCTGACCATCACGCACGTCAAGACAAGGAATTATCCGTTTTGCCAGCATTGGATGGCCTCCGTTACGTTGAATTTACCTTCCAGCAGCGCGCGGCCGACAATCACGCCGCGCACGCCGGTGCCGCGCAGGGCAGCAATATCGTTCAGGTCGCCAATGCCGCCGGAGGACTGGAACGCCACCTGCGGGTAGCGGGCGCAGACCTCTTCATACAATGAAACGTTAGAGCCTGCCAGCGTGCCGTCGCGCGAAATATCGGTGCACAACACGTGCTGAAGGCCAACGGGAAGGTAGGTCTCCACCAGTTCTTCCAGAGTCACGCCGGAGTTTTCCTGCCAGCCGCTCACCGCCACCTGTTTGGTGCCGTTATCGTCGATGCGCACGTCCAACGCCAGCACCAGATGTTCCGCACCAAAGCGTTGGAACCAGCCCTTGACGACTTCCGGCGATTTCACCGCCGTTGATCCCACCACCACGCGCGCCACGCCCGCGTCCAGCAGCGCCGCCACGTCTTCTTCGGTACGCACGCCGCCGCCAACCTGCACCGGCACGTTCACGCCGGCGACCAGGGTTTTCAGCAGCGGGATCTGGCGCTGGGCCGGATCTTTTGCGCCGGTTAAATCAACCAGGTGCAGTACTTCCGCCCCTTGCGCCGCATAGTCTTGCAGGCGCGGCAGCGGGTCATTGCCATAATCGCGCTGTTGGCCGTAATCGCCCTGATGGAGGCGCACCACGGTACCATTAATCAGATCTAAAGCTGGAATGATCATTACATCTCCAGGAAGTTTTTCAGCAGCTGTGCGCCCGCCGCGCCGGAGCGTTCGGGGTGGAACTGGACGCCATAAAAATTATCTTTCTGTACTGCGGCGGTAAACGCTTCACCGTAGTGGCATTGCGCGATGGTGTATTCATTGACCGGCATCGCGTAGCTATGGACGAAGTAAAAATAAGCGCCGTCCTCAATGCCGCGGAACAGACGATCGCCGGCTTTCGGATAGACGCGGTTCCAGCCCATGTGCGGCAGTGGCAAACCAAAATCGGTCATTTTCGGCACGTCCTGGTCAATAATCCCCAGCAGGTCGACGCCGTTCGTTTCTTCACTGCGGCGTCCCAGCAGCTGCATGCCAAGGCAAATGCCGAGCACCGGCTGGGTGCAGGCTTTAATCAGCTCGACCAAATCACGCTCGTGAATTTGATCCATCGCCGCCTGCGCGGTACCTACGCCCGGCAGAAACAGTTTGTCAGCGCGCAGCACCACATCCGGGTCACGGCTGACCACCGGCTCGTAGCCGTGACGGGCGATCGCCGCTTTCACCGAATTGAGGTTCGCGCAGCCGGTATCAAGGACAACCACGTTCATCACAGCACTCCTTTCGAAGAAGGAAGGGTGTTGCCGTCTACGCGAATCGCCTGGCGCAGCGTGCGGCCAAAGACTTTAAACAGGCTCTCTACGCGGTGGTGATCGTTTTTGCCCTTGGTTTTCAGGTGCAGCGTGATGCCCATTGCGTAGGAGAGCGAGCGGAAGAAGTGCTCGATCATCTCGGTGCTGAGGTCGCCTACGCGCTGGTAGGTGAACTCGGCTTTATATTCCAGGTGCGGGCGGCCGGAGATATCCAGCGCGCAGCGGGCCAGACATTCGTCCATCGGCAGCACAAAGCCAAAGCGGTTGATGCCGCGCTTATCGCCGAGCGCCACCTTCAGCGCCTCGCCGAGCGCCAGACCGGTATCTTCCACGGTGTGGTGATCGTCGATATACAGATCGCCCTTCACGGTGATGTTCATGCGGAAACCGCCGTGGGTGGCAATCTGATCCAACATGTGGTCGAAGAAGCCGACGCCGGTGTTAATTTTGCTGCCGCCTTCGCGGTCCAGCCACACTTCTACGTCAATCTGCGTTTCACGGGTATTACGCTCAATATGCGCGTAGCGGTCGCGGCGGGTGAGCTGTTCGCCAATCATCGCCCAGTTGAGCGTGTCGCGGTTATAGCGCAGGCCGGTAATGCCCATGTTGGCGGCTAGCTCTACGTCGGTAGCGCGGTCGCCAATTACGTAGCTGTTGGCGGTATCCATCACTTCGTTCGCCAGCCATGCGGTCACCAGCTGTGTTTTCGGTTTGCGGCATGCGCAGTTATCGGCCGGCAGGTGCGGGCAGATCAGCACATCGTCAAACACCACGCCCTGAGAGGTGAAAATTTGCATCATCAGGTTGTGTGGGCCGTCGAAGTCCGCCTGCGGGAAGCTGTCGGTGCCCAGCCCGTCCTGATTGGTGATCATCACCAGCTTATAGCCAGCCTTCTGCAACTGCAGCAGAACCGGAATAGCGTCAGGTTCGAAGGCCAGTTTGTCAAAACGGTCTACCTGATAGTCGCTGGGTGGCTCAGAAATCAGGGTGCCATCGCGATCGATAAAGAGAAACTTCTGGGTCATACGGTCTCCGCTTTCAAAGCGTCAATCACGCGCTGGCTCTCAGCACGAGTGCCGATAGTGATGCGCAAACAGCCGCTTAAAGAAGGTTGTTTATTCTGGTCACGTAAGATAATGCCTTGATCCCATAAAGATTTAAATACGCTGCTTGAGGCTTTAATACGAGCCAGTACGTAGTTGGTCTCGGAATCAAATACCTGCTCGACGCAGTCGATGGTGCGCAGCGCTTCCACCAGATACTGACGTTCATTCAGGATTTGCGCGACGCGTTCGCGCATGGCGGCGATGCCCTGCGCGCTAAGCGCTTGGGCCGCAATATCGGCAACCGGGGTCGAGAGCGGGTAAGGCGCAATCACCTTCATTAATAGCGCGATCACCTCTTCATTCGCCAGCGTAAAGCCGCAGCGCAGCCCAGCCAGTGCAAAGGCCTTGGACAGCGTGCGCAGAATAACCAGATGCGGGTACTCGGCCAGCCAGCCGGCCAGCGTCGCCTGCGGGCAGAACTCAATATAGGCTTCATCGGCAACGACCAGCGCTTTATCGCGAGTCATCTCCAGCAGGGTACGGAAATCCTGTGGGTTGATAATCTGCCCGGTTGGGTTGTTCGGGCTGCATACGTAAACCACTTTCACGTTGGACAGACTGTCGGCAATAGCCGGCAGATCCAACTGCCAGTCGGCTTTGGCCGGCACGGTGCGGCATTCTACGCCAATGGTTTCGGCGCTGACGCTGTACATGCCGTAGGTCGGTGGGCAGAACAGCACCGCATCGCGGCCCGGTTCGCAAAATGCGCGCACCAGCAGTTCGATGCCTTCATCCGCGCCACGGCTCACCAGCACCTGCTCCGGCTTCACGCCCGCATAGGCGGCGTAGTTTTCAATGACCGCTTTTGGCTGGCATTCCGGGTAGCGGTTCAACGTCTGCTGGCTGAGTTCGAACGGCACCGCCGTCGGGTATTCGTTGGCGTTCAGCCAGACGTCGCCTTTACCGCCAAGGCGGCGCGCCGACTGGTATGGGGTCAGGGCGCGAACGTTGTCGCGGGCTAACTGTTCAATGCTCATGCTTGCTCCTTCAGGGCGTTCACGCGCAGGGTAACGGCGTTTTTGTGGGCGGTCAGCAGCTCGGCGGCGGCCAGCGTTTCAATGGTGGCGGCAATCGCCGAGAACCCTTCGCGCGATAATTCCTGCACGGTCATTCGTTTCTGGAAATCGGCCAGACCGAGGCTGGAACAGGTTGCCGTATAGCCGTAGGTTGGCAGCACGTGGTTGGTGCCTGAGGCGTAGTCGCCCGCGGATTCCGGCGACCAGTCGCCGAGGAATACCGAACCGGCGCTGGTGATCTCATCAACCAGTTCACGCGCGTTGCGGGTCTGAATAATCAGGTGCTCCGGGCCGTAGGCGTTGGAGATAGCCACGCACTGCGCCAGATCGTTGGCCACAATCAGGCGGCTGGCAGAGAGCGCCTGACGCGCGGTATCGGCGCGGGAAAGCTCGGCAAGCTGGCGTTCAACGGCTTGTGCTACGCCTTCGGCTAGCTTCGCGTCCGGCGTCAGCAGAATCACCTGCGAATCTGGGCCGTGTTCGGCCTGAGAGAGCAGGTCGGAGGCGACAAAGTCCGGCGTTGCGCCGCTATCGGCGATGACCAGCACTTCAGATGGGCCCGCCGGCATATCGATGGCCGCACCGTCGAGACGCTGGCTAACCTGGCGTTTCGCTTCAGTGACGTACGCATTGCCTGGCCCGAAGATTTTATCAACCTTTGGAATGGACTCGGTGCCCAGCGCCAGTGCCGCAACGGCCTGTGCGCCGCCGACGTTAAACACCTCTTTTACGCCGCACAGCTGCGCCGCATAAAGAATTTCATCGGCAATCGGCGGCGGCGAGCACAGCACCACTTTTTTACAGCCGGCGATGCGCGCCGGGGTGGCCAGCATTAATACGGTGGAGAACAGCGGCGCTGAACCACCCGGAATATAAAGCCCCACGGAGGCGATAGGGCGGGTCACCTGCTGGCAGCGCACGCCCGGCTGGGTTTCGATATCCACCGGCGGCAGAATTTGCGCGGTGTGGAAGGTATCGATATTACGTACCGCCGCCTGCATGGCCTGCTTTAGCTCGTCGCTCAGACGGCCTGCGGCCTGCTGAATTTCTTCTTCAGTGACGCGCAGCGCGTTTACTTCAGTTTTATCAAACTTCGCGCTGTATTCGCGCAGCGCGGTATCGCCGTTGTTTTTGACGTTTTCCAGAATGTCGGCCACCGTGCGGGTGATGCTGTCGGAAGCGGAAATCGCCGGGCGCATTAACAGCGCCTGCTGTTGTTCGGGGCTACAGCTGTTCCAGTCAATCAGGGTATTGAAGCTCATGGCGCTTACTCCATCATCTTCTCAATCGGCAGTACCAGAATCGAACTGGCACCCAGGGACTTCAGTTTTTCCATGGTTTCCCAGAACAGGGTTTCGCTGCTGACCATGTGCATCGCCACACGCTGCTGGTCGCCGGCTAACGGCAGAATGGTTGGGCGCTCGGCACCTGGCAGCAGAGCGATCACTTCTTCCAGACGTTCGGTCGGTGCGTGCATCATGATGTATTTCGATTCACGAGCCTGAATCACGCCCTGGATACGGGTTAACAGACGGTCAATCAACTGCTGCTTGGCGTTGCTCATCTCGCCGTCGCGTTGAATCAGGCAGGCTTTAGAGCGGAACATCACTTCCACTTCACGCAGGCCGTTGGCTTCCAGGGTCGCGCCGGTAGAGACCAGGTCGCAAATGGCGTCGGCAAGGCCAGCGCGCGGGGCGACTTCAACGGAACCGTTCAGCAGGCAGGATTTAAAGCTGATGCCTTTCTGGTCGAGGTAGCGCTTCAGCAGGTGCGGGTAAGAGGTGGCGATACGTTTGCCGTCGAGCGCCGCCGGGCCGTTCCAGGCCTCATCCGCCGGGGTCGCCAGCGACAGGCGGCAGCCGCCGAAGTCCAGACGACGCAGGGTGAAGTAGCGAGGGTCTTCGCCTTGTGCGCGGCGGCTCAACAGCTCTTCTTCCAGAACGTTTTCACCGATAATGCCGAGGTCGACCACGCCGTCCATAATCAGGCCCGGAATATCGTCATCGCGAACGCGCAGGATATCGATCGGCATGTTCTCCGCCATCGCGATCAGGCGCTGGGTGTGGAGATTGATTTTGATACCGCAACGGGCCAGTAATTCGCGTGAATCATCGCTCAGGCGGCCTGATTTCTGAATAGCTATGCGTAAACGGCTGTTATCTAACATTCTGTATTCCTCATTACCCTGCTGAATTTGGTTCAAAAAAAAGCCCCCGGAAGATGATCTTCCGGGGGCTCTCTTGCGTTCATGCACCACTGGAAGATCTGAATGTCTCCCAGCACACATCGCCTGAAAGACTAGTCAGGATGATGGTGATGATGGTGGTGTTTAAATTGAACGCGGCTCATAAATTTCTCGTTGAATGACTATTCACTTGATGTCTTCTAACCTAAACCACTTTTGTCGTTGAGCGCAAGCGCTTTTTTCATTCATTAAATCAATTCATGTTGCCACTATAAATTGTCAGTTTTCTCGCGGTGGCGTAGCCTTATGAGAGGAGTGCAGGTTGAACCAGGAGATAGCGCAATGAAGAAGGTGGCAATTGTCGGTTTGGGGTGGCTGGGTATGCCGCTGGCGCTGTCGTTGATGGCGCGTGGCTGGCAGGTAACGGGCAGTAAAACGACTGATGATGGCGTGGAAGCCGCGCGAATGTGCGGTATTGATAGCTATCCGCTGCGGCTCGACCCGCAACTGGTGTGTGAGGCTGATGACCTGGACGCCTTAATGAATGTTGACGCGCTGGTCATCACGCTCCCCGCGCGCCGCAGCGGTCCGGGAGACGATTTCTACCATCAGGCGGTGCAGGAGATTGTTGACTCCGCGCTGGCGCACCATATTCCGCGCATTATCTTTACCAGCTCAACGTCGGTCTACGGTAAAGAAGAAGGGCTGGTGAAAGAGAGCACGCCGCGTGAACCGGTCACCGCAAGTGGCAGAGTATTGAAAGAGCTGGAAGACTGGCTTCATCAATTACCGGGGACGTCTGTCGATATTCTGCGTCTGGCCGGATTGGTGGGGCCGGATCGGCATCCCGGACGTTTCTTCGCCGGTAAATCTGCGCCGGATGGCCAGCAGGGCGTGAACCTCGTCCACCTGGAAGATGTTATCTCCGCTATTACGCTTTTATTACAGGCGCCGAAGGGGGGGCACATTTATAACATTTGTGCGCCGTTGCATCCTGCCCGCGGTATTTTCTATCCGCAAATGGCGCGTGAACTGGGGCTGGCGGTTCCGGTCTTTAGCGATAGCGGTAACGGCAAAGGCAAAATCGTCGACGGTAATCTCATTTGCCGCGAGCTCGGCTTTGAGTATCAGTATCCTGACCCGTTACGTATGCCGATGGAATAATCGCCTCTGTTTTAGCAAATAGTGCTATAGATGAGATTTATGATTCAGCAGTTGCTGAATTATCAGACATTTAGACGAGCTAATCTGTTGAACATGCTCTCAGCGGCTTGTATTTTTGCTACCGTTTGGGGCAAAATATGTCGAATGTAAAAAATTGAGATTAACCGACGTGCTTGCCGCGTCGGTTATTTTTTTACATCAAAACAACCATCAAATTAAAGAGGCCGGGCTTCGTACCGGATAGATACTTACTTAAAAAACGACAGTCGTTGTCGCTGAGGAAACAGAAAAAAAATGGGGCAATTTTTCAATTTTGCGCCGGCCATCGCCGTAATGGAGACTGACCGTGTCGCATAACGTTACTCCAAACACCTCTCGCGTGGAATTACGTAAAACGCTTACGCTTATTCCGGTTGTTATGATGGGCCTGGCCTATATGCAGCCGATGACGCTGTTTGATACGTTCGGTATCGTATCTGGCATGACCGATGGTCACGTGCCAACAGCTTATGCCTTCGCTCTGGTGGCGATTCTGTTCACCGCGCTGAGCTATGGTAAGCTGGTGCGCCGCTATCCTTCGGCGGGCTCTGCCTACACTTATGCCCAGAAATCCATCAGCCCGACCGTTGGCTTTATGGTGGGTTGGTCTTCGCTGCTCGACTATCTGTTCGCGCCGATGATCAACATTCTGCTGGCAAAAATCTATTTCGAAGCGCTGGTGCCGTCGATACCGTCATGGGTATTCGTGATTGCGCTGGTTGCCTTCATGACCGCCTTTAACCTGCGCAGCATCAAATCGGTCGCCAACTTCAACACCGTGATCGTGGTGTTCCAGGTGGTTCTGATTGCCGTGATCCTGGGTATGGTGATTTACGGCGTGGCGCACGGCGAAGGTGCCGGTACGCTGGCAAGCAACCGTCCGTTCTGGTCGGGTGATGCGCACGTGATCCCTATGATTACCGGGGCCACGATTCTGTGCTTCTCCTTTACCGGCTTTGACGGTATCAGCAACCTGTCTGAAGAAACCAAAGACGCTGAGCGTGTGATTCCGCGTGCTATCTTCCTGACGGCGCTGATTGGTGGCCTGATCTTTATCTTCTCCACGTATTTCCTGCAGCTTTACTTCCCGGATATCTCTCGCTTCAAAGATCCGGACGCCTCACAGCCTGAAATCATGCTGTACGTGGCGGGTAAAGCCTTCCAGGTTGGCGCGCTGATCTTCTCCACCATTACCGTGCTGGCTTCCGGTATGGCGGCGCATGCGGGTGTGGCGCGTCTGATGTACGTGATGGGTCGTGATGGCGTGTTCCCGAAAAGCTTCTTCGGCTACGTGCATCCAACCTGGCGTACCCCGGCGATGAACATCATCCTGGTTGGCGCGATTGCGCTGCTGGCGATTAACTTCGACCTGGTGATGGCAACGGCGTTGATTAACTTCGGTGCGCTGGTGGCGTTCACCTTTGTGAACCTGTCCGTTATCTCTCAGTTCTGGATCCGTGAGAAACGTAATAAGACGCTGAAAGATCACTTCCAGTACCTGTTCCTGCCGATCTGCGGCGCGCTGACCGTTGGCGCACTGTGGGTGAACCTGGAAGAGAGCTCTATGGTTCTGGGCCTGATCTGGGCCGGTATCGGTCTGGTCTACCTGGCCTGTGTGACCAAGAGCTTCCGCAACCCGGTTCCGCAGTACGAAGATGTTGCATAACTGAATTTAAAAACGATGGTTGCAAAACCGGAGGTCTGGGCCTCCGGTTTTTTTTTGCCTTAAGTTTATGGGGTGATTAAAAAATCAATATTAATAACCGTTGGGAATAATATAGAGCTTTTGGTTATTGGAGCCCTCCGGCGGGGTCAGGAATAATTTTAAGACTGATAATATTGAGTTAATTGATTCTTATGTGGCACATGATAATAAGTGGGATAATTTGCGGAGCCCTACTGGGATTCGTTATGCAGCGCGGTCGCTTCTGCCTGACGGGTGGCTTTCGCGATATGTATATCAGCAAAAATAACCGCATGTTTTACGCGCTGTTGATTGCTATCTGTATTCAGAGCATCGGCGTTTTTGCGCTGATTCAGCTAGGCGTGGTGCAGTATGACGCGGGCGCGTTCCCGTGGCTGGGCACCGTGGTTGGCGGTTTCGTTTTCGGCATTGGTATCGTTTATGCGGGCGGTTGTGCTACCGGCACCTGGTATCGCGCCGGGGAAGGGCTGATTGGCAGCTGGATTGCGCTGGTTACCTATATGGTAATGAGCGCGGTGATGCGCTCGCCGCACGCCGCGGGGCTGAACACGTTTCTCGGTCAGCACACGACCGCCCACAACGGCATTGCCGAAACGTTGAATATCTCCGTCTGGCCGATTATCGTTCTGCTGGTGGCGGTGACGCTGTGGTTTGTACGCAAAGAGCTGCGCAAACCGAAGCTCAAGGTGGCTTCTCTGCCGCCGCGCCGCACCGGCCTGGCACATCTGCTGTTTGAAAAGCGTTGGCATCCGTTTGTCACCGCCATTCTGATCGGCCTTATCGCACTGCTGGCCTGGCCGCTGAGCGAGGCCACCGGGCGCATGTTTGGCCTCGGTATCACCTCGCCGACCGCCAATATTCTGCAGTTCCTGGTAGGTGGCGACAGCAAGTACCTCAACTGGGGCGTCTTCCTGGTGCTGGGGATCTTTATCGGTTCGTTTATCGCCGCGAAAGCCAGCCGCGAATTCCGCGTCCGCGCCGCCGATGCCAGCACTACGCTGCGCAGCGCGGGTGGTGGCGTATTGATGGGCTTTGGTGCCAGCATTGCCGGAGGCTGCTCGATAGGCAACGGTCTGGTCATGACGGCGATGATGACCTGGCAGGGCTGGATTGGCCTGGCGTTTATGATTCTCGGCGTGTGGTGCGCGTCGTGGATGTTGTATGTTCGCCCGCAGCGGAAAGCAAAACTGAAAACCGCAACGGCTTAAGGAGTAGAAAAAATGGTTGTGAAGAAACTGGACGTAGTCACGCAGGTTTGCCCGTTCCCGTTAATTGAAGCGAAGGCGGCGATGGCGGAACTGGCCAGCGGCGACCAGCTGGTGATTGAGTTCGACTGTACTCAGGCGACGGAAGCCATCCCACAGTGGGCGGCGGAAGAGGGCTTTACGGTCACTGATTACCAGCAGTCCGGCGATGCAGCATGGACGATTACCGTACAGAAGTAATGCTATTTGCATAACCCGATGCCGGTAGGCCGGATAAGGCAATTCCGCCATCCGGCAATCGGGGCCGTATTTTCCTGATAGCGCTTTGGCTATCAGGCCGGCTTTCGCTTACACAATCTCCTGCGCGTACTGATACAGCGCCTTCAGCAGCGACAGCTTGTCATTATTCCCTTCATGCTGCCCGTACAGCATCTCCAGCTCCTGCGCGTAGGCCTGTAAAAATTCCGGGGTGAAGATCTGCCGACGGTGTTCCAGCCAGCGCTGTTGTTCATTTTCATCCAGCGTGCCGGGGAAGTTACGCGCGCGGAAGTTAAACAGCAGTTTCTCAATACGCGGGTCGGCGAAGGTAATGTCCAGTGCCGGCAGATTGCGCGGTTCAGTCTCCAGCACAATCTTCATTGCCGCCCGGTCAGCATCGCTAAAGAAACCGTTATAGAGCTGGGCATCGACGTTGTCCGAGGGTACAAACGGCTCGGCTTCTGCAAAAATCGCCACCACCTTCTCGCGCACCTGCGGGTTATCGCGCAACTGCTTCAGGTTATCCAGGCAGTGCTGTCGATTAATGCCTAAGCGGTCTGCGTCTTCCGGGCGCAGGGTATTGGCCTGCGCCAGTACCGGGCACTTATTCAGATGCACCAGCTTAATCGGTACCGGCGAGGTGTCGCCGAGCTCGGCCTTCGGCGTATACAGACGCTCGCGCAGCGTATCGGCGTCCAGCTCGAGCAGCGGGGAGATGTCGCCCGCCAGATCGACCATGATCACCGCGTTACGGTTATCCGGATGCCAGGCCAGCGGCGCAATCCAGCTGGTGTTTCCGCGCCAGGCGCCAAACATCCCCGAGACATGCACCAGCGGCTTCATCTGCGGGACGTCAATCAGCGTCATCAGTTTGTTTTTGCCACGATAGGCGTACAGATAATCAAACAGCTTCGGTTGCTGGGCCTTTACCAGCTTCGCCATGGCGATGGTGGCGTAAACGTCGGCCATCGCATCATGGGCGTTACTGTGTTCAATACCGTTGGCTTTGGTTAAATGCTCCAGACGAAAGCTCGGCAGACCGTCATCGTTTTCCGGCCAGTTAATGCCGTCCGGGCGCAGGGCATAGCAGGCGCGCATGACGTCAAGCAGGTCCCAGCGCGAATTCCGGTTTTGCCAGCTCCAGGCGTAAGGATCATAAAAGTTACGGTAGAAAATATTGCGCGTCACTTCATCATCAAAGCGGACGTTGTTGTAGCCCACCACGCAGGTTTCCGGCACCGTGAAAATATCGTGGATGCGTTTGGCAAATGCCGATTCATTCTCGCCTTTGGCGCGCGCTTCCTGCGGGGTAATGCCGGTAATTAACACCGCTTCCGGCTGCGGCAGATAGTCGTCCGCCGGCTTACAGTAAAAAACCTCCGGCTCACCGATGATGTTGAAGTCCTTATCGGTACGAATAGCGGCGAACTGCGCGGGTCTGTCGAGGGAAGGGCTGGTTCCGAACGTTTCATAGTCGTGAAACAGGAATCCCGGCGCGCTGGAGGTCTCTTGCATGGCGTTAACTGTGTCCGTGTATGGCATTGAATACCCATGGTAAACGATTTAGCCTGGCATCAGAAGCGCCAGAACCGTTTCTGGAATCCGACATGCAGGGGATTTTTTTGTGTGAAAATAGAGATATGTCATATTTTCTTGCAATTTAGCCCTGTCATGAGGCACAAACTTCCGTAAAAAGGACGGCGAATTTGTAAAAGTTGAGGATGTTCCGTTGAAAGCCCGTTTTCTTGTTGCCGTTTCTTTGCTTGCTTCGAGCGTTTCGTGTGCATTTGCCGACAATATCGCAATGCCTGCTGTCACCCCGCCCGCGATTAAAGCCGGTTCGTGGGTACTTATGGATTATACCACCGGGCAGATTTTAACCGCAGGTAATGAACATCAGCAGCGCAATCCGGCCAGTCTGACTAAGCTCATGACCGGCTACGTGGTGGATCGGGCTATTGATAGCCATCGTATTACGCCGGATGACATCGTCACCGTCGGGCGCGATGCCTGGGCGGCGGCTAACCCGGTGTTTAATGGTTCGTCGCTCATGTTCCTCAAAGCGGGTGACCGCGTTTCGGTTCGCGATCTGAGCCGTGGCCTGATTGTTGATTCCGGCAATGACGCCTGCGTGGCGCTGGCGGACTACGTGGCCGGCGGCCAGCCGCAGTTCGTTAAAATGATGAATGACTACGTGCAGAAGCTGAATCTGCGCGACACGCACTTTGAAACCGTTCACGGCCTTGATGCGCCGGGCCAGCACAGCTCGGCTTACGATCTGGCGGTACTTTCGCGCGCGATTATTCACGGCGAGCCAGCGTTCTACCATATGTACAGCGAGAGGAGCCTGACGTGGAACGGTATTACCCAGCAGAACCGTAACGGCCTGCTGTGGGAAAAAACCATGCACATCGACGGCCTGAAAACCGGGCATACTTCCGGCGCAGGGTTTAACCTGATCGCGTCATCGGTGGACGGTCAGCGTCGCCTGATTGCCGTCGTGATGGGGGCCGACAGCCCGAAAGGGCGTGAGGAGCAGGCGCGTACGCTGCTGCGCTGGGGCCAGCAAAACTTTGATACCGTGCAGGTTCTGCAAAACGGTAAAAAAGTCGGTACCGAGCGTATCTGGTATGGCGATAAAGAGAAGATTGCCCTCGGTACCGATCAGGATTTCTGGTTAGCGCTGCCGAAAGCCGAAGTGCCAAATATTAAAGCCAAATACGTGCTGGATAAAAAAGAGCTGGAAGCGCCGCTGGCCGCCCATCAGCGGGTGGGGGAAATTCAACTGCTCGACCGCGATAAAGTGGTGGCGCAGTGGCCGCTGGTGACGCTGGAAAGCGTGGGTAAAGGCGGGCTGTTTTCACGCTTAAGCGATTACCTGCATCATAAAGCCTGATGTAAACCTGATTATCCTTGATTAGCGCCCCTCTTTTCAGGGGCGTTTTTGCGCTCCCGGTGGTCGTTGCCTGGCGGAGCAGGTACAATTTGCCCTTTCGTTTTTTGTGGAGAGTGGGTGTGCGTCCGGATAAGTCACTCAGCCCGTTTGAAATACGCTTATATCGACACTATCGTACCGTGCACGGCGCGCGTATTGCGCTGGCCTTTGTCCTGACGTTTCTAATCGTCCGCCTGCTCGGCATTCCTGACGGTTCATGGCCGTTGATCACGCTGGTGGTGGTCATGGGGCCGATTTCGTTCTGGGGCAACGTGGTTCCGCGCGCCTTCCAGCGGATTGGCGGTACGGTACTTGGCTCCGCGCTGGGTCTGGTCGCCCTCAAGCTGGAACTTATCTCACTGCCGCTGATGATTATCTGGTGCGCGGCGGCGATGTTCCTCTGCGGCTGGCTGGCGCTGGGTAAGAAACCGTATCAGGCGCTGCTGATTGGCATCACGCTGGGGGTGGTGGTCGGCGCGCCGCCGGGCGATATGACCACCGCGCTGTGGCGAAGCGGCGACGTCATTTTCGGCTGTCTGCTGGCGATGCTATTTACCGGTATCTGGCCGCAGCGGGCGTTTATCCACTGGCGTATCCAGATGGCCACCTTCGTTACCCAGTTTAACCGTATCTATCAGGCGGGCCTGTCGCCGAACCTGATTGAGCGGCCGAGGCTGGAAAAACACCTGCAAACGGTACTCAACGATGTGGTGAAAATGCGCGGCCTGATTACCCCGGCCAGCAAAGAAACGCACATTCACAAAGGCATCTTTGAGGCGATCCAGACCGTGAGCCGCAATCTGGTGTGTATGCTGGAGCTGCAAATTAACGCCCACTGGGCGACCCGCCCAAGCCATCTGCTGATGCTCAACGCCCAGACGCTGCGCGAAACCCAGACCATGACGCAGCAAACGCTGCTCTCCATCGCCCACGCGCTGTACGAAGGTAATCCGCGCCCCATTAAGGCCAACAGCGAGAAGCTCAACGACATTGTCGCCGAACTGCGCCAGCTGGTGAACGACTACAAGGGCGATAACCTTTCGGAAACGCCGATTCATGGCTACGTCTGGCTGAGCATGGAACTGGCGCGTCAACTGGAGCTACTCTCCAGCCTGATGTGCCGCGCATTGCGTAAATAAAAGGCAGATGCGCAGGGTTTTGCGTCTGGTTGTTTCGATTCAGCTGGATTTAGGGTTATGATGAACCCAAAGCAAAAATGATTGTTTGCCGCAACGGTGATACGCGAAGTCATACTGGTTGAAGGGGATATCAGTAATGTGTACCTTATCGTGTAGCCGTTGTTTTAACGAATCCGACTCTCAACTATCAGGGGTATAAAAATGGAAACCACGAAACCTTCGTTTCAGGACGTACTGGAGTTTGTACGTTTGTTCCGTCGTAAGAACAAACTGCAGCGCGAAATCCAGGACGTTGAGAAAAAGATCCGTGACAACCAGAAGCGTGTCCTGCTGCTGGACAACCTCAGCGACTACATCAAACCGGGCATGAGCGTTGAAGCTATTCAGGGCATTATTGCCAGCATGAAAGGCGACTATGAAGATCGCGTTGATGACTACATCATCAAAAATGCTGAACTGTCTAAAGAACGCCGCGACATCTCTAAGAAACTCAAAGTGATGGGCGAGCAGAAAGGCGAGTAACCGTCATTCTCGGGTGGCGGCGCTGCCGTCACCTGGTCAATTCCGTTTTTCCTTTCTTCCTACCGCCACAACCTCAGTGACATCGCGAGCAATGCGGAGTATAAAGCTCTGTGTTTGATATATTAGCCACAGTGATGTGGGAACATATTGATATCAAAGGATCTCGCTAACCATGCTGCAACATCAGGAAGCGCAATCATGATGCTGGTGACCGGCGGCGCACGCAGCGGCAAGAGCCGCCACGCTGAATCGTTACTCAGCCAGTATCCTCAGGTTTGCTATATCGCCACCTCGCAGATTTTCGACGCCGAGATGGCCGAGCGTATTCAACATCATCGGGACAGTCGCCCCGCGCACTGGCGCACCGAAGAACGCTGGCAACATCTTGCCGACATTATTACCCCCCACAACGATCCCAACGAAGCCATCTTACTGGAATGCATCACAACGCTGGTGACCAACATTCTCTTTGCCTCGGGCAACCCGGACGAGATTGAGCGATGGGACTTCGACGCGCTGGAACGCGAAGTTAACGCCGAAATCGACGCGCTGATAGCGGCTTGTCGAGCCTGCCCGTCGCCGGTGGTGCTGGTCACCAATGAAGTGGGGATGGGCATCGTGCCCGAGAATCGTCTGGCCCGGCATTTCCGCGATATTGCCGGGCGCGTGAACCAAAAGCTGGCGCAGGCGGCGGATGACGTCTGGCTGGTGGTATCAGGGATTGGAGTCAAAATAAAATGAGCCGACTGTTTTTCGCCACACTTTCGTTTATGAGCCGTCTGCCGGTGCCGCAGCGCTGGTCGCAGGGGCTGGATTTAGACCGCTACGTCAGCGGCGTGATCACCTTTCCGTTTATTGGCTTGCTGCTCGGGGCGCTGAGCGGCCTGGTATTTATCATCGTTCAGGCCTGGTGCGGGATCCCGCTGGCGGCGTTCTTTGCGGTACTGGCGCTGGCGCTGCTGACCGGGGGCTTCCATCTGGATGGGCTGGCAGATACCTGCGACGGTATTTTCTCTGCTCGCCGCCGTGAAAAGATGCTGGAAATTATGCGCGACAGCCGTCTCGGTACGCACGGCGGCCTGGCGCTGATCTTCGTCCTGCTGGCGAAAGTGCTGGCCGTCAGCGAACTGGCGCTACGCGACACGCCGATGCTGGCCGCCATTGCTGGCGCCTGTATTGCCGGGCGCGCGGGGTCGGTGCTGATGATGTACCGCCACCGCTATGCGCGGGAAGAGGGGCTGGGCAATCTGTTTATCGGCAAAATCAGCTTCCGCCAGACCTGGGTTACGCTGGTTATCGGCGGCGCACTGGTTACCGCCATGCTGGGTATGCATGGCCTGCGTGCGTTGCTGGTGGCGTTTATTGGCGTCTTTATTTTAGGCCTGTTGCTGAAACGCACGCTCGGTGGACAAACCGGCGATACGCTGGGGGCGGCAATTGAGCTAGGCGAAGTGATTTTCTTGCTGGCGCTACTGTAAGCCAGCGTTTAACGGGGTAAATAATAAAATATGCAAACACTGGCTTCATTATTAGCGGCGATTCCTGACGTCGATAACGTCGCGATGGCACAAGCACAGCAACATATTGATGGGCTGCTGAAACCCACCGGCAGCCTGGGGCGTCTGGAGTCTTTGGCGGTGCAGTTGGCCGGTATGCCGGGGCTGCACGGTACGCCGCAGGTGGCGAAGAAAGCCATCCTCGTAATGTGCGCTGACCACGGCGTCTGGCATGAAGGGGTCGCGGTCTCTCCTCAGATTGTCACGGCAATTCAGGCGGCAAATATGACTCGCCACAATACCGGCGTCTGCGTGATGGCGGCACAGGTCGGTGCCGACGTACACGTGATGGATGTCGGCATTGATGCCGATCCGATTCCCGGCCTTATTGATATGAAGGTCGCGCGCAGCAGCGGCAATATTGCGCAGGGTCCGGCGATGAGTGCCGAGCAGGCGCAGTCGGTACTGATGTCGACCATCAATTATACGCGCCAATTGGCAGAGCAGGGCGTGACGCTGTTTGGCGTGGGCGAGTTGGGCATGGCGAATACTACCCCGGCAGCGGCGATGGTGAGCGTGCTCACCGACAGCGAGCCGGAAGCGGTGGTAGGCGTAGGCGCAAACCTGCCGCAGACGCAGCTGGGGCATAAAGTTGAGGTCGTTCGCCGCGCTATCGCTGTGAATCAGCCGAACGCCGACGATGGTCTTGACGTGCTGACGAAAGTAGGCGGCTATGACCTGCTGGGAATGACCGGCGTGATGCTCGGCGCCGCGTCCTGTGGCCTGCCGGTGGTGCTGGATGGTTTCTTGTCCTACGCGTCGGCGCTGGCCGCCTGTCGGATTGCGCCTGGCGTGAAGCCATATCTGATCCCTTCGCACTTCTCCGCCGAGAAGGGCGCGCGCATCGCGCTCGCGCATCTGGAGCTTGAGCCGTATCTGCACATGGAGATGCGTCTTGGTGAAGGCAGCGGCGCGGCGATGGCGATGCATATCGTGGAATCGGCTTGCGCCATGTACAACCGCATGGGCACGTTGGCGGGCAGCAATATCGTCCTGCCGGTATAAGGTTCTTACTTCGCTAACATTTGGCGAAGTAACCATTCCCGCAGCGTCACAATATCCCGGCGCTGCGCGGTTTCTTCGGTCGCCACCAGATAGTAGTTTGCGCCGGGCAACGTCATGTTGAACGGCGCCGTCAGCACGCCACGTTGTAACAAATCTCTCGCCAGCAACTCACTGGCAATCACCACCCCTTGGCCCGCGACTGCCGCCTGTAGCGCATGCGTCTCATCGCTAAAGGTCAATCCAGCATGGATATTTAAGCCCGCAGGTCCGTAGCGCTGTTGCCAGTGTTCCCAACTGGGTTCATCGGCGGGGACGCGGCGGTTTTCGACGTGGAACAGCGTGACTGACTGTAAATCCTCCGGCTGGCGTATGTTCAGTGTCGGGCTGGCGACGACGATAAAGCGATCGGTATACAGCAGCGTGCAGTGCAGCGCCGCTTCCGGCGTCTCGCGATAGCGGATCGCGACGTCTACGCTGCGCTGGCTGAGATCGACCCGCTCGACGCTAGTGTGCAGGCGGAGATCGATAGCCGGAAATTCCGCTTTAAAGTCAGCCAGCCTCGGAACCAGCCAGTGGGTAAGGAAATTGGAGGTGGTGGTCACCGTGAGCGCCGGCGGTTGCTGGGCGCGAAGCACCTGTACTGTCGCCTCTTCCAGCGCGG
The DNA here is from genome assembly GCF_001654985.1 of Kluyvera georgiana ATCC 51603. Lineage (GTDB taxonomy): Bacteria > Pseudomonadota > Gammaproteobacteria > Enterobacterales > Enterobacteriaceae > Kluyvera > Kluyvera georgiana. Next base: position 94,488 of record NZ_LXEU01000039.1, read on the forward strand.
CAAACGCGCGTTGAGTTCCTGCATAAAGCACTCTTCCGCTTTCCGTCAGGCTCATACCCTGCGCGCTGCGCTCGCAGACCCTGCACCCAAGCACTGACTCCAGTAGTTTGATTTGATGGCTGACTGCCGTGGCGCTCACACCCAGCGTGTCGGCGGCCCGTTTAAAGCTCTGGCTTTCGGCGACTGCGTGGAACGCCCGCAGCGCGCCAAGCGGCGGGAGGCGTATTTTCTTCATACCTGAGTTTTTCTCATCTATAGCTGAAAACTATGCGTTTGTTTAAGCCATTATATAGGGCGTAGGCTACCCGGCATGTAAAGCGAGAAATGAATTATTCTCATGATGATGTCGGGAGTCGAAAATGAGTACAGAGATACACAACGTGACGTTGCCGAGCGAAGAGAGTGCGGTACGCGCCATTGCGCTAGGTTGCGGGACGGCGGCGGCGGGCCTGTTGCTGAGAATGGCGACAATGGTTGGGGTGGGAATCAGCATGATCTTGTTGGCCGCATTGGCTGTGAGCATCGGTCTGGGGGGCATATTGGCACGTCAGCGGGGGATAGCGCGTCACGGCTTTCTACTGGCCGCCGCGGGCTGGTTGCTGGTGCTGCTGACAATTCTGAACGGTCATATAGGAAACGTGCTGTTACCCGGTATTCTCATCGGCGGTGTGGGGCTGGGACTGGCTCACGGCCGGTACCTTGTTGAGAAACGAATGGGCACGACGATAAGTTGCGTTGCAGCGGTGACGGCCGTTTTACTGATTCAGGCTTGTGCTGCACCGGGATTGATGGGGTACGTCTTTGCTTTTGCGTTACCCATCGATCTCGCCTTACTGGGGGCGCTACTGGTCCGGATTGCGGAACAGGAAAGGCGTTGAAAGCAAAAATCCCGCTTAAGTTTCCTTAAGCGGGATTTTAAAATGTGGCTCCTCTGACTGGACTCGAACCAGTGACATACGGATTAACAGTCCGCCGTTCTACCGACTGAACTACAGAGGAATCGTGTGAACGAGGCGCATATTATCGGGGTACCCCGTGGTTGTCAAAGCCTGATTTGCAGAAAATAAATCGTTTGCTGATTAAATCTGCAATCAGGCTGAAAACTGACGTTTATTGCCGATTTTACCCGCAACCCACCCTCAGGCGGCGTCTTCTTTTTTCGCTGGCGCATATTTCCACGCCCAACGCCCGGTAACCAGACGACGATAAAACAGCGTGGCACGTGCCGCCCAATCGAGGAACATCCCCATCCAGACGCCAACGACACCCCAACCGAGCAGGATACCCAGCACGTAACCCACGACCACTCGGCAGCCCCACATGCTCAGCATGGAGACCCACATGGCGAAGCGCACGTCGCGTGCCCCTTTAAAGCCCGCAGGCAGCACCCAGGAAGCCGCCCAAATCGGCATAAAGGCAGCGTTCATCCACAGCAGGATTTTCACCACCTCTTTGACATCCTCTTCATGGGTGTAGAACGACGCAAACAGCCCGGCAAACGGTGCCGTCCCCCACGCAATCACGGTAAGTACAATGGTCGACATCCAGAAGACGTGGCGCAGCTGACGTTCCGCCTGCGCGAGCTGACCGGTACCAAGCCGTTTACCGGTGATAATAGTCGATGCCGATCCCAGGGCGTTACCCGGTAGGTTAATCAGTGCCGCCACCGAGAAGGCAATAAAATTACCGGCAATGACATCAGTCCCCATCCCGGCAACAAACATCTGGGTCAGCAGTTTACCCCCGTTAAACAACACCGATTCAACGCTAGCCGGGATCCCAATCCCCATCACTTCCCAGATAATCGCGAAATTCAGTGGTTTAAAGTAGCTTTTAAGCGGAATGCGCAGAGCCGGATTGAAGCCAACCATCAGCACAATGATGATCATCACCGCGCCGATGTAGCGTGAAATGGTCAGCCCGAGACCCGCCCCGGCAAAACCAAGACCGTCCCAGCCGAAAGCGCCGTAAATCAGCACGCTGCTAATCAGAATGTTAAGAATATTCATCCCGCCGTTAATCATCAGCGGGATCTTCGTATTCCCGGCACCACGCAGTGCGCCGCTGCCAATCAGCGCAATCGCGGCGGCCGGGTAGCTCAGAACGGTCAGCTCGAGATAGGTCAGCGCCAGCGCCTTGACTTCGGGCGTCGCGTCACCGGCCACGATATTAATAATTCCGGCACCAAAATAGTGAATGACCGCCGCCAGTATCGCCGCGAAGAGGGTCATGATCACCAGCGACTGTCGCGCCGCCGCACGCGCCTTGCGACGGTCCCGCTTGCCGAGACTAAACGCCACCACCACCGTTGTCCCAAGGTCAATCGCGGCGAAGAAGGCCATAATCACCATATTGAAGCTATCGGCCAGGCCTACGCCCGCCATCGCCTCTTTTCCCAGCCAGCTCACGAGGAAAGTACTCAGCACCCCCATCAGCAAAACGCAGGTATTTTCCAGAAAAATGGGTACAGCAAGGGGGGTGATTTCACGCCAGAAGAGAACTCGATAACTTTTGCGTTTTTGATACCAGGGCGTACGCGAGACGGCCTGGCGAAGCACGGCGGTGACGTTCAAAATGGACCTTAGATCTGAAAGTTGAAACTCCATTTCAAATGATGAGGGAGAATCACCGATCCTGCAAAACATTTTTCCTTAATTTTTGTCTGGAATGGCGACAAATTGTTGATGGAATAGGCAACTGCACCACAAAGCGCTAATTGGGGTTTGACAAAAGTTTTTTCGCCGCTAAGATACGACTCCACAACGATTCCTCTGTAGTTCAGTCGGTAGAACGGCGGACTGTTAATCCGTATGTCACTGGTTCGAGTCCAGTCAGAGGAGCCAAATTTAGAAAAGCCTGCTTTCGAGCAGGCTTTCTGCTTTTCTGCGTTCAGCCACTTCCTCGACATCGCCATGGCGAGCCGAGGAAAGGGGTTAACGGAACGGCGGTTCGTTGAAGGTGCGTAACTTACGTGAGTGCAGGCGGTCGCCCTCAGCACGCAGCAGGTCGATGGCGCGAATGCCAATCTGCAGGTGCTCTGAAATCGCCCCTTCATAGAAGCGGTTAGCCTGACCGGGCAGTTTTATCTCTCCGTGCAGCGGCTTGTCCGACACGCACAGCAGCGTGCCGTAGGGGACGCGGAAACGGTAGCCCTGTGCGGCGATCGTCGCGCTTTCCATATCAATGGCCACCGCCCGGCTAAGGTTAAAGCGCAGTGCGGATGCCGAATAACGCAATTCCCAGTTGCGGTCGTCGGTCGTCACTACCGTGCCGGTACGTAATCGCTGTTTGACTTCCTCTCCCGGCATGCCGCTAACCTGCTTGGTGGCATCGTACAGGGCGCGCTGTACCTCGGCGATACTTGGGATCGGAATATCCGGGGGCAGCACGGCGTTGAGTACGTGGTCGTCGCGCAGGTAGGCATGCGCCAGCACGTAGTCGCCAATCGACTGACTCTCGCGCAGGCCGCCGCAGTGACCAATCATCAGCCACACGTCCGGACGCAATACCGCCAGATGGTCGCAGATATTTTTGGCGTTGGACGGGCCGACGCCAATATTAATCAACGTAATTCCCTGACCGTCTTTAGTGAGCAAATGCCAGGCCGGCATCTGGTGCTTTTTCCACGCCAGATCGGAAATCGCTTCCTCCGGCGCTTCGGTATCGGCGGTGATCCAGATTCCGCCCGCGCAGGAAAGCGATACATATGGGCTGTCAGGATCGAGGATCTGACTGCAACCCCAGCGCACGAATTCATCAACGTAGCGGGTGTAGTTGGTGAACAGCACGAACGGCTGGAAGTGCTCGACCGGTGTGCCGGTGTAGTGACGCAGGCGCGCCAGCGAGAAGTCGACGCGGCGGGCATCAAAATGCGACAGCGGATAGAACTCAGTGGCATGGGTTAAGCCATCCGCCGTTTCATCGCCAATTTGCGACAGCTCGGTCGTCGGGAAGAAGCGCGTGAGATCGGCGCTCATGGAGCGATCGAGATTGAGGCCGTCTATCACATACGGATAGGGGATCTCGTGCTGTGACAGGCTGACTTCAATATGGGCGTCGTAATCTTCATATAGCAGCGACAACTGCTCCAACAGGTAGCTGCGGAACAGCGTCGGGTGGGTGATGGTGGTCGTGTAGCAGCCGGAGTGGGTAAAACGGCCAAACGCACGGGTTTTCTGCGCTTTGTGCGCGCAGCCGCTCCAGGAGACCGAGAGCTGGGGATAGACAAATAATCCGTTGGCCCGCGCTTCAGCGCCAGGCAGTGATCGATCCTCTATAAACAGACGGATGGCGTCACGTAATGCATTTACCGATTGATCGTACAGCGCCTGGAGTTGATCCAGCGCCTGCTCAGGGGTCAGACTCACGCCCGTGTTACTCATCGTTCGCTCCTTGTGTCAGGTCTGCAGCTTTCCCGATAGTATGTCAGCGGATGATGAAACAAAAGCGCTAGCCGGCTTCCTTATAACAACTGATTAACATTTAACCATATTCTTCATGCTCAAAGGGAATAGCAGCGCGGTGGGCGAAAAAAGCTATAATTAACCGATATCTGCCGTGAATGAGGAAAGGGAAATGGGACCTCGTGTAAAACTCTGGTGTGCGTTAATTCTGACAGCGGCTAGCCACAGCGCGCTGGCCGTCACTTACCCGCTTCCGCCGGAGGGAAGCCGTTTGGTCGGCAGTACGCTGAACATCACCGTGCCAGAGAATAACCGGTTGCCGCTGGAGGCGTTCGCCGCCCAGTACGGGCAAGGGCTGAGCAACATGCTGGAAGCTAACCCGGGCGTGGACGTATTTCTGCCGAAATCGGGATCCTCGCTGGTGATCCCACAGCAGCTGATTTTACCGAACACTGTACGGCAGGGGATCGTAGTGAACGTTGCCGAAATGCGGCTTTATTATTATCCACCGGGCAGCAATACCGTTGAAGTATTGCCGATCGGCATTGGTCAGGCTGGACGTGAAACGCCGCGAAACTGGGTGACGGCGGTTGAACGTAAACAGGAGGGGCCGACCTGGACGCCAACGGCGAATACCCGTCGCGAATATGCGAAGCGCGGCGAAAGCCTGCCCGCTTTTGTGCCTGCCGGGCCGGATAACCCAATGGGGTTGTATGCCATCTATATTGGGCGGCTTTATGCCATTCATGGCACCAATGCGAATTTCGGTATTGGCCTGCGCGTGAGTCAGGGCTGTATCCGCCTGCGCAACGACGATATTAAATACCTGTTTGATAACGTGCCGGTGGGAACGCGGGTACAGATTATCGATCAGCCGGTGAAATACACCGCCGAGCCGGACGGCAGTCGTTGGGTTGAGGTGCACGAGCCGTTATCGCGCAACCGCACAGAATACGAATCGGATAACAAAGTTCCGTTGCCAATGACGCCTGCTCTGCGTAGTTTTACTGAAGGGCAGGGGGTTGATGTGAATCGCGCAAGATCGGTACTGGAGCGTCGCTCGGGGATGCCGGTGAATATTAGCGTCTCGCACAACACCCTTTAAATTGCACAATGCAGATTGCCAAAGCCCGCGCCGTGCGGGCTTTTTGCTGTCAATTAGCAGGGAGAATGAGATGAGCACCGTCGTAAACTGGGGCGTCCTGGGCTATGCCAGAATTGCTAAAAATTCGATTATTCCCGCGATTTCGCGGGCGGATAATGCGCGCCTGTACGGTGTCGCATCGCGTCATCAGGCCGACTTGCCAACCGGCGAATGGGAACAGAGCTACGGTGATTATGCGGCGCTGCTCGCCGATCCGGCCATTCAGGCAGTTTATATTCCGTTGCCGAACTCGCTGCATAAAGAGTGGGTACTTCGGGCGCTCGAAGCGGGCAAGCACGTACTGTGTGAAAAACCGATTGGCCTGACCGCCGCCGAGGCGCAGGAGATGTACCAGGCGGCGACGCGCCATAATCGCTTGCTAATGGAAGCGTTTATGTATCAGTACACCGACCGTGTACGGGTGATCAAGCAGGTACTGGAAAGCGGCGCGCTGGGCGATATTCGACATATTAACGTCTCGTTCCGTTTTCTGCTGGATCGTCCAAATACCATTAAAATGCAGCCAGCGCTGGGCGGCGGGGCGCTGTACGATGTGGGCTGTTATCCGGTGAACTTTATCGGCATGGTGACCGGGCGTCTGCCGGTACGCTGCAAAGCGCTGTGCGAAACGGAGCAGGGCGTTGATACCAATCTTTCGGCGCTACTCCAGTACGACGATGGGTTGATTGCCAATATTCACTGCGGATTTAACGCATATGGCCGCAATTATGCGGAGATTATCGGCACGAAAGGCATGCTCATTGTCGATAAACCGTTCCTGGACGATGCGGGGGCGCTGCATCTGCATACCGCCGACGGCGTGCGCGAACTGCCGGTTAGCGAATCCGACCGCTATCAGGCGGAGATTCGCCATTTCTCCAGCGCGGTGCTCAACCAGCCTTCGCGGCTGATTCCGCTGGAAGAGACGGTGCGCAATATGCAGGTGCTGGATATGATTCACGCCGCGCTGTAATCCTCCGCTCGCGACGCCGGATGCTGCCGGCGTCGCGTTATCGCGCAAACCGTCGCGACCCCAGAACGCACAGGATGACGCCGAAACTCACGATGATCATCTGCGGGTTTACCGCCTCGTGAAGAAGTAGGGCAGACAGCGCCAGTCCTAAAAAAGGCTGCAACAGCTGTAGTTGCCCAACGGCGGCAATCCCTCCCGCCGCCAGCCCTTTGTACCAGAAGATAAAACCAATCAGCATGCTGAATAACGAGACATAGCCAACGGCCAGCCATACCGAAGGGGAAAACGCGCCGAACAGGGGCGGGCGAGTGATAAATGCGGCTAAAAGCATTACCGGCAGCGATATCAACAGCGCCCAACCGATGGTCTGCCAACCGCCGAGTTCGCGCGTCAGCTTTGCGCCCTCCGCATAGCCCAGACCGCAGGCCAGCACAGCGGCAAGCATCAGCGCATCGCCAGTCAGAGACAGCGTCGCACTTTGAAAGAGAGCAAAACCCGCAACGAGCAAACTGCCAAGCAGCGAGAACATCCAGAACGCGATGCGTGGTCGCTCACCGCCACGTAGGACGCCGAAAATCGCCGTCGCCAGCGGCAGCAGCCCAATAAAAACAATCGAGTGGGCGGCGGTAACGTAGCGCAAGGCAAGCGCGGTGAGCAGCGGAAAGCCAATAATGACCCCCAGAGATACAATGAGCAACGGCAGGATTTGCCCGCGATGCGGCCTGGGCTGACCAAATCCCTTAAGCAGCGCGACGGCGACCAGCCCCGCGATAGAGGCGCGTAAAAAAGTCAGAAAGAACGGATCCATTTCCAGTACCGCTATTCGCGTCGCCGGCAGCGAGCCGCTAAAAATGATTACCCCCAGCAAACCGTTGAGCCACCCGGAATGCACCTGCTGTTTTGCGCCTACGATATTCATCTCCTGCTCCTTGTCGTTGAGTGATTCTCGCAGCGATGGTAGTTTCTCGTATTCGATACAATCAAATTATTGTCATGGATACATTGTATGAAGGCGCGGTATAAAACGCTGGTTGACGCTTATGCCCTGGCTATCCGCAGCGGGAAACTGGTGGCAGGAAGCCGTTTACCCACGCATCGGCGATTGGCCGCAGAGCATCATATTTCTTTAGCGACGGCGACCCGCGTGTACGCCGAGCTGGAAGCGATGGGGCTCGTGAGCGGTGAAACGGGGCGCGGCACCTTTGTGCGAGAAATCGCATTAGCGATGGGGCACGGTATCGATCAGCAGGCGATCGCCGCAGATGTACTTGATCTTAATTTTAACTATCCGTCGCTGCCGGGGCAGGGCGATCGGCTGCGTGAGGGGCTGCGGCAGTTGGCCAACGTTGGGGATATTGAATCGCACCTGCGTTATCAGCCCCACGCGGGAAGGATAGGGGAGAGAGAAATTATTGCCCACCACCTCAATACTCACGGCCTGACCGCACGCGCGGAGAATGTGCTGATTGTTAACGGCGCTCAGCATGGGCTGGCCGTTGCGGTCATGGGGTTGCTGCGTCCCGGCGACGTGGTGGCCGTCGATGCCTTAACCTACCCAGGATTCAAAGCGCTAGCGGCACTGTATCAGCTGGAGCTGCTCGCGATTCCCGTCGGCGATGACGGCCCCGATCTCAATGTGCTCGCGCGTTTATGCCGGATGCGACATCTGCGCGCGGTCTACACCATGCCAACATTGCACAACCCTCTCGGTTGGGTGCTGAACGCCCGCCAGCGGCAGCGGCTGGCATCCATCGCCCGTCAGCACGACCTGCTGGTGATTGAAGACGCAGCTTACGCCTATCTGGTTACACGTATGCCATCGCCGGTGGCGAGCTATGCGCCGGAAAGAACGGTTTATGTAAGCGGCTTTTCGAAAGATGTTGCCACCGGAATACGCGTGGGGATGGTCGTCTGCCCGGAGGCCTGGCGTCCGGCGCTTGAACGTGCTATTCGGGCGACCACGTGGAATACGCCTTCGTTGATGAGTGCGCTGGTTTGCCAGTGGATTGTTGACGGGACCGTTTCACAACTGGCGAAGCAGAAAAGGCGCGATGCTCGCCAGCGCCAGCTTCTTGCCCGCGAAGTGCTGGGGCCGCTGCCGTGTATCAGCCACCCGGACTCATGGTTTCTTTGGCTACCGCTGGCCGAGGAGAGTCGGGCTGACCGGGTGGCGAAGCAGTTAATGGATAAGCAGATTTTAGTTTCAACCGCTGAACCATTTTGCGTGACGACCCACGTCCCGCAGGCAATTCGCGTGGCGCTAGGTTCGGTCTCGATGGCTCAACTCCGCGTTGCGCTGGCGGCAGTGCGCGAAGCGATTGAATATGAACAGAGTCGGTAGCGGAAAGTCGAAAAGCAAAAAGCCTGCTCGAAAGCAGGCTTTTCTAAATTTGGCTCCTCTGACTGGACTCGAACCAGTGACATACGGATTAACAGTCCGCCGTTCTACCGACTGAACTACAGAGGAATCGTGTGAACGGGGCGCATATTATCGATGTCCCTACGGCTTGTCAAAGGGTGAAAAGCGCGAATAAGTTCGTTTGCTGACAATTTCAGCAATTCGCCGTTATTTGCTCATTTTACCCGCGCTTTGCACCGCGAAAGTGCACATTTACCCCTTATGGGGCATACGGCAATCTTCTGGCTGGCCTAAAAAAGGGGCTCAGCGATAGGTTTATCCGCATTTAGCGCCTTTTTCAAAACTGGCAAGCATCTTGCAATTCCTCCGATTACTTAACGCCAGCGTGGCAGTGGATCTCGAACCGGAGGCAAGAATGAACTTAAGACGACTGAAATACTTCGTGAAAATCGTCGATATCGGCAGCCTGACTCAGGCGGCTGAAGTGTTGCATATCGCACAGCCCGCGCTGAGCCAACAGGTTGCAACGCTGGAAGGGGAACTCGACCAGCAGCTGTTGATTCGCACCAAGCGTGGCGTTACGCCTACCGAGGCCGGTAAAGTGCTTTACACGCATGCCCGCACGATTCTGCGTCAGTGTGAACAGGCGCAGCTGGCAGTGCATAACGTCGGGCAGACGCTGAGCGGCAGCGTTTCTATCGGCCTGGCGCCGGGCACGGCGGCTTCGTCGATTACCATGCCGCTGCTGCAGGCGGTGCGTAATGAACTGCCGGACGTGCTGGTCTATCTGCATGAAAATAGCGGCACGGTGCTGAACGACAAACTGCTGAACGGCCAGCTCGATATGGCGGTGCTCTACGATCGCGCGCCGCTGACGGGGATCGTCAGTCAGCCGCTGCTGAAAGAAGATCTCTATCTGGTCGGTACCCGCGACTGTCCGGGGCAGAGCGTGGATCTTACGGCAGTCGCCGAGATGAATCTGTTCCTGCCGCGTGACTATAGCGCCGTACGCGCGCGCGTTGACGAAGCGTTTTCGCTGCGCCGCCTGACGGCAAAGATTATCGGTGAAATTGAGTCTATCTCCACGCTCACTGCGGCGATCGCCAGCGGGATGGGCGTGACCGTGCTGCCGGAGTCGGCGGCGCGTTCGCTGTGCGGTGCGGCAAACGGCTGGATGGCGCGCATTACCACGCCGTCGATGAGTCTGCCGCTGTCGCTCAACGTTTCGGCCCGCGGCCAGCTGTCGCCACAGGCCCAGGCGGTGAAAGAGATTCTGATGTCGCTGGTCAGCCGTCCGATGCTGGATAACCGTGAATTGCTGCTGGTGAGCTAAGCTTATATTCCATTCAGGAATATGTTGCTGGTTTTTATTATTTGTTTGTCTGTCCGACAAACTTTAACAATAGCGTCATAACTGACTCAATCGGGGTGACGCGTGAACTTCCAGCAACTTAAAATTATTCGCGAAGCGGCGCGGCAGGATTACAACCTGACCGAAGTCGCCAATATGCTCTACACATCGCAGTCAGGCGTTAGCCGACATATTCGCGAGCTTGAGGAAGAGCTAGGGATTGAGATCTTCATTCGCCGCGGGAAGCGGCTATTAGGCATGACCGAGCCGGGCAAAGCCCTGCTGGTGATTGCCGAGCGGATTCTGAGTGAGGCCAGTAACGTTCGCCGCCTGGCCGATCTCTTTACCAACGACGCTTCCGGCGTGCTGACCATCGCCACGACCCACACCCAGGCGCGTTATAGCCTGCCGCCGGTGATTAAAGCGTTTCGTGAAATTTTCAAAGATGTGCGCCTGGAGCTGATTCAGGGCACGCCGCAGGAAATCGATGCGCTGCTGCACAGCGGTGGTGCCGATATTGGTATCGCCAGTGAGCGGCTCAGTAATGATGCCACGCTGGTGGCCTTCCCCTGGTTCCGCTGGCATCACAGCCTGTTAGTGCCAACCGACCATCCACTTACCCAGACCACGCCGCTGACGCTTGAAGCGATCGCCCGCTGGCCGCTGATTACCTATCGTCAGGGAATTACCGGACGCTCGCGCATTGATGAAGCCTTCAATCGCAAAGGGCTGACGCCGGATATCATACTCAGTGCGCAGGATTCAGACGTGATCAAAACGTATGTGGAGCTGGGGCTGGGGATTGGGCTGGTGGCCGAGCAGTCGGGCGACGCGCAGGAGTCCGGTAGCCTGGTACGGCTGGATACCCATCATCTGTTCGATGCGAATACCGTCTGGCTGGGGCTAAAACGTGGTCAGCTTCAGCGTAACTATGTATGGCGTTTTATTGAGTTGTGTAATGCGGGGCTGTCGCTGGAAGAGATTAAGCGCCAGGCGATGGATTTGGAAGAGACGGTGCTGGATTATCAGATTTGACGCTGTGCACTGACGGTGAGCGAGATGCTATCCGCCGACGGGCGGATAGCACAGAGGATTAGTCGTTAAACTTCACCGGATTAGCTCGGTATGACAGGAGCTTCTCGCGCATCCAGCGGCTACTGTTGCGGTTAACCGCGCTGACCACGCCGGTGGTGGCGCCGCCGCCGACCTGAACGTGGAAAATCCCGCGCGAAGGGAAGTCCTGGTATTTCGCCGTGGTGAAATCCCATTCATGGCGGCTAAAGAGTTCCCGCGGCGTGCGACCCATCATGCTGGCATGGACATCAAGAAATTCGATGTTCAGCAGTTTCGGGTTAATGGCCTCGAGGGTATTGCCAATTTCAGCATGACCCATCAGATAACTCCCGCCGGTCCCCCAGAACTGTTCCTCAAGTTCACCAACCTCATCGCTAACGCTTGCCAGACGGCTGGCCGGCATCTGCCACGGCAGTACCGGCTGGCGGAGATGGCGGCTCAGCGCCGCGCAATAATCGAACGTTCTGTCCCACTCATACGGTGAATAACAGTAGCCATTTTTGTAGGCGCGGGCGGTAAAGTCGTCAGCCTCGTAGCGGTCTACGGCCATAAAGTCAGCGCCCTTAGCGATAGCGGGGGTGCCGTCAGCCTGAGCGTATTGAGTCTCATCAAAGACGCCGACCAGCAGCGCGTACTGTGCGGAAAGTTTGCCTGCCAGTGCCGGGCTGATGGTCAGCTTTTTCTTCTGGCCATCTTGCGGGTCAAAGACGTCGTCATAGGTGAAGTCGTCATACACCCACTGGGAGCCGCCGACGCTCCACAAGTTAATCTGCCAGCCAAGTGAGACATCCGGTGCAACCACACGTACGAGCCAGTTCACGCCTTTGATATAGCCCTTCAGCGTGTCGGTAATTCCAGCAGGGATAGCCAGATTCACCCCGTGATGCGCCATCGCCTTAGCAAGCGGTTCGCGTACCGGGACCGGATAATCGGGGGAGAAACCGTATTTTTGGCACTCGCCAAGATAGTCTGGGTTGACGATAAAGCCTGCCGGCACTGGATGAGCATCGTCTTTCATCGTCTGGGCCATCTGCAACGCCTGAATAAAGTTGGCGAAGCTAAACTGATGACGAACCGGATCGTCGATGATGTTTTCTACGTCCCCCAGTGAAAGGTTACAGGTGTATGAGACCATCACCGGCAGCACGCTATCGCCGGTTTTCGCCTCAACATCACGGGCCATCTGGATAATTTTGCTGGTGGGTTCTTTTGCCGGGTCGAGATAAGCCGAGGCATCGCCCATGCCGTCATCGCCGGAATATTTGAACAGCGAAGAGACTCGCGCCTGTGCCAGATCCTCTACGTTGCTCGGCGACATATCGGCGCAGCCGCCGAAGCTCAGGAAGTCCGGGAATCCTTTCACGCACAGGTTGGCCCCTTCACTAATCGCTACGTTGACGGTAACCGGCATTCCTTCGGCAACGTGCAGCTTTTCAGGCAGAACGTCGATGTAGTACAGCGTGCCGTCCTGAATAAAGGTGCTGGAGGCGATGTGATAAATGCCGGGGGCAATGGCCTCCGCCGGGGTGTGGTGGCCAGTCTGCATCGGCAGGGGAGAGAAAAGGTATTGGCGCGGCGCGTCACACTCCTCAATCAGACGCAGTTCAAACGCAGCTGGCACCTTTTTTTCGGCCTCAACGGCGATGCTCAGTGTCGAAGATCCCCTGAAGATATCCTCATACTGATGAATATGCGTCTGGTTAAGGGTTACGCTATGGAAGCTGTTATCCAGCGTGCCACACTGAGCATCGAAGCGGTATTGAACGTTATTTAACGTGATGTCATGCATCCGCAGAGAGTAGTTGCCTTGTACCGGCCGCTGTTCCAGACGCAGTGTTTCGCCCGCGTGCAGCACAATACGCTGAACCTCGCTGTTATTTTCGAGATAGTCCAGCGTTAGCGCTTCGCCGTACAGCGGATGATTGGCCGGCAAATCGACAGTCACTTCCAGCGTGGTGCTGCGCTCTGCGGGAGCAAAGGTAAGGGTCAGCGAGGTACGCTGCCCCTTCGTGATATTCAGCGTCGCGGCACTCAGCTGTACCGCTGCGCGAACGGTGCCATCCGCAGTACGAAGCTCCGCCGCGCTGGCAGAGTAGGTACCAGCAGCGATTCTGAAGCTGTTGGCACCCGCAACGGGATGCAGCATCTCTTGCTTTTCGCCGCGCGTCAGCGCCAGTCCTATCATGCAGGTTTCAAGCCCGGCAGGGAAGCTCTCACAGGTGACGAGCAGTTCCCCCGTGATGTCGGTCTCTTCATCCGCCGCGATGGTGAAGGTATCACGCAGCGTTGACCATGCAGGCACGCTATTTGAAGAGACGTTAACGCCAATATGGATATCTGAAATCGCGCTACCGATAGCGGAACCGTCTGCGGCGGTAAGCGTCAGTTTGACATCAAAAATACCGCTGGATACTTCGCTGGACTGTACTGTGGTCTTTATTGCGCACCAGGGGTTAGTGGTCACTGTTATATCGCCTTCAGTAATCTTTCCCGGCGCACTAAAGGAGAGCACCATCTTTTCCTGAATATCCACACGTTGGCCTTCGGTGGAGGTGAAGCTACTGATATCGACGGTGGGGTACCAGGTATCGTCAGTAAATTTAAGCGTGAAATCTAATTGCATGTTTTCTCTCCCTGAGAAGGTCAGTGTGATGGACGCCGTATTTGCCGTTGTTCCTGAGCGGCAGAACCGTGTCCTGGTGGTGTTTTTTATAATTAAAACCCCAGAGAGAATCATGTAACTTATTGATGAAATGATATTATTTTATATTTTGATATCGCGGTGATGGTGCGTGACGCACGGCTACCGGATAAATGATGACAATGAGGTGAGGAGTGATGGTGTGTGTCGGAGGGATTGCTAAATGCCGAAAAGCAAAAAGCCCGCTCGAAAGCAGGCTTTTTTAAATTTGGCTCCTCTGACTGGGATCGCCGTAGCCAGTAACTGGCTAATTGGTAAGCTAAACCTAAAAATTCTGATTGTCAAGACCACCAGAATGACCACTATTTTTTTCTGGTTTTTCCTTTCTGAACGCAAGCCGAGTATTATGGTTTGTATACCACCTCATCTATGCTTTCCTTCAAACCAGATAAAGCGCAAAAAAGCTGTGCGGTAGATCAGCCAAGGATTGCTACATAACATCAGGAGCCAGATAAATGATGGAAGGTCAACTAATTTTCTGCTCGGACTCAATATTACGCTTTCGTTCTGACTACGATGAAACAACAGCTCTTCCGTTGCTATCAATACAGGAAGCCATTTCAGATACCGATCCCTTTTTTCTTCTCCGGTTCTTTCGTCATACCGTGATGATTGAAGAAGGAACAACGCTGGCGAATATCTTTTTTGCGATTGAGCCGTGGAAGGAATTGCTAACCGCTTATTTGGATCGGGATGTTGGGGCCTATATTGTCGAAGTAAGAAAACCATCTAAACCTACTACATGGGATCTTGAGTGGATTGGCATTGATCGCCGCAGCTCTGTTTACCGCGCATATCAGTATCAGGATATGGGAGACGGTGAGGATTTTACAGCCTGGTTCAACCGTGAGCGGATCCCTACTGAAGAATTTGAGATTGAAAGTAGCTGTGATGCTTCTGGTTTTATCAAAGGTGATAAGGAACGCTGGAGCCTTAGTGAAAATGTCCACGAAATTAAAAACCTGCCAGTGATCCTCTACAACAAGCAAACACTGATGACCTTACAGCAGGATGAGTTGCTAAGAGAAAGTGCCTCTGGGGTAAGTAGTACCGATCGTGGTCATTTTGTTTATGGGGATACCTCTTTTTCCTTTTATGAAGTAATGGAAGCGATCTTTATTAGTGGTTTGTTTTTCCATACCCCAAGTGCTGCTACAAACTGCTTTGACGGGTTGAAAAATAGTCTCGATGGACTGGAAAACGAGGTGACGAAGGAGGCTGAATCTAATCTTGCTGACACCGAAGAAGAGAAACCGCTAAAAGTGGAGGTTGCCGAGGGAGCCTTTGATTCTCTGATTACCCACATGGAGTCTGAAACCGAAAACTGGCAGCTTATTAAAAAACAATGCCAAAAAGAGGGCTCTTTGCCAGTCAGGATTGGGGTTATTACACAGGCAAAGCCGCCAGATTTGCGCTTGTGTGGAGAGATTTGCCGGGATAGCAGTGGCGTTTAAGTTGTTATCGATTTCTATAATGTTTTTGAGGCAGCGGTTGAATTTATGTCACTGTTTCAGCGAGAAAAAAGGATCTCCAGCTATTTATTTGATATAACAGCATGGAGACTGAACGAGAAAAGCCGAGGTGAGCTTTATCATGGACAATGTCGCACCTACACCGCAGCAGTTTACTAGCCCACTAAGCTGCATACTGTTAAAAATCAGTAAATACCAGCCGAATTTACATCTTACTCCTAATGAGTTTAGCTATCTGGCGGCGATGGCTATGTGGGGTATGGAGGAGTCAGGCGTCGAATCAAATAGTGAGCATTACTTTGTTCAATCCGGCTACGATGAGACGACATGTCACAGCATTATCCGTTACGTTGATGAAAGAATAAATGAAGACCCTAATACCTCCGATGTTCGGGTTAATAACTTTCTGAAACGAGCGCTGGAACAGGGATTGTTGTCACTGGCCGGAATGTCTGTCGCCGATGTGGGTGGAACATATCGTCTGACTCAGTTGGCACATGATTTGTTAAAACCATTCCAACAATCTGATGAATTAGAAGATAAAGAAACATTAAGTCAACGTTATCTGAGAATTGATCAGGAGCTCTCCAGTTTAAATGCTACCAGCGACGGAGAAAAAATTACTGACAGTGAATGGCTGGTGAAGGTAGAAATTTTTTTACCGAGTTTGAAAGATCTGCTGACGGGCGTTTTTAAAAATCAGGAATTCCTTATCTCTAAATTTCATTCAATGCGCTCCGAGATACAAACTGAAATTGGTATTTCTCTGGAAACAGAAATTCAGCAACTCCTGGAAATAATACGCACGCTGGCTGGTCAGATCAACGATTTGAGAATGTTAGTAATGAACCGTGCCGATGCGGTATTAATGCAACTGGAAATTTTGCAAAATACAGTCGTGCAAAAAGGTGGATCTCAGCGATTAAAAAATACATTATCCTCTTTGTTTGGTTCATTAGTGGATGTTCGAGAATTCGCTAATCATTCCTTAAGGGATTTATCCGGATTCTTTAGCAGCGTGCTGGACCGTATACGCATCCGCATCGCGTTGGATCCCAATGCTAATCTGGGGTATTTAATCGATCGTACTATCGAGTTGTTTGGTCGGTCATCATGGTCGTTAGCATTACCTTCGACGGTTAAGCTGATGCAATTACGTGAATGGGACACACCTCCGCCTCCGGCGGATAACGCGTTATTTCTTGATGATAATGATGATGAAGAGCTGGTGCGGGAAATGCCTGCTTTTCAGTTAGAGAGTTTTGCAAGAGAGTTTGTTGAAAAAGCATTAAGTGATAATAAACCGGTGAGTAACGTTTCTGTCATCAGAAATATTTTAAGAAAATTCCCGTTCAATGAAACAGATCGACTTCGTTTGGCACAGTGTGCAATAAAAGAACTGATGAAGCAGAGTAACAATATTCAGGATGATATCAGTCCGGAATGGGTTTTGATGGATGAGTCGGCAAATTACGAAATCGAGGAACAATGGATAATTTCGCAGGGTGGCCTAAATGACAGAGTTTGAATCCACACAGGGTGAGCAATTTAATACATTTCTGGATGTGATGAAATCACCTCTATTCCCCGTTGCAGATTATAAATTACGTAGAGGGATTAATATATTACCTGCGGACTACATGCTGTATTCATTTGTTAACCAGGCGTTTCATCCGCTTTGTGAGTATTACGATTGCTTATCTTTATCTTTATGCCTTTCAAATGAATCTGTTTATTATTTACTGCCTCAGCGTCGAGGGAAAATCCCCTTAGAGCGATTTAATGAGTTACAGATGGTCACTGGTCTGATTATTGTTGCAATGGAACTCGAAAAACAGCTTAGTCAAAAAGAGTGGTTCACAACGAATCAATTACTGGAGCGAATGAGCAATCAATTATCCGAAACCAGACTGTTGGAATTATTTCGCCGTCGTCCAGGCCAACAGACACAATACGATTTATCTAAAATACAGGATGAAATAAGAAAATCGCTCATAGTATTCGATCGCTACGCTTTTATTCAACTTTCTAAGGATCGGCAATCCTTCCAGACAACACCCGCTATCTATCGTTTTATTGAACCGCTGCGAGGATTACAGCAAGAGTCAGAAATACCACAACGCCTGGCTGAGTTGATCCAGGAGGGTTATCTGGTCAATATTGATGAAGCAGCGCGGGATAGTGTAGATGAAGATTTAGCAGAGAGCGATCGTTTCTCTGCCGAAGAAGAAATGGATACAACGGGCGATTTATTTGCTTCCGGGACTCATGAAGGGGAACAATTGTGAACCACTACCCTCTGATACGTAGCCTTAGTATTGTCAACATTAATGGCATTATGGCCCGAACGTTAAATCTGGTGAATCCTCACGCATTGCGTACATCGCGGCAGTATGGTGGTACCGTGTCATTGTTGGGCAATAATGGGGCGGGAAAAACGTCTTTATTGGGCGCGTTTATGTTCAGCCAGATCCCTGATATTCGCTACATTAGCTTAGGGACTAAGGATGATTTCAAAGTTTCAACATCAATAAAAGACAGCGAAATGTTTCCACGCCTGGGGCAGCCCAGTATTGTTGCTCTGGAGATTGAGGCCCGGGGGACTGGCCACAGGCATCTGTACGTTGTCAGGGCTGAAAAAAAGACAGGAACAACATTAGATACTCAGCTATTTTGTTTGAAGCTTCCCGATAGTGTTAACCCACTGGATTGTTTACTTGATCGTAAAGGACAAGTGGCTCACCCAGTAACGACAGACCAGTTACGTGATAAAGCCGCACTATTAGGATGTGCTATTCAGACATTTAAAGACCCAAATGCCTACATGCTGGCACTGTTTCAGGATGGCATTTTACCCCGGGCCTGTCAGTCACCCGATGATAAATACCGTTTGGCCCAGATCCTTCATTCGGCAATGGCAGGGCGTCTGGATAAATCGATAGAAAAACACCTCAGCGCTTATTTAATGGCCCATACTCGCGGGAATATACATTCCGTAGTGAATATGGTGCATGAGTCCATGATTAAAGTCAGGCTTACGCAGCAAGACCTGCAAAATTATCAAAAAGATTATCAATTTTTTAATTCATTACTTACGTTGAGCTTATCATTTTCAGCCAATTCGTGGTCAGTTATTGAGAAAATACTTGCGGTAAATGATGAAGAGCGCACGACTATTCAGAGAGAAAAATATCGGATTGAACGTGAGCTGGAAAAAATTGAGGAAACCCTGAGTTCACTAAGGCGCAAGGAAGACGCCATAAAATCGGAACAGTCAATAACGCAACAACAGATAAGCGATATTGAACCCAGACTGTCATGCGCTAATGGCGGTAGGATTTACTTTAATCAAGAGCAAAAAGCAATTGGTGAACTGAATAAACTTGAACCGCAGTTGGAGAGTGCGGAAGAAGCAAGCAAACTTCAGCAAGGCATTGTTGATGAGCTGGAAAGAAAAAAAAGTGAGAATGAAGAGAGCCAGCTACGCACAGCCAAACAGTTATCTAATGTCGTTACGCGTTATGACATTGCTCAGAAAATGGCATCGCAATATAACCACGCAAAACAGCTCTATGATGAGATTAACCAATGGAATATGGCTTTTACGCTGTCTGGATTAACCACATTCATTGAACAGTTAGCGAATCAGGAAAAAGAGGCGGGGAATGCATTCAGTCATGCAACGCGTCAATTACGCTCTCATCAGGACATCCTGAATGCCTATACTTTCGCCGTAAACAGCGCGCGAAAATTGGGGGATGATATCTCTCCACCAGACGCTCAGCGCTGGTTTAGGGAAAAATGTGCTCAACTGGAAAAATGGCGTATCGAAGACGCTCAACTGGGTGGGCGACAACAGCATCATAAAACGTTACTGAGCGATCATCAAAAACAGCGACGTCTTCAGCAACGGCTTCGTGATGCAGGCATGCTATCGTTGCCATTGAACGATGAGGACTTTGCGCAGCAACTGACGATGCAACAAGAGCAAGAATTGCACTTAAATGAAGAAAAGGAACAATTAGCGCAACGTCAGACTGAAGTTCAGGAACAAATTAATCAGCTTGATATCGATATTGCACGCTATGAGCAACAAAGTCAGCAGTGGCACCAATATCAGCCATCGGTTGGCTATTTACGCACTATTTTCCCTGATGATGATTTAACACCGCAATGCTGCGAGCAACTTATTCTTGACCATGCGTTACACATTAAATCACTTCGGCAGGTGGTCATTGGCTACGAAACGGAAATCAAACAGTGTCAGGTGCGTCGTGACAAGCTGAGTGGAAGAGAAGCCGGAAGTCTTGAGTATTTACGGACTCTTGCCGCTGATGTATCGGGAATATCGGTTGCTGAACTGTACGCAGATATCGAAGTACATGACGCCGGATATTTTGAGGCGGCATTAGGGCCGTTAATGTTCGCCATACTTGTCAATGGTGATGTCGATGATGCTGTCAGACAATTGCTTACACAATACGATGAGCAATGGCCGCTTCCCGATGTTTTGTTGATCAGTGTAACCCAGCCTATAGACGTTTTGCGCAACGAGCCGTTCGAGTCGGAGTTACTTTTTAAAGATATCACCAACGAATATAACACGGTGGAGAGTCTCCTCCCGCCCTGGTGTGTTATCGATGAACCGCGATACCGGCGCATCAGCCAGATACGTTCAGAGCCCGTATTAGGTGATAAAGCCCGCGAGGCGCTTATCCTTCAATTGGACCAACAGATCCAACTGGCAGAAGAAAAGAGCGAGACGCTGGAACGTGAGATTGAAGACGTTGAACGCCACAACGAACATCTTAAGGCCATTAGCGCGGCCCCGTCATTTATCTGGGATAACGAACCGCCGCTGGAGGATACTCGCCGACAGCGAAATCATCGTCATACCGCTCTGATTGATATTAAAGAAAAACACAGAATCGTGTCCAGCCAGTGGAAAAAAAGCCGGAGTCTCTTGCTGGCGCTACAGGAATGCGAGCCAGACAGTAAAATCCTGTTTCGGGATTTTACTCATGAACTGGCCGAGGTTGCTGATCAGATAAAACGGGCTGAAGCTGCCGGACGTGATATTAAACGCTATCAGCCGTTAATTAATCAGATAGAAAAAGAGTATCCATTACTACGGGAAGAATACCCGGAGAATATAGCGCAAGTACGCCAGCAAGCTGAGCAGAACGAGAAAACCTGGCAAACCTCTGCAATGCAAGTTCGGTTAGTGAAAGAGTTAGACAGTGTGCGTGCTCACCTTAACCCGGAATATGCTAATGCTCAGAAAATACTGGAAGATGAAGCACAAGCGCAAATCCTCTTATCTGGCGAGCAAAAACGGCTGGAACAGGATGGCAAACGGATCAAACAAGAACTCACAACTGCAAAAAATGAGTTAGCTGAAAAAGATAAGTTTTATTCAGATCTGAGATCCGCGATTACTCGCCACCGCCAGAATCGTGATGATGCTAAAAATGATCTGGATAATTTGCCATTTCCCTACACATTCGGCCTGGAAACTAAACTTGCCTCACAACTCGCGCATTTACGGGGCCAACTTAAAAAACTGAATAATAATTTAGGAGAGTGCAATACAAAAACAGCAGAGGTACATGAGCAACGCTCAAGAGAAGAATTAAATCTGAAAAATCAAAATGATAAACTCACTGTCCTGACGGAAAAAATTGAACAGACAATTCAGCAGCGCAACGGAATTATAAGCGCATTAAAAACCGATGGCTCTTATGGTGAGCTGGAACCTGCAATGCGCGAGAGGCTGGTCAATGGAAAAGCACTATCACCAGGAACGCCATTGCTGGTCGATCAATCCTTGCTGGCTCAACTGACCCTGCTAACTGTTGAATATTCAATTTCTTCAGCCGACCCCTTTATGCAGCAATTAGCGTCCTGCGGTCAGGACACATCTGACATCGCTGAAGTCTGTGCCACGCTTTATAGCCACGCCGTGGCGCTGTTTCGCCGACGTGCTCGTCAGGATATCCAGCGCACCACACAACCCCGGGAAATGCTGCTGGCGTTGTCTCAGGCGGCGAAAGATGCACAGATGATGCTGGCTGAAACCGAAGCCGCGTTCCAGATGCGCCGGGATGAACTGGCCGATGCGCTATCGCGCCGGATTAACGATGAAAAAAGGGCGATAAGCCGGTTAAGTGCTGAACTTACCGGAATTGGCTTTGGGCAGGTTGCCAGCGTGCGTCTGGAAGCCAGAACGGTTAAACATTTTCAGGATACTCTGAACGCCCTGAAATCAGGCGGTTATGGCATGGACGATCTCTTTTCCACGGCAGGAACCGTTACCGAAGCGCTGGCAGGTCTGTATAAAAAAATCAATCAACATGAAATTGATGGTTCGCATTTGCTGGATCACCGTAACTACCTGGACGTGAAAACGCTAATACAGCGTCGCGGTGCAGAGCAGTTTGAGCCACTGAACGCTTCCAGCCTGTCAACCGGGGAACGAATCGGCTCCGGGCTGGCAGTGCTGATTGCCGTACTCAGGCACTGGGGACGCAGCTCTCATGGCAATAAAGAGCCTTTCACTTTACCACTGGTGATGGATGAGGTTTCCCGTCTGGATGCCGCCTCTCAGGCGACTGTCCACGAACTGGCGATACGAACCGGCTGCCAGATGTTGGTTGCGGCCCCGGAAACGTTAGGGAAAATTACCGGAACCGGCTACCAGTTAGTGCGCATAGTCAGAACTGAGAACACGGGAGTCAACGGACAAAGTGTTACGCGCCATCAGGTGAAAATTACCGGCGTCCGCGACGCCCAACAGCTGCCATTTGACGTTGATAGCTATCTGGCTACAGCAGAGAATGCTGAAAGTGACGAGGTGAAACCAATTTAATGCATCAGGAACTGTTTCAGTTAGGTTTCCCGGTCAGTGAACTTGGCGATATTCTTCAGCAACTGAAAGAACGGCAAATGATGTCCGAGAATGCTAAGGAAAAGTCGCTACGAAATTATCTGGCTGAACTGGGTATTATTATCCCTTACACGCGTAATCGCTGGCGGCTGGTGGAAAGTGAACGCCTGGACATTCTGATCGCGCAGGTGCAGCAACAGATACAACAACAGATCATTGGCAGAAAAGAGCATCGTCCGGCTATCCCTCGCCGCATGCAGAGGATCCATCATAAATCAGCGTCAGCGTGGCGAGGTAACAGTAAAGCAGGTCTGAGCCAACCCTTAGTCAAAGGGCAGACCGTTACCTATGATGATGTCTTACGACTTCGTAGCCAGAGGACGGAGCTGCGGCTGACGTTTACCAGCAATAACAGGGAAAACGTTTTGTTTGCAGATGATGAGAGTCGATGGCGTTCGGAGTGCTGTTTGCCAGAACGAATGCTACTTGATTTACTCTCTGTGGACATGACATCGGCGCAACTGATCATGACCGTCGAAAATTTAGGTGCTTATGTTGATATGCCGCTTGTTGATGGTTTGATACTGATCTTTGCCCCTGGTCTGAACTATCTCCCCGCCTGCCGGTGGATTTCTCAGTATGGGCAGGATATACCTTGGGTACATTTTCCCGATCTTGATCCAAATGGTCTGACGATTGCCCGACAACTATCCCACTCATTGACCCGCCCCTGCCGGATCTGGTTACCGGGCTTTTGGCCGTCGGCACACCAGGTTAATGATATGATTGGGGCCGGAAAACATGCCTGGGATACCGCGCCGGATTGCCCCCAACTTACGCAATTAAGGCAGGAACAGCGCTGGATTGAACAGGAGGTGCTGGTTGTGGACTATCGTTGTATTGCAGCGATACAGAGGTTGATGGGTAATCCGATGGAAGAAACGGTAACAATATAAGTTACGAGGCGATTTAGCTGAACGGCGCTTTCCTATATCCTAAGAAAAATGCTTTAATTGTTAAGCTTATTTATTGATAATTTTATGAAAATCATCAAGTACAGGGTGTATTATGGCTCGACCACTAAGAAAATTAACCAGAGAAGGTGTGGTTTATGCTCGGCGAGAAATCGTTGAGGCCGAGATCAATGAACTTGAAAAGCTCAGTGATGATGATGTTGCAAGCAGAGGCGTTGTTTGGCCTAAAAACACCCCCGGTTTTATCTCGAGTGAAGCTTTACTTTATTTTGTACGAAACTCGGGTAACCCTTCGCTCCGTGAAACGTTGCTTAAAGCTTTGCTGGAAAGAATTCATCGGAACCTCCCTAAGCCCAATAGCCTGGATGGAAAAACAGCATCGATGAGCAGTATGGCGATCCGAGACAAAGTCCGTGATGATTTCATAGACCTGCTATTGATAGATCAAGCTGATTACGATGATCGACTTGACTATTTTGAAGTCAATTTTAATGGCGCGTTGGCTAGGGATCGAGTTGATGCGAAAAGACAAGTTCAGTCTAAAGAAAACCGAACTCAAGAGCTTGGTTGTGAAGACGAAGAGATCTCGCCAGAGGTTGAAAGAGCGATAGAATCCTACGATCCCTTCGAACCATATGAACTTGACAAAGAAAATTACCGACGAAGGTTGGATGCCGCGATTAATGCTCTACCACCACTTCAACAGCGCATCGTTGAGATGTGGCGTCAAGAAATACCCATTATCTCAAAAGATCCAAATGAAATGACAATCAGTAAGGCATTAAAGAAGTCGGACAAAACCATTCGTACTCACCGCGATTATGCATTTGCAACATTGCGTAAACGCCTTGAAGAAAAGGAGAAGGTATGATGAAAAATCAGACTATTTCTCGTGAAGATGTACTGAGAGATTTCTCAGTTGAATTCGACGCTGGTAAAGATACTTTACTAAGGTATCTGACTAAATTCCCTGAATATGCGGAAGAATTGGTCGACCTCTCGCGCGAGCTGGCTCGTGAAGTTGACGACGATATGCCGCTTACTGCGACTGATGTACTGAGTGTTGAATCGGCGATGGAGCGTTTTCGGACCGGTCTTACCCAGCAAATTGTACAAGTGAATATACCTCCACAGCGGTTCTCAGCCGCAGCAAAGCTACTTAACCTTCCAAAACAGGTTTTAATTGCTTTTGGCGGAAGAAGAGTTGATTTAGCCTCTATTCCCTTACACTTTCTTAGTAGCCTTGCGGAATCGCTACAGGTGACAACCGTGCAACTAAGGAATTTTTTAACACAACCGCCACAAGCGCCTGTTAGCCGAAGTTATAAATCGGAAGTTAAGCCTACAGCACCAACCAGAACATCTTTCGAAAAAATTCTACGTGATGCACAAGTTTCTGAAGAGCGTATTCAAGAAATAATAAAGGGAGATGAATGACGTGGATGCCATCGAGATTGCGCGCCAGCGTGCTGAGCAACTACATTATGCTGCTATCAGCAGAGGTTTAGATCCCTGGAAGCCTTATGCTTTTGTTGTTGGTGAAGCTAATTCTCGTAGTATCGACGTAGAGAAATGTTTACAAGGTTCTGATGAGCTAAATGGTAGCCGTGCGTTTTTTGATAGTGCTTACAGGTTAATTACACATGAAGACTCTGGTTCATTGTTCGAGCAAGCATTTCTGGTTGCACACGAAATCGGGCATGTTGAGTTAGGCGACGATACGCAGGATGAATATGTCATTGATATCGACCCTGCGCGTACAGCAGAACCTGCGCCAATGGGAATAGACCGTGTTGTAGATTATAGCCATCGACAACGGCGCGAAGTTCAGATGGATCTTTTCGCTAGGGAGTTTCTGCTACCGCGTTCGGCTGTTAAAAAGTTACATCTTGAATGTGGTATGAGCTGTAGTGATATATCCAGCAAACTCGGTGCACCTTTCGATGTTGTCGCCCAACAGATGCTTGATGCAATGCTACTTCCAATGGTTGAGCATAAACCACGCCAGCCCGAACCAGATATGTCGCTTAATGACAAGCAAATTGAAGCGGTCAGGCATAGAGGGAAAGCTTTCTTGCTCCAGGCGGGGCCGGGTACAGGCAAAACGCGAACCCTCGTAGCGAGAGTGGAAAGTCTGTTTAATGATGGAATTGATCCACGGCGCATACTCCTGTTGACGTTCTCTAATAAAGCAGCAGCAGAGATGTCTGAGCGTATCGCCAGGAAACAACCACATGCGGCAGCGGCACTCTGGGTGGGAACTTTTCATGGCTTTGGTCTTGATTTGCTCCGGCGTTTCCATGATCTATGCGATCTACCTGCGGAGCCCCGATTAATGGATCGGTCAGAAGCCGTAGAGCTTCTGGAAGAAGAGTTTTTACGTCTTAATCTCGTACATTATCGTAATTTATATGACCCTTCTCAAAATATTGTTGATATTTTGAATGCTATCTCTCGGGCAAAAGATGAAGTTACAGATGCATTGCAATACCGCATCCTTGCACAGGAAATGCTCAATAATGCCAGTAATGCAGAAGAACGTGAAACTGCCGAACGAGCGCTGGAGGTTGCTGTCGTTTATGACACCTACGAGAAGATAAAGAAACAGAGGGGATGTCTGGATTTTGGTGATTTGGTTATGCGTCCGGTACAATTGCTTGAAACAAATGAGGAGTTGCGCCAGCAATTGCAGCATAATTATCAACATGTAATGGTTGATGAATATCAAGACGTTAACAGAAGCAGCATTCGGTTATTAAAGGCTCTCAAACCTGATGGTGAAAATCTTTGGGTAGTTGGTGATGCCAAGCAATCAATTTACCGTTTTCGTGGAGCATCATCATTTAATATATCGCGTTTTTGTGTGGATGATTTTCCTGGCGGAGAATCTCAATCACTTGAGATTAATTACCGTTCTGTTTCAGAGATTGTTACAGCATTTTCTGCGTTTGCGTCAGAAATGAAAACGGGGGGGATCAAGAGCCATCTTGCGGCAAATCGCCCCGCATCGGGATCACTGCCTGAAATACAAACAGTAGAAAGCGGAGATTTGGTAAGTTCCGCTTTAGCTGAGTCTATATTACGAATGCGAGAAATTGGATTTAGTTATCGTGATCAGGCGGTTTTTTGTCGTGGAAATGAAAAACTCTCTGCGTTAGGGCAGGATCTGGAACGATTAGGTATCCCTGTATTATTTCTGGGCAGCCTTTTTGAACGTCAGGAAGTTAAGGATCTTGTGGCGCTAGTTTCTCTTCTAACTGATAAACGAGCAATGGGGTTAATTCGTATTGCATGTTGGCCGGAATTTCAGATGCCGATGGAAGATGTTACTCAGGTGCTGGAACACTTCCGTATAACAGATAATGAGCCCGGAAACTGGGACATATCGTCGCTGTCCTTATCGCCGGAGGGATTGTCCTCGTTTGAGAAAATAAAGAATGTACTACATGGCTTTAGTAGTGCTTCTCATCCATGGTCCGTGCTTGCTACGGTCTTGTTAGATCGTACGCGCGTAGTGGCTCAAATTGCAACGTCGGAAGCGGTTAATGGACAGGCTCGCGGTATTGCTATCTGGCAGTTTATGAATTTTGCCCGGCAGCAGTTCAGGGGCAGTGGTTTTCCGATAATGAAAATGATGACGCGGATACGTCGTTTACTCAAGCTCAACGACGATCGCGACCTCAGACAGCTTCCAGCAGCAACTCAAAATATTGATGCAGTCAAATTAATGACAATTCATGGTGCAAAAGGTCTTGAGTTCCCTGTTGTTCATTTAAGTGGCGTGAATAAGGATACAATCCCGGGTTCATATAGAGGAGTAAAATGCCCTCCGCCTGAGGGTATGGTTGCTGGTGGGAACGGTTCGTCCGAAGATATAGCCAAAGAAGCCCATGAGAATGAACAAGAATGTCTTTTTTATGTGGCAATGTCCCGTGCAAAGGACCGACTATTTTTTTACGGTGCAACGACTAAAGGTCAGAACAAATCCTTGCGTCGACTTTCCGACTTTTTGGACAGAATGGGGGCTGTTTCGCGCAATGTTATAACTCCCATATTAAAGCTGCCTATAGCGCCAGAAAATACGCCTCTACCTGTTGAGTTTCAGGGAGACGTAAATTTCAGTGCTAATGCTTTGGATTTATATAATACCTGTCCCAGACGTTTTCTTTATACACATCTTCTGTCAATCGGTGGTCGTCGACAAGAAACAGCATTTATGCAAATGCATGAAGCGGTACGCGATGTGCTTCAGACCATAACCAAACTGGGTAACGCGCACGTGCCTGACTGGCAACCTATTCTGGAAACTGCTTTTGTAAAGCAGGGGTTGCATGAACATGGTTACGTAGACGACTATCGCAATATTGCCGAAAAAATGCTCACCTTCTTTACCCAGTCCAGAAAGGGTGCATCTGTTGAAATATTGGATGAGTTCGTGTTGGGCCTTACCGATGCAAAGGTAACGGTTCGTGCTGATGAAATGCTGATACGAGGTGATTTGCGTACGTTACGTTGCATATTTACAGGGCATTCCCCCGGGACAGGTCCGAAAGGTATCAGACATGAAGCGTTTTCACTTGCCACAAAGAACGTTTTTCCCGGTTCATCAGTAGAGTTGGTCTACTTGGCCGATAATACGGTTTATCCTCTCAACCTTAAGCCGCAAACACTGAACAAATGCGAAAATAAATTACGAGAGATCCTCACTCGCATACGTAGTGGCGATTTTAAAACATCTGACTCTACGTTTAGCTGCCCCGGGTGTCCTGCGTTTTTTATCTGCGGTGAAGCCCCTGCTGGCCCCCTCAAGAAAAAATTCTAAAAAAATTTACCGACGGCGTTCTGATCACCCGATTAAAGGAATGTAGCCAGAAAACTCCTTCAGGCAAAAACTTTAAAAGGTAGTGATATGAACTCTGTTCAAAATGATTTTGATGATGTTGGCGATGCCGTTCGTGAGAACCGTCCGTTAAGGGCTGCACGTGAATATCGCATCAGCGTAGCCATTGAAAGCGTGGATTTTCAGCCAGCTTTCGTTTCTGATCCGGTACCTACCGGGCGGCAGATTTTGTCTGCGGCAGGTCTCGATGACCGCGATGAAATTACTCTTTGTGCGATATTGCAGTCTGGTGATTTTGAAGATATCCGACTTGATGAAACCTTTGATTTACGGGGACGGGGTGCTGAACGGTTTATTGCTTTCCGTACCGATCGGGACTTCAAGCTGACGCTTGATGATCGCCAGCTTGTATGGGGTATGCCTGCTATTGAAGGCCATGTTTTGTATGTATTGTCCGGTATTGGGCCTGAGCAGGCCGTTTTTCTGGAGGTTCGGGGAGGAACCGACCGTATTATTGAACCTGATGAGTTGTTGGATCTTACTGCATCGGGCATTGAGCACTTCATCACTGCTAAACGGCCGGAGCAGGGTTACACCATTATTGTTAATTCACGCGACGAATCGGTGTCCGATAAGTGGGTAACTTTCGAGCAGGTTGTGCAACTGGCGTTTCCCGGTGCCCCTGTTGAGTCAAACGTTATCTATTCCATGACCTATCGCCACGCAGCATCCAGACCACATGCTGGTGAGCTGGCTGAGGGCGGTGTTGTCGAAGTTAAACATCAGGGGACGATTTTCAATGTCACAAAAACTGTTCAGTCTTAATAGTGATTTACGCCAGCTTCGCGAAGCTGGCTATTATGTACAGGTGATTGGTGCTTTCCTGGTGATGCGGGAAGTCCCCTATGTCAATGCACAAAAATGTGTACGCAAAGGGACCCTTGTGACATCTCTGGATCTGGCGGGTGATCACACCCGCAAACCTGAAAATCACGTAATACACTGGGATGGGGAATATCCGTGCAAAGCAAATGGAGTTCCTTTAAATGAAATCCGTCATGTATCTCAACACTTTGATTTTGGTCATGGCCTTACTGCCGAGCACGGTTTTTCAAGTAAGCCAGGGCCGCAAGGGTATCCAGACTATTTTGCTAAGATGTCAACTTATGCAACCATCCTCTCAGGCCCGGCAGCAGTATTACAACCGGGGATTAGCCCTAAAATATTTCGGACTCCTGATGAAACTGAAATGGACAGTGTTTTTAATTACATTGATACTGCGTCCGATCGTGCGGGAATTGGGAAGCTGTCTGAGAAATTAGAAGGTGAGATTGTTTCGATTATTGGTACTGGCGGAACGGGGAGCTACATTATTGATTTAGTGTCTAAAACACCGGTGCGCGAAATTCGCTTATTTGATGCTGATGAGTTTCTTCAACATAACGCATTTCGTGCTCCTGGAGCTCCACTATTGGAGGAACTTCGTAATGCACCGTTGAAAGTTGACTATTTCAAGGGTATTTACGAAAGAATGCATCGCAATATTATTGTACATCCTGTCAGATTGAGCGATTCCAACCTCAGCCTGATGAACGGAACTACGTTTTCATTTGTTTGCATGGATGCTGGCGAAGAAAAAAAAGCGATCATCCAAAAGCTGGAGTCGCTTAGTGTTCCCTTTATTGATGTTGGGATGGGTCTTGAATTGGTGAACGGTAGTCTTGGTGGCATTCTTAGAGTAACCACCAGTACTAAGGACAAACGCGAACACGTACATTCGGGACGTATCTCTTTTGCTGGTGGAGGGGAGAAAGATATTTATGCTTCAAATATACAGGTTGCTGATTTAAATGCGCTTAATGCAGCTCTGGCTGTCATAAAATGGAAGAAATTGAAAGGTTTTTACCGCGATCTGGAAAACGAGCATCATTGTACCTATACCACTGATGGTAATATGTTGTTGAATGAGGATCTGAAATGCTGAAAATAAAGAAACTGGAACATCGCTTTATTCGTAGCATTCCTCGTGAACTCGATGTTGGCGTGATATATATATCAATGGAATATGCAACAGCAGTACATAGCTGCTGTTGTGGTTGTGGGGAACAGGTTGTTACTCCATTTTCACCAACTGACTGGAAGATGATTTTTGATGGTGAGTCTGTATCGTTGACGCCATCCATTGGTAACTGGCATTCCACCTGTCGTTCGCACTATATTATTAAACAGGGTATTATCATTGAGGCTGGTAGCTGGAATGATGCCCAGATTTCGGCAGAAAGAAAAAGAGATAAATTAGCTAAAGCGGATTACTATAATCCAGCATCTAAATCTCTTAGCCCGGAAGAAGAGACGAAAAATACCTCAGGGCAGTTATCCAGAGATCGCGGGGTTGTGGGTAATTTCTTGGGATGGTTGCGTAACCTGATGCGTAAAAGCTGATTTGTCGATAGCCGTACCAATAAGCTGGTTAAAGGGGGGGATCTGTAATTTCCCCTAAGCTTATTATGTTTTGTTAATTTCCCTCCATTAAAACTCACTTGCTGCGTAACTCCAATCGCAGTATCCTTACCCCGCGCCTGCAAAATCAGGCGCCGGGATTGGAACCCCGGGATATAACCATACTGGCGACACGTGACGCGCCCGCGTCTTTTTTATGTCGCGCGCTTAGCTACACCAAAATTATGGTGGGCTGGGCGGGGGCACCGTAAGGTGCGCCGGTTCCAGTATGGCCGGTAGTTCCAACCCCGTTCAGTCCACCACCCATGAGATTGGAACCTCTGGTGGTGGTTTTCAAACTACATACTGGAGGTTGCCTCTATGGCTACGATCCCCACTCAAGCACACCCGTCACTTGCTGTTCCTTTCAGCGCCACTACGGATTTCACTATACTCGCCAGTCACTGCGAAACCTTCGCCGAAACCCTGATTGAAAGCAACGATCCCGCGTTGAAAATGGCGCTTTGCGGCAGAATCAACGCCTGTCTGACGCTGTTGCAACCCACACTGTTAGAGCCTGTTCCTCCCCATCTGGCTGAAAGCCTGACCGTTGACACGCTGCCTACCAGTTCTCCGCGTTTCGATCCTGAATGTACGGAGCTTTGTCGTTACTGCCTTGCTATCACGCAAACCCTGTCGGGGCTGGGATTTGCCTCTGAAACGGAGAAGTACCTTAGCTGGCTGCTGTACGACCTGATTAACTACTTCGCTGCGGAAATGAAAGCCCCGCGTTGGCTGCGTACCGCTGGCGGCGTGAAGTTTATCGATGGTGTGGAGATCAAAGCATGATGCAGTCTGACTGGCATCCTGCCGACATTATCGCCGGGCTGAAAAAACGTGGCACTTCGCTGTCAGCGCTTTCGCGTCAGGCCGGACTGGCATCCTCCACGCTGGCAAATGCGCTTACCCGCCGCTGGCCTAAAGGCGAAAGATTGATTGCTGAAGCGTTAGAGGTTGCGCCTGAAAAAATCTGGCCTTCACGCTACCGTAAACCAGAATACCGATAAGACAAACGGTTCTCCCGATCTTTTTCCTGCCCTTGCAGATGGGAGATCGGGAGAATGCCAGTGACGTGCGGCAACTCAGCATTTAACCAAATCAGCGGGAAATGTTTTACAGGCAAAAACAGTTTCCTCTTTCGGCACCCGTCACATTCGCATTATTTTCTCTCTGCAACAAATGGCCCTTCGGGGCGCCCTTATACGCTTCACGACCTGCAAGAAGCGGCCTGATTTCAGGCTGGTCGTCCCTTTACCGACAATACCTTTGAAAATGTCGGACTGCGTTGCAGTTAAGGTCACTCTTCACATTGCGTCAATATCTGAACTGGTTTTTCGGTACAGATCGTAAAACGGTGAATGCTATGCATGCCATTCACTGAAATACCCGAATGCGTCTTCAGCTTTGCAGCAACGACGCATGAATCTCTCATTCCATCGTTTCATAATCATCTTTATAGCTTTACACCTATATAGTTTTTAACCTATATTATTCAGGAGGTCCCGTGTGGACGATTAAAACAACGGATATGTTTGATCGCTGGTTTTCCTCGCTCAATGATACCGATCGGGCCAGCGTGCTTGCAGCGCTGTTGGTCCTGCGGGAAAAGGGGCCGGGTTTGTCCAGACCTTATGCCGATACGCTCAAAGGCTCCTGCTTTAGCAACATGAAAGAGTTGCGTATTCAAAGTCGGGGCGATCCGATACGGGCATTTTTCGCTTTTGATCCGACCCGTACCGGCATTGTACTTTGTGCCGGAAATAAGGTCGGCAATGAAAAACGTTTTTACGATGAGATGCTCCCGATTGCAGATCGGGAATTCACGAACTGGCTGAACACAATAAAAGAGAAGGAGTAACGCGATGGGCAGAACGCTGGAACAGCTTATTGCGGATGAAAAACCTGAAGTCGTGGCCGAAGCTCAGGCGATGGCGACGGACATCCTGCTCAACATTCACCTTGCCGAACTGCGCGAGAAAGTACAGAAAACGCAGGTCGAAATGGCGCAGGTGCTGGGTATCAGACAACCTACTGTTGCCGGTATGGAAAAACCGGGGCGCGACCTGAAACTGTCCACGCTGAAACGTTACGTTGAGGCGACCGGCGGTAAGCTACGCCTTGATATTGAACTGCCGGATGGCTCTCACTACGGATTTGTACTGTAAACACTGACGCTCCCTGAACCGGAGCGTCAGCCCCCTCTGTATAACGGGCTGCTGCCTGCATTGCCGACAGGCTTTGCTGCCGCGTGACCGTAAAACTGCACCAGAAACGCAATGGTTCAACCCTGCACCAGACCCGTGCGTCACTTTAACCGCGCAGAGCGGGAAAGTGACGCACGCAGCCCTTTCGACCTGCACCAGAGAACTCAACTGCGCCAGCTCACGGCTGAATCCTGACACCGCCTTTTCAGGCCATTTGACCAATAAGGAGATCATGAACCGATACCGGAGGGGGATCAGGACGATCCGGGGGATAACCCGCTAATGCGGGCGGCTGCTCAGAGAGCACAACCGAAGCCCCACCACACCTCAACGGCTGCCGCCCCGGCGCTCAGGTATCGTTCGCAGCCCCGACAAAACTCAGGGGCTATCGGCCTATGCGCCGGGGAAAGTTGTATCAGTGTTGGGTTTTTTGGGTGATGAGTTTGCGGCATTCATGAAAAGGGGATGGTATGGGAATACTGGAGCAGGAAATGAAGCGGCTGGCGCATTAGGCGGGCGGCAGCTACAAAACGGTGGATGACCGCATCAGGCTGGCGCAGCGTTTTTGCGAGCGTCTGGTGCTGGCGCAGAATGTGCAGATCCGCCGGGTGGAGCAGCTTAAGGCCCGGCATATTGAAGGCTATATCCGTGAACGGCTGGCGCAGGGTATCACGAAGCGTTCCCTGCAAAACGAGATGGCGGCGGTGCGCTGCATCCTGAAACAGGCCGGACGTGACAGGCTGGCGCAAAGTGAACGGCTGAACAACCGTTCACTGGGTCTGTCCGGCGCATCCCGTAGCGGCACGAAACGGGCCATCACGCCGGAGTATTACCACCATGTACTGGAAACCGCCCGTGCGAAAGATCCGGGGCTGGCGGCGGCGCTGGAACTCTCAAGGCAGATGGGGCTGCGCTCACAGGAGGCGGTACAGAGTGCGCAGTCGTTGAAAACGTGGAAACAGGCGCTGGAGCGGGGGGCGTCCCGGCTAACCGTGGTGTTCGGCACCAAAGGCGCGCGGCCTCGCGAGACGGTTATTCTGGACGCTGTCGCAGTGAGAAAAGCGCTGGATAATGCGTTATCTGTAGCAGAACATCGCCACGGCAGGTTAATAGATAAACCTGACCTGAAAAGCGCGATGAAATACTGGCACAGCCAGGCGTCACGTACTGGACTGACTGGCGCATATTCCCCACACTCGTTGCGTTATGCGTGGGCGCAGGATGCGATCTGCCATTATCTGGCGCAGGGATTCAGTAAAAAGGAGGCGCTGGCAATGGTGGCGATGGATTTGGGGCATGGCGACGGACGCGGGCGGTATGTGGCGCAGGTTTACGGGCAGAGAAATGAGACAGATTGATAGCCGTTGCCTTGATAAGATTGGGTTATCTATCGGTTTTGTACACTTTTCTATCAATAACTGCCCCTAAGAATGGTTTAGCCTATTAATGGGTTTCTGGTACAGCATTACGGCAATTTTACTGATGATTGTGCCAGTAAAAGGAAAAGGCCGGAAAGTGTAAGGGGGGGCTAAGGGTAACAGCGCCAGACCGGAAAAGGCCAAAGGGCTTAAAAGGCTAAAGCTGGCGCAGATCGATATTTATCCGGTGATATCTGGCGTAACTTCTGTAATGTGACTGTGAGCAGAACGCTAGTGCAACCCCCTGTGATCTTGTGACTGGTGTAGATATTCAGTGCAAAAAGAAACGCAGATCCGACTCAATCAGGATCTGCGTTTTCATTTTCAATAAATTACATTGCCGCTGGCTCAGGCCGCCTTATGCTGCCGCGCATAAATATACGGCGCAACATACCCCTCGCGACTCGAATCCAGATAATCCGACCACCACTGCATCATGGCTTTGCGGGCGTCGAGGTGTTCAGCGCGATGAATATACGCCGCCCGCACGCTGTTACGTTCCTGATAGCTCATCTGTCGCTCCACGGCATCCCGCGACCAGAGTTCAGATTCCACCAGTGCGCTACAGGCCATTGCCCGGAAGCCATGCCCGCAGACGTCGGTTTTGGTGTCATAGCCCATTAAACGCAGCGCCCGGTTGATGGTGTTTTCACTCATCGGTTTATACGGGTTATGGTCACCGGGAAACACCAGTTCCAGATGGCCGGAAATTTCGTGTATCTGCTTCAGAATGGCAATCGCCTGCCGGGAAAGCGGCACGATATGCGGAGTGCGCATTTTTGCGCCACGACCAGAGAAGCGGACTTTCTCAATCGTTTCCCTTGTGGCGGGAATGGTCCAGATTTTGTGTCTGAAATCAATCTCGCTCCAGCGGGCAAAGCGCAGTTCGCTGGAACGGATAAACAGATGCAGAGTCAGCGCTACAGCCAGCCTTGTTAACTGCCGCCCCTGCTGATAGTCACCGATACGCTCCAGCAGCTCGGGTAACTGTTCCAGCGGCAGGGCGGGATAGTGATTTTTAACCGGCGGCGCAGTAACGCCTTCCAGATGCAGCGCCGGATTGTTTTCAGTCAGTCCCTGTTGAACGGCGTAACGCATGATGTTGCAGAGTTGCTGCCGGGTTCGGGACGCGACTTCCAGAAAGCCTTTATCCTCGATAACTTTCAGCAGCGCCGTGAAATGCTGCGTTTTTAGCATCGTAACGGGCAGATGACCAATTGCCGGGAAGATATGATTTTTCATGCTGGCAAGGATACGGTCAGCATAATCTGCCGACCACTTTTTGTTGGTTTTGTGCCAGTTCAGCGCGACAATTTCAAAGCATTTTTCCGGCGACGCGGCGGCTTTTTCAGCCATGCGCTGCTGTGCGGGGTTGATGTTCTGTGCCAGAAGCTTACGGATGCCGTCGCGCTGTTGACGGGCGTCGGAAAGCGAAACCAGCGGGTAGGCACCCAACGCAATACGGGATTCTTTCCGGCTGAAGCGATATTTGAGATACCAGAGACGGGAGCCGCCCGGATTGACAAGCAGATACAGGCCATGGGAATCAGCCAGTTTAAAGGGTTTATCAGAAGATTTGGTACTGCGGATTTTCGCGTCGGACAGGGACATATGGTGGTCACTCCATTATCGAACTGAAATGACCCCAAATCAGACCACCAATTTCGCCGGATGCGGAGGAAAAACCAGATACGCATCGGGAAAGATTTTCACGCTAACTTATTGAAACCTAATCATATAGGTACCTCTAAGTACGCCTGAAAACAGGAATTTGGCTCCTCTGACTGGACTCGAACCAGTGACATACGGATTAACAGTCCGCCGTTCTACCGACTGAACTACAGAGGAATCGTGTGAACGAGGCGCATAGTACTGGGCATGGATATTTGTGTCAACACTAAATTTAACTTGCTGATTCAACTGGCTGAATTTAGCGCAAGCTGTTGTTTTAGTGTACTGCCGGGGGATTTTCATCCTGCTGGCTATTATCTCGTAACCGTTGCAATGGGTCCTGGCCGTAGAAGCCGCAAAAACGTTGCCATAGCGCCGGGAACCGCGGGGCAAAAAGTTCAGGCGCGCTGAAAAAGTATTCAGAAAGCACCGCAAAACACTCTGCCGGGTCGGTCGCGGCGTAGGCATCAATGCTGGCAGCGTTTTCGCCAACTAAATCAATCTCATCCTGGATGTTATTCATCGCGGCATGCAGGTCGTGCTCCCAGCCCGCGACTTCACGCAGCGGGATAAACGGCACGCCGCTGGCACGGTCACCGTTGCGTGTATCGAGCTTATGCGCGACTTCATGAATAATCAGATTAAAACCGGAAGCATCGAAGGAGTCCTGAATATCGAGCCAGTTGAGCACGATGGGCCCCTGTTGCCAGCTCTGGCCGGACTGAACCACCCGCTGGCTGTGTATCAGCCCGATATCGTCCTCCCATTCGTCGTCGACAATAAACGGAGCAGGGTAGATGAGAATTTCATGGAAACCGTCAAGCCATTCTAAGCCAAGTTCCATAACGGGCAGGCAGAACAGCAGCGCGATACGCGCTTCGGTGATCGGTTCGACGGTTAGCCCCTGTAAAAACACCATCCGCTTTTGTTGGAGGAAACGGTCGGCAAGCTGAACCAGCTTCACCTGCTCGTCCATAGACAAGTTGGCTAACAGCGGGATCGCCAGGGCCTGCGCCCACGGCAAATCGGCTTTATCGGCAGTGTCACTCGCTTTCCAGGGCCATTTAATCATCATTCTGCTCGTAAACTCGTCACTTGAACGTAATTGAAGAGACTGGGTCTGTTAAAATGCCAAAATTCCTGGCATGATGGCAACCATCAAAACGGAGAGATGCCGGAGCGGCTGAACGGACCGGTCTCGAAAACCGGAGTAGGGGCAACTCTACCGGGGGTTCAAATCCCCCTCTCTCCGCCACTATTCAATCACTTACGCCATTCTGTTTCAACGACCAGCATCACACTTGGTATAGACTGGGTATATCTTCCCGTTCCGATCTACGCTATCAACATTCTCTGAATTTTATTCTCTTCACTCGCGCACCAGGTTGCCTGACGTGCTGGCGGCTATCGCCATTTTGTTCCTCGATTTTCTCCGGGGCAGATTTTCTTTGCTAAGATTTTTGAGCTGCGGATTTTCTGATACCGCGGTGATTGATGGTGACGTTTAAATAACCTATGGTCGGGTGAGCAAAGATGAAGTATATCGTTCTGCTGATAATGATTATTTCCGTGCTATACGTGCATTTCAGGGGGAAGGTTCGGTTTCGCTTCTGGCGTCAGCTTTCAGACCATTCGACATTCACGGCACCGCTGAATGGCTTTATGTACCTTTTTTCTCGCGTCGACAACACGCCATATTTACGTCCAGAATCGTTTCCCGAACTTGCTGTACTCCAGGAACACTGGGAGGCGATCCGTGACGAAGGCATTCGTCTGCAAAATATGGAGAAAATTAAAGCGGCGGAAAAATACAACGATGCCGGTTTCAACTCGTTTTTTAAAACCGGATGGAAACGTTTCTACCTGAAATGGTATGAGGAGGCGCATCCTTCGGCCAATACGCTGTGCCCAAAAACCACTGAGCTGTTGCGCAGCATCCCCTCCGTGAAGGCGGCTATGTTTGCGACTCTTCCTGACGGTAGTCGCTTACCGCGTCACCGCGATCCTTACGCGGGATCGCTGCGTTTCCATCTTGGTCTGTTGACGCCAAATGATGATCGCTGCTTTATTGAGGTCGACGGCCAGCGCTATAGCTGGCGGGATGGCGAGGGCGTTCTGTTTGATGAAACCTACATACACTACGCAGAGAATACCAGCGGTGAGAACCGTCTGATTTTATTTTGCGATATTGAGCGCCCGATGCGTTATCGCTGGGCGCAAAAGGTAAACCACTGGCTGGGGCGTCACTTAATGAGTGCTGCGGTGGCACCAAACGATGTCGGCGATCGTGTCGGCGGTATTAATCGGAGTTTTCGTTATATTTACCAGATTCGTATTGTGGGAAAACGGCTGAAAAAATGGAATAAGGCTGTGTACTACATCGTGAAATGGCTGCTGTTTGCGGGGATCGCGGCCCTTATCTGGCGAGCCTTTTGAACCGGCGAGCGTGGTGGGCGTTTGTGAAAAATAGGCCGGGGACCGTTTCCTTTGTTTAAATTTAAACAACGTTGCGGTTTGCCGAGAGTTTTGGATGTGCGTAAATACGCAATTGTGCAATTTTTACGGACATCCTGTTGCGCTCTATAATCGTATGGAATGGAATTAATCAGGTATTTCTATGCATATTTTACCGCCTATCCGCCCGGAACAAAGTATCCAGCGTTTGACGGCACTGCTTGAGCCGATTGCCGAAAAAATGAAGGTTGTGCCGCGAAAGCGTATGACCTGGACCTACAAAAACCAGCCCCAGCTGTACTTATTTCAGCAAGGAGAGCTGTCAATTCTCAGGGCTTCCGA
The DNA here is from genome assembly GCF_001654985.1 of Kluyvera georgiana ATCC 51603. Classification (GTDB taxonomy): domain Bacteria; phylum Pseudomonadota; class Gammaproteobacteria; order Enterobacterales; family Enterobacteriaceae; genus Kluyvera; species Kluyvera georgiana. The sequence continues at coordinate 133,253 of NZ_LXEU01000039.1, forward strand.
CGGGCTGCTGATTGTCTCCGTTTACGATCCACACCTGTTCGGTATTGCTGAAATGATCCAACCCGTACGGGGCCATTTGCTGCGTGCTGAAACCGAGTCAACGATCCTGCGCGTTGATGCCAACACGGCCATGGAGCTGTTTCGTGAGCACGGCGTGTGGGAAGACGTGGCCGCGCTGCTGTCCTACCATACGGCCTATCTTTTTTATCGTGATGCGCTGGTGGTGCAGCAGCGGACCTATTCAGTGATTCGTAACCATTTGCTGGACATGAGCCAACTGCCGGAAGAGATGCGGATGCGCGTATCGATTCTTGATTATATTCAGGAACGTACGCACCTGTCGCGCAGTAGCATATTAAACGTGCTATCCGCATTGAAGAGTGGTCACTATATAGCGTTTAAACGTGGCGGCTATCTCATGGAACTCCATAATTTGCCGGAACGTTTTTAATAACTTGAGCTTCCCAATGATTAAATGCCACCGCCTGATGCGGTGGCATTTAATTACACGTTGATAAGGGGGCGAAGAACATCATTAAGCTTCTGCAACCCGGTAACGTTTTGCTCCTTCAGGTATAAATGATTCATCAATCGTATTTGATCGAGTTTTGACAAAGACACATAAACCTGATGTGCCTGACTGTGTTCATCAAATATTTCGGCAGTTTTCACATTCAGCAGATAGTCCGTTTTCAGATTTAACGTCATGTTATCGAGAATCGATTTATTCTGCTGATAGAGTGAGTTCATCGCCGTCGCGTCACGCGATGGTGAGCCATTTTGTACCACAGGAATTTGAATTGCGTCGATTTTGCTCAGCACCGCGGGCGATTCTGCAGTACAGGCCATGAGGCAGAAGGGCAATATAATAAGAGAAAGTTTACGCATAATTTTACATGAATTAAATAAGCATGCTGCTCATTATCTTTTTTCACAGCAGTACGGCGAGTGTTGATTTATCCATTTTTAAATAATGCAACGTCTTGACGTCTAAATTTAAATTTAAACGCGTTATCTTTTTATCGGTATCTCTGCCGGTGCTAGCCTTACGCCATTGTTATTTTGTTAAGTATCATCTGCCGCCGAGTATATCTCTACGTATCTTCTTTCCTGCGCGGCGAAATGTAAAAACAGAGGCTTTATGAAACTGAATAAAATGGTTGGCTGTATGGCTATTGCCGGGGTGTGTTCAACATCCCTGATTTCGCTGCCCGCTATGGCACAGGAAATGGGTAACGATGCCACGGTACAGACCAGAACGAGCAATGACGCGCTGTACAAAACCCTGCCGTTCGCTGACCAGACCGACTTTATGAATGCACACAAAGGTTTTATCGCTCCATTGCCACAGGAACTGATTAAGGGCGCTGCGGGCAACGTGGTGTGGAATCCTCAGCAGTACAACTTTATTAAAGAGGGTGAGAAAGCGCCGGATACAGTGAATCCGAGCCTGTGGCGTCAGTCTCAACTGATTAACATTGGCGGCTTGTTCGAAGTCACCGACGGCGTCTACCAGATCCGTAACCTCGACCTCTCAAATATGACCATCATGGAAGGTAAAGAGGGGATCACGGTTATTGACCCACTGGTCTCCGCTGAAACGGCGAAAGTGGGAATGGACCTGTACTACAAAAATCGCGGTAAGAAGCCCGTTGTGGCGATTATCTATACCCACAGCCATGTGGATCACTATGGCGGCGTGCGTGGCGTTGTGGATGAGGACGACGTGAAATCCGGTAAGGTAAAAGTTTACGCGCCCGCAGGCTTTATGCAGGAAGCCGTCTCGGAAAACATTATGGCCGGGAATGCCATGAGTCGTCGTGCGAGCTACATGTACGGCAACCTGCTGAAGCCGGGGGCGAAAGGCCAGGTGGGCGCGGGTCTGGGAACCACCACTTCTGCAGGGACCGTGACGCTGATCGAGCCGACTGATTACATTACCCATACCGGGCAGAAAGAGGTCATTGACGGCTTAACTTATGATTTTATGATGGCTCCAGGCTCGGAAGCGCCGTCAGAAATGCTGTGGTATGTGGAAGAGAAGGGGATGATTGAAGCGGCGGAAGACGTGACCCACACGCTGCACAACACTTATTCTCTGCGCGGCGCGAAAATTCGCGATCCGCTGGCGTGGTCGAAGTATGTCAATGATGTGATTGATCGCTGGGGCGGTAAGGCGAAAATTATTATCGCTCAGCACCACTGGCCAACCTGGGGCAATGAGAACGTCGTTAAGCTGATGAAAAGCCAGCGTGATATGTATCGTTATATCAACGATCAGACGTTGCGTATGGCTAACCAGGGCCTGACTCGCGACGAAATCGCCGCCAATTTCACGCTGCCGCCGGGCCTGGCAAACTCATGGGCCAGCCGCGGCTATTATGGTTCCGTGAGTCACGACGTGAAAGCGACATACGTGTTTTATCTCGGCTGGTTTAACGGCAACCCGGCAACCCTTGATGAGCTACCGCCGACCGACGCCGCGAAGAAATACGTCGATTACATGGGCGGCACCGATGCGATTATGCAAAAAGCTAAAGCGGACTACGCGCAGGGGCACTATCGCTGGGTCGCGCAGGTCACCAATCATATCGTCTTCGCCGACCCGAGCAACCAGGCAGCACGCAATCTGGAGGCGGATGCGCTGGAGCAGCTGGGTTATCAGGCTGAGTCAGGTCCATGGCGCAACTTCTACCTGACCGGCGCTCAGGAACTGCGTAATGGCGTCGTAAAAGGGCCTACGCCGAATACGGCCAGCCCGGATACCGTCAAGGCGATGTCGCCGGAGATGTTCTTCGACTATCTGGCCGTGCATATTAACGGCGAGAAGGCGGCGAACGCGAAAGCGGTGTTTAATGTCGATCTTGACAGCGAGGGGGGCAAATACAAGCTGGAGCTGGAAAACGGCGTGCTGAACTATAGTGCAAAAGTTCAGGCCAGCAACCCGGATGCCACCATTGCGTTTAACCGCGAGACCCTAAACAAAATTATCCTCAAGCAAGAATCGCTGCAGCAGGCGGAAGCGCAGGGTGACGTCCGTGTCACTGGCAATCATGCGAAGCTGGACGAGATGCTGGGCTATATGGATAAATTCGAGTTCTGGTTCAATATGGTAACGCCCTAAGCGTTAAGGAAAGCCCGGGCGAGGCGTGAGAGCGCCGCCGGGCATTCACGATAATCTGTTACGCGCCGGAGCTGGCGCGTACCACCAGTTCTACCGGTAGCAGAACGTTCGTCTCACTTTGCCCGGACAACAATATCTCCAGCGCTTCGCGGCCCAATCGCTGCTTATCGACGGCGATCGTGGTCAACGGCGGCTGCGACCATGCCGCCGGTTCAATATCATCAAAGCCCACTAACGCCACGTCTTGCGGCACGCGGATCCCGCGTTCTGCGCACACCGCTAACACCAATAGCGCGGTGGCATCGTTATAGGTAAAAATGGCATCAGGCGGCTCGGCGAGGTCAAAAAGCTCGTGAATGGCCCGCACTAGTGATTGTTCGGTATCAACCTGCGGAAGCGCGATAGCCTCGTATTCCGGTGGCATCAGCAGCCGTGCCTCATACAGGGCCTGCCGGTAGCCTTTTTCACGCTGACGGATACTGTAGTGCGAGAGCGTACTGGCGAGAAAGGCGATGCGCTTACACCCCTGATCCAGCAAATGACGGGTGGCGAGGTAGCCGCCCTGCATATTGTCGGGATTGATGCACGGCAGGCCCGGTGACCAGAGGTCAATCAGCACCAGCGGCAGCTTAAGTTGCTCCAGCATGGCTATCAGCTCTGGCTCAAAAAAACCGGCGCAGATTAGCGCATCAGGCTGATGCAACATCACCTGCTCGGCCAGAGCGTCACCGGGACCGGTTGCCAGAAAACTCAGGGCGATGCCCTGTTCACGACATTCGGCCTCAATGGCTAAAAACAGCGGTGAATAGAAGGGCAGCGCACGGTTGATATTATGCTGGCGATGGAGCAAAAACAGAACGCGTTTTATTTTATCGCTGCGCAGGCGGGAAAAATCGTAACCCTGCTGCTCGGCCGCGGCGATGATGCGCTGCCGCGTCTCCTCGCCCAGACCCGGCTGGCCTTTCAATGCACGTGAAACCGCACCGGGTGATACGCCGCATGCGGCGGCAATATCACGTATTCTGACTGCTTTAGCCATCTCACTCCCACTCTGTGTTAACGACGCTGTTCACCCAGCCACGCCGCACCGCGCACACCGCTACTGTCGCCATGATGCGCCTGTATAACCGGGGTACAGCATTGCCGGCCAAAAACATACTGTGCAATGCGTTCTTGTAGTCCCGTATACAGTTGAGGAATATTTGACACGCCGCCGCCAAGCACAATGGCATCGGGATCAAGGGTATTGATCACCCCGGCCAGCGCTCTCGCGACCTGATCCTGATAACGATCCCACAAGGCGGCAATGGCCGTATTGCCTGCGTTCAGCTGGGTAATAATGTCCGGCACCTTATCATGTTTACTAAATTTCTGAAAATACTGTCGTTCCAGGCCGCTTCCTGAGATAAAACTCTCTATACAGTTGCTCTGTCCGCAGTAGCAAACGTCGCTGTCACCGTCTTTCTGGGGGTGATAGTGAGGAAGAACGTTGTGCCCCCATTCGCCAGCACAGGCATTTGGCCCGGTAATCAAACGGTTGTCGACGCATAACCCCCCGCCGCAGCCGGTGCCTAAGATAACGCCAAACACCACGCCGTAGCCTTTTCCGGCGCCATCGATGGCTTCCGATAAGGTGAAGCAGTTGGCGTCATTGGTGACGGCAACGGGCATGGCAAGCTGTTGTTCAAGATGATCAACAAACGGCTGTTGATTTAGCACCAGGATGTTCGAGTTTTTGATTAAGCCATCGCGAGCGACGGCGCCGGGGATCCCCAGGCCTATGGAGATATTTTGCTGCGTGGCTTCGCGGGCTGCATGGATAGCGCCGATCACGGCTTGAAAGAAATCCTCATAGCGCTGTTTTGGCGTGGCGTAGCGCTGGCGATAAACCACTTCACCGCCGTCATTTAATACCACCGCCTCTATTTTGGTTCCGCCAATATCCAGTCCTAATCTCATGGTTGCTGTCCTGTTGTGGTAAACGATGGCGAAAGTGTAGGTTTTTTGTTTACTATACAAAATGATTGATGTGAGAAAATGTGACGTATATAGCGTTGAAAAGCGATAAATAGGCGTTGTAAGGCGATTTTTGTATAGTAGATAAAAGAAGACGCAATGAAAAAGGCCCTGTGATTCAGGGCCTGAAGAGAGATTAGAAGTGGTAACTTACGCCTGCCTGGACGCTGGCATCGTTATCCACATCGCCGGTACCGAAGTACACGCCGGTATTCAGAGAGAAATCTTTACCGATGGTGGTATTAATCCCTGCGCCGAAGATACCCATGGTGGCGTTATGACCGTTAGTGTTGTGATAGTCCGCCGCTTTGATATCGGTGTTATCGCTAAACTCGGTTTGATAGCGCGCATCCAGCCATGGATACAGCTCAACGTTTTTATTGAGATCCGCCAGTTTGGTGGTCATCCGCATACCCACGCCGGTGTTCCATTCAGATACCTGGCTGTCGCCGAAGGTGATGGCCTGGTCAGAGAAGCCGTCTTCCTGCGCTTTATCCCAGCCGAGGGTAGCGTACGGCTGAAGGACCGTTTCGCCCGGCAGCACGACGTTGACGCCGGCGCGAGCCTGGGTGGTGTACAGATTACCGTCGGAGGAACCGTTCAGCGCCTGGGTCATGCCGGTAGTGGCGTTGCTGACGTTGTTTGCCGAGGTGGAGTAGCGCATATCGCCATAGCTGAAGCTACCGTCAACGAACATGCCCCACAGGTTGTCGTGCAGAGACTGCTGCCAGCCGCCGTACACGCTGTAGTAGTTGCCGTAGACGCTGTCGCTAAAGTTGTTGCAGCCGCCGTTGGTGCTGCGATCGCGGCTGCGGGTCCAGCCCAGCGCGATACCGCCGGTCAGGCTGTCGCCATTGTTGAGATGTGAGGTCCAATCCACACCGCCCTGTACGCCCTGGGTAACGTCTTTATAGTCAACGTCGTCGCTGTAATCGCCGTTCTGGTAGAGGAAATCACCCCACACCTGCGCACCGTCGACGCCGTGGCCGAACAGGTTTTGCAGGTGTACCTGGGTCAGGCGGTTCGCCAGATCGTCGGTGATCATACGGCCCGCCTGCTTGGCGGCATCCAGACCGGCAATCATGCCCTGCACGTCGCTGGCCAGTTCGCCGCGCGAGCTGCTGAACAGAACGTTATAGGCGGTCCCGGTTGTATCCTGAAGGCCCGCTGCCGCGACCTGCTGCTCGGTCAAGGTATCTTCGTAGTTATACGCGCCGCTACGGCTTTCCACCTGCTGAGAACCATTGGCGAAGGTGGCGGTGACGGCATCGGTTGGGGTGCCTGAAGCGGTGGTGAAGGTGGCGACTTCGACGTTCTGCTGGTTAGCGGTGCTGAGAGCGGTGCTGGTGACGACCAGGGTATCTCCCGCGCTGGCATCAACATTGCCCAACTCAGCCTGACTATCTGTCGACATATTGACCTGAACGTCATTGCCGGTGGTGTCCGCCGTTAGCGTTGAACCGTTGTCAATGTTCCAGGTGGTATCGTTGTCGACTTTATCGGTAGTGATATCATTGTTGCCCGCGGTGTTTACCGTACTGAAGTTACTGATATCACCGCTAATGGCACTGCTCTCGTCAAGAGAAAGAGTATTGGTACCGTCGCCGCCATTAACGTTGCCGTTGACCTGTGAGTTGTTGGCTAGCGTGATGGTGTCATTGCCAGCACCGGTATTGATATCGCCGTTGACCGTACTGTTATCCATGTAAATGGTGCTGTCGGCATTTCCTTTCAGCGTGATATCACCGTTAACGGTTGAACCATTGGTTATATTAACGTTTGTGGCGGCAGCGGTTTTGCTATTGTTATTTAATAGAGCGATATCACCTGTAATATCGCTGTTATTGATATTAAGATTCAGCGTATTGGTGCTGTAGGCGGCAATGCCGACATCATCAAACCCTTTTCCATCGCCTGTTGAAGCATCAGCATTATATTGTGGAAGCATCTCTGCAATCTCACTACCTTCAGCATCAAGGCTGGAGTTGGTTAGTGAAATTGTGGTTGCTGATTTCGCGCTACCGGCATAAATACCCGCAGTTTTCAGAGTACTGTCGCTGACGGCGATATTCTGCTCACCCTGACCGGCGCTGATAATACTGCCATATATGTGGCTGCCATTGATAATGTTAACGTTGTGGGCACCAGCGTCCTGCGGATCCAGATAGATGGCTGCGCCGTGCATATAGTCTTTGTCGCCCGCTGTTGGGCCACCATCGCCGTTATTATCATAGGCAACGCTGCTGTTTTCACCATTCAGCGTCGAGTTGTCAACGGTAACAGTGGTGTTCGTTGTCGCGCCGACTGTGCCGACTTCAATCATGTCCGCCGTTGAGCCATTTTCCAGCGTGATGTTGGCCGTACCGCCATTACTCCCCTCGATATAGTAACCGGTCATATCGGACTGATTAACGACCAGCGATTGGGTATCGTTGTCGCCACGATGGCCGTCCATAAATACATCCGCATGCGGGGTTGTCTCATTCGCGATAACGGCATTTGTAACACCTGAATCCTGATAGTAGTTACCATCTGTGTAGGGCGTTAAACCACAGGTCTGAGAAATGTCGTTACCGGCACAGGTATCAGCCAGCGCAGAGCCAGAAAAAGAAGCCAGCGAAATAAAAATACACTGCGATAACAGCGTTAATTTGGTTTTGTTGCGCATTTAAAAATCCTTAAGAAATTCATATTAAAAAACATCGCGATAATATGCCTTTTAAGGGGGGTCTTAATTTTATAAATGTAATAGTGTTTATTGTTTTCTTTTTGCCAGAGATCACAAAAGTATTTTTAAAAACATATGAGAGCATCGGTGTTAAATTTGTGTCGTGAATGTTTAAGCGGGTAAAATGATCGTTTTTCGTCTATTTCATGATCATTAAGAGGTTGGCGTTATACTAGCGATCGATAACTAATTAAATATGTATTTTTTACACTGACATTTAATTATATTGTTTTACATGTTTTGTTACATTGAGATTAAAAAATATAAAACTATCGAAGTGAGTCAAAATAACGGATATTTATATTTAAGCCGAATGGCTTATGCTGAAGTAAAAAAAAGCCCCGAGAGGGGCTTTGAGTGAGAATGAGTGAGCAAATTTAGCGCTGAGTACAGCCTGCACACTGTTTATTCTGTATCTGTTGGAAGAAATCATTCCCTTTATCATCGACCAGAATAAACGCCGGGAAGTTCTCTACCTCAATTTTCCAGATAGCTTCCATCCCGAGTTCCGGGTAGGCCACGCATTCCAGACTCTTGATGCTGGTTTGCGCCAGCACGGCGGCCGGACCACCGATGCTGCCGAGGTAGAAGCCACCGTGTTTGTGACAGGCGTCGGTCACCTGCTGGCTACGGTTACCTTTCGCCAGCATCACCATGCTGGCGCCGTGAGACTGCAGCAGGTCAACATAGGAGTCCATGCGGCCAGCGGTGGTTGGGCCTAAGGAGCCGGATGCATAACCTTCAGGCGTTTTTGCCGGGCCAGCATAGTAAATGGGGTGATCTTTGACGTATTGCGGCAGCGGCTCACCGTTATCCAGTCGCTCTTTGAGTTTGGCGTGCGCAATGTCGCGGGCCACGATAATGGTGCCGTTCAGCGACAGACGGGTAGAGACCGGATGAGCAGACAATTGAGCCAGAATCTCGCTCATCGGCTGGTTGAGGTTGATGCTGACCGCATCGCCTTCACCCTGTTGACGCAGTGCCTCGGGAATATATTGCGCCGGATTGTGCTCCAGCTTCTCAATCCAGATGCCGTCACGGTTGATTTTAGCCTTAATGTTACGGTCGGCAGAGCAGGAGACGCCCATCCCAATCGGACACGATGCGCCGTGACGCGGCAGACGGATCACGCGGATATCATGGGCAAAATATTTACCGCCAAACTGTGCGCCGAGACCGAGGTTACGGGCTTCTTCCATCAGCTCTTGTTCCAGCTTCACGTCGCGAAACGCTTGACCGTGCTCGTTACCTTCGGTCGGCAAACCATCGTAGTAGCGAGTGGAGGCCAGCTTGACGGTTTTCAGCGTCGATTCTGCGGAAGTTCCGCCAATAACAAAAGCAATGTGGTACGGCGGGCAGGCCGCTGTACCCAGCGTACGCATCTTCTCAACCAGGTAATTTTTCAGCTTCGCCGGGGTGATCAGCGCCTTGGTTTCCTGATACAGATACGTTTTGTTCGCGGAACCGCCGCCTTTGGCGATACACAGGAATTTATATTCGTCGCCATCCACGCTGTAGAGGTCAATCTGCGCCGGCAGGTTGGTGCCGGTGTTCACTTCTTTATACATGTCCAGCGCGGCGTTCTGCGAATAGCGCAGGTTGTCGGAGATATAGGTGTTATACACGCCCTGCGACAGCGCGGCTTCATCGCCACCCCCGGTCCATACGCGCTGGCCCTTTTTCCCCATGATGATTGCGGTGCCGGTGTCCTGGCAGGTCGGCAGCACGCCTTTAGCGGCAATATCGGAGTTACGCAGGAACTGCAGCGCGACGTATTTATCGTTTTCACTGGCTTCCGGGTCGCTGAGGATAGCGGCGACCTGTTGCTGATGAGAAGGGCGCAGCATAAAGGCAGCATCGTGAAACGCCTGCTGGGCCAGCAGGGTTAACGCTTCAGGCTCAACCTTGAGAACATCCTGACCGTCAAATTGGGCAACAGAAACGTGCTCGCGGCTCAGCAGATAGTATTCGGTATTGTCATGAGACAGCGGGAAGGGGTCCTGGTAGACAAACGGTTTGTTCGACATAGCTCTTCACTCCATAAAAATAAAACCGTCGGAGGTTGCCCTCCGACGGTTATGAATCAGAACATCATAGACATCCACGGGTAGCCGATGACCAGCAGGGCGACCAGGAAGATGCCGCCAAAGATGGTGCCGAGGCGCCAGTAGTCTTTGGTTGGCAGGTAGCCGCTGCCGTAGTAAATCGGGCTTGGGCCGGTGCCGTACGGGGTGATGATCCCCATGATGCCCAGCGAGGTCACCATCAGCAGCACGAACACTTCCATATTCATACCCGGAATCGTGGAGGCAATCGTGAGCATCGCCGGCAGTAGCGCGGTGGTGTGCGCGGTGGTGCTGGCAAACAGATAGTGCAGCAGATAGAACGCCAGCAGCAGCACGATGGTCGCCACGCCCGGAGAGATACCGCTCATCAGCATACCGCCTTCTTTACCCAGCCAGCCGATAAAGCCGGTGGAAGAGAGGCCGTCGGCCAGCGCCACGAGGGTGGCAAACCAGACAAAGGTGTTCCAGGCCGCTTTGTTGCCGGTAATATCGTTCCACTCCAGCACGCCGGTCCACAGCATCAGGCCGATGATCAGCAGGGCGGCCATTGCCGGTTCAATCCAAGCCGCAGCGAAGATCCACATCATCAACGCGCAGCAGACGAATACCAGCAGCAGAATTTCATTGCGTGACAGTTTACCCAGTTTTTCCAGCTCACGTGCGGCCCACAGCGGTACCTCATCGTTCACCTTCACTTCCGGTGGATAGAACCAGTAGGCCAGCAGCGGCATGGTGAGGATAAGCAGCACGCCGAGTGGCAGGAAGGCAATAAACCAGGTACCCCAGGAAATGTTGATACCGACAATGCTTTTCACCAGCGCCAGCGCCAGCAGGTTAGGGGCGAGAGCTGAGAGGAACATTGAACTGGTAATACAGGCCGCGGTGATAGCCACCCACATCAGGTAGGAGCCGATTTTACGGGCGCTCGGGTCGTTCGGTTTAGAGCCATACAGCGGCGGCAGGTTGGCGATAATCGGGTAGATGGTCCCGCCGCTGCGCGCGGTGTTAGAGGGCGTAAACGGTGCCAGCAGCAGGTCTGCCAGCGTAATGGCGTAGCCGAGCGTCAGGCTACGGCGACCGAGATATTTCACCAGAATCAGCGCCAGTCGGCGACCGAAACGGGTTTTATCGTAACCGGCGGCGAACATGAAGGCACCAAAGATCAGCCACACGGTCGAGTTACCAAAACCGCTGACCGCCCATTTAAAGGAGGCGCCCGCCAGATGGAATTTATCGGCAGCCATCTGTTCCGGGCTAAACAGTACCCATTGGCTGCACAGCGCAATGGCGACCACGCCGGTCAGACCAATGACGGCACCCGGCAGCGGTTCGAAGATAAGGCCAACGATCACGCCGACGAAGATGGCAAAGTAGTGCCAGGCATAAGGTGGAAGCCCGTCAGGAACCGGGACGAAAAGTAATAGCACGGCCACGATAATGGGCAGGGCCATCATCACAAGACGGTTTTTCTTGCCGTCTTTCGGTTTACTCACCGGCGTCGGCGAGTGCGATGTCGCAGATTTCTCGTTCATATTACGCTTCTATAAGTAGTTAATAATTCGATTCGCAAAAACTGCCTTTCTGCTTTTTTTAGTTTTTTTACTTTATTTATCTTTCAAAAGTGTTGCAGGCAATTTTGAGCATGGGTCATTGACGCTATTTTATTTAGCACCAATGTGAAAAATTCTTATATTTATATAATGCTCTTTTGAAGGCAATTACAATTGATCGCGATCAAAAAAAGACAAGCGCAGTGTTATTTTTCTTCCGATCGGAATAACCCTATAAGATTATAGGTTATTGGCGGTTGTTGAGTATGATAAAAATTATATAAAGGAAATTTTTAGTTCCTGAATTAAATTTTATATCATTGTTTTTATTGGTTT
>NZ_LXEU01000040.1 GCF_001654985.1 Kluyvera georgiana ATCC 51603
CTCAAATGCAGCCCGATCCCGAATTCTTGAATTTAATTTTTTAAAGTTTGGAGTTTATTCTTATGAACAGTGATCATCGCGTACTTAGCTCCTTTACCTTGCCCAATGGCACCGAGTTGAAAAACCGTCTGTTTATGGCCCCCATGACGACGTGTTCAGGCTATTTCGATGGCTCAGTCAGCAGCGAGCTGGTGGAGTACTACCGTGCGCGTGCCGGACGTATCGGCACCATCATCGTCGAATGCTGCTTTGTGGATGACTTAGGTCTGGCCTTCCCGGGGGCTCTGGGGATCGACAGCGACGATAAAATTGCCGGGCTGGCGAAAATTGCCGAAGCCATCAAATCCCAGGGCTCCAAAGCGCTGCTGCAAATTTATCACGGCGGCCGTATGGTCGATCCGAAGCTGATCGGTGGGCGCACGCCGGTCGGCCCAAGCGCCGTGGCCGCGCCGCGTGAAGGCGCAGCAACGCCGGTCGCGCTGACCACGGAAGAAGTGGAAGGCATGGTCGGTAAATTTGGTGAAGCGGTGCGCCGCGCTATCCAGGCCGGTTTCGACGGCGTGGAACTTCACGGTGCAAATACCTATCTGATCCAACAATTCTATTCCCCAAACTCTAACCAACGCGACGACGAGTGGGGCGGCTGCCGTGACAACCGCGCAAAATTCCCGCTGGCGGTGCTGGATATCACCCATAAGATGGTACGCCAGTATGCGGATGATGCCTTTATTATCGGCTATCGCTTCTCGCCGGAAGAGATGGAAGTCCCGGGGATCCGCTTCTACGACACAATGTATCTGCTGGAAAAACTGGCCGCACGAGGTCTGGACTACCTGCACTTCTCCGTCGGTGCAACCCTGCGCCCGTCCATTGTAGAAACCAACGATCCGACCCCGCTGATTGAAAAATATGTCGCGATGCGCTCTGAAACGCTGGCCCAGGTGCCGGTGATGGGCGTGGGCGGTGTGGTTAATGACAGCGATATTGAAAGCGCCATGGATCACGGTTATGACCTGGTGGCCGTCGGCCGTGCCTGCATTGCCTATCCTGACTGGGCGGACCGTATTGCGGATGGTCAGACGCTGGATCTGTTTATTGATAGCACCCAGCGTGAAGCGCTGAACATTCCGGAACCGCTGTGGCGCTTCTCGCTGGTGGAAGCGATGATCCGCGACATGAGCATGACGGTGTCAAAATTTAAGCCGGGCGTATTCGTGGAGACCGTTCAGGATGATGCCGGCGAACTGGTTATCAACGTAAGCCTGGAAACCGACCGTATTGCCGATATCGAGCTGACCGGTGGCGTCGATCAGGACGTTGAGTTCGTCACCAGCTTTGAAGAGATTCGTTCCCGTATCCTCGATGCGAATACGCCACATGTTGACGCCATTTCCGGTGCGACCAGCCAGAGCGAGGCGGTGAAAAAAGCGGTCTCCAAAGCGATGGTGAAATCCAGTAAAGCGCTGGCGGCGGAAGAGGGTGGCGATACCGCAGCGCCAAAAGCCTACGACGTGGTCGTGGTGGGCAGCGGTGGCGCCGGTCTGGCGGCGGCGATTCAGGCCCATGATGATGGTGCCAGCGTGCTGATTGTTGAAAAAATGCCGACCATCGGTGGCAATACGATTAAGGCCTCTGCCGGGATGAACGCGGCGGAAACCCGCTTCCAGCGCGTGAAAGGCATTCAGGATAGTAAAGAGCTGTTCTACGCCGAAACGCTGAAGGGCGGTAAAAACAAAAACAACCCGGCGCTGCTGCATCGCTTTGTGGAAAATGCGCCGCAGGCGATCGAATGGCTGGCGGATCGCGGCATCATGCTCAACGACATCACCACCACCGGCGGCATGAGTATTGACCGTACTCACCGTCCAAAAGACGGTTCTGCCGTGGGCGGTTATCTCATCAGCGGCCTTGTGCGTAATGTCACAAAACGCGAGATTGATGTCATGCTCGACACTTCGGTGGTCGATATTGTGATGGAAGGCGGTGAAGTTTCGGCGGTACGCCTGCTGACCGATGAGCAGGAGAGCGTCACCATTGCGACCCGCAGCATCATTGTGGCGACCGGCGGTTTCAGCGCTAACAGCGAGATGGTGGTGAAATACCGCCCGGACCTGGCGGGCTTCGTGACCACCAACCACAAAGGCGCAACCGGCGGCGGTATTGCCCTGCTGGAGCGTATTGGTGCGGGTACGGTGGATATGGGCGAAATCCAGATTCACCCGACGGTGGAACAGAAAACCTCTTATCTGGTGTCGGAATCCATCCGCGGCGGCGGCGCGATTCTGGTGAGCCAGCAGGGCAACCGCTTCTTTAACGAAATGGAAACGCGCGATAAAGTCTCGGCCGCTATCATTGCGCTGCCGGAGCAATATGCCTACATCGTCTTTGATGAACACGTCCGCAGCAAAAATAAAGCGGCAGATGAGTATATCGCTAAAGGACTGGTCACCAGCGCGAGCACCGCGAGTGAACTGGCGGCTAAACTGGGACTAGACGAAGAGACTTTCCTCGCCACGCTTGCCCGTTATAACGATGCGGTAGCGAAACAGGACGACGAAGAGTTTGGTCGTAAAACGGCGCTGCGTGCACCGATTAATGAAGGGCCGTTCCACGCGATTCAGATTGCGCCAGGCGTGCACCACACTATGGGCGGGGTGACCATTAATACCGAAACTCACGTGCTGAATGCGCAAAAACAGGTGATTCCAGGAGCCTTTGCTGCCGGTGAAGTGGTCGGTGGTATCCACGGTGGCAACCGAATTGGCGGGAACGCTGTTGCTGATATTATTATCTTTGGTACGCTCGCTGGCCATCAGGCTGCGCTGCGCGCGCAACAGGTGCCCTGGGCCATGCTTGAATCAGCGTAACCCAGTCCCATAGCCCGGCATTGCCGGGCTATTTCAACTGATTTGAAGGGGGAGTTTGATGTCAGATACCGCTCGGGTATACAGCTATTCCGCCGTTCTGATGGGGTCGCCCATCCTGTTAAAGCTCTTCGTTCACGATGAGGCCCTTGCCTCTCGCGTTTTCCATCTGATTAAGCAATATGAAGATCTGCTGACCGTAAATCGTGCTCAGTCGCAGGTGATGGACATCAACCATGCGGCAGGCCAACGTGCGGTGAAGGTCAGTCACCCGGTTTATACCCTGATCAAATGTGCGAAAGCGGCGAGCGAACTCCCGCAGAGTGCTTTTAACCTGGCGATTGGACCGTTGGTAAAACGCTGGCGCATCGGCTTTAAGGGCGACAGCGTGCCGCCAGCGGATGAAATTGCGCATCTGCTGACGCTGACTAAACACGAGCAGGTCATCCTCAACGATAGCGACGAGAGTGTTTTCCTGGCGCTGCCGGGAATGGAGATCGATCTCGGCGCGATCGCCAAGGGCTATATTGCCGACCGCGTGCGCGATTTTTTATGCCAGGAGGGCGTGGAGCAGGGGCTCATCAATCTTGGCGGCAACGTACAAACGTTGGGTACGCCGGAAGGGGGTTGGTCGATTGGCATAAAAAAACCGTTCTCTACCGCCGGGGCGATGATTGGTACGCTCAACGTCGAAAATAAATCGGTGGTGACCTCCGGCATCTATGAGCGTTTTTTTGAACAAGATGGCCAGCTGTATCATCATATCCTCGACCCGCGTACCGGCTACCCGCTGGATAACGAGCTGGATAGCGTCACCATCGTCAGCACCAACTCCATTGATGGCGATATCTGGACCACGTTGATGTATGGCATGGGTGTCGAGAAGGGCTGCGCGACGCTGCGCGCAAGGCCGGATATTGAAGCCATTTTCGTGACGAAAACGAAAAAGGTGGTCCTGTCTTCGGCCCACCACTATCGTTTCACGCTACTGGATAACGATTATCACCTTACTGACAGTACTGTTTGAGCAGGCCGTATTGTTCCGGCTGCAGGCGATAGCGATAGACCGGGCGACCGGTCGCACCGTAGTGAATGCTGGTAAAGAGGATATTGATCTGCGCAAGCCAGATCAGATACTTGCGACATGATACGCGGGAGATGTTCACCGCCTGCGCCAGGTCGTCGGTAGAGAACTCCGTTTCCGGGTGTGCATCAATCCACTGACACAACGTGCGCAGAGTCTGCGGCGTCAACCCTTTCGGCAACCGCTTGGTGTCTGCCAACTCGGGCGACCCACCGTGCAGCAGGCGATCGACGTCTGCCTGTTCATAGTAGGCGTGGCTCCCCATCAACTGTTTTTTTTCGCGCCAGCTTAGTAGCGCCTCTTCAAAACGCGGGAACTGGAAAGGCTTAATCAGATAGTCCACCA
The DNA here is from genome assembly GCF_001654985.1 of Kluyvera georgiana ATCC 51603. GTDB lineage: Bacteria > Pseudomonadota > Gammaproteobacteria > Enterobacterales > Enterobacteriaceae > Kluyvera > Kluyvera georgiana. Next base: position 4,294 of record NZ_LXEU01000040.1, read on the forward strand.
CGCCGTAGCGCAGCGAAGTCTGAACGGTGGCGGCATCGGAAGCGGAGGAGATCATGATAACGTCAATCGCTCGCCCGGCATTCCGGACTTCTGGCAGCAGATCCAGCCCGTTGTCCTGCTGCATATAAACATCCAGCAGGATAAGGTCGATAGACAGTGAAGGATCCACAAGCTTATCTCGCGCCTGCTGGAGCGTAGACGCGATACCGCAACAGGCAAAACCGTCCACTCTCTCGATATAGCAACGATTCAGGTCGGCCACCATGGCATCATCATCGACTATTAACACATTAATCACGCGCTGTTCCTCTCGCTGTCCCACGGAATATGTACAAAAAATTGCGTAAATACGCCCGGCTCCGACTCGACGGAAAGCGTCCCGCCAAGGTTTTCCGTCTGCTGGCGGGCCAGGAACAGCCCGACGCCGCGGTTTTCGCCTTTGGTTGAAAATCCTTTATTGAAAATAGCGTCAATGCGCACCGGGTCTATCCCTGGGCCATCGTCGCTGACTTCGCCGCTAAGCCAGCCGTTCTGGTAGTGTAGCAGCAAGCCAATTTCACCTTCGCCCTGGTCGGCCATGGCGTCGAGGGCGTTCTCAATCAGGTTGCCGAGTACGGTCACCAGTACCGCCACCTGTTCTTCGTTCGGGTTATCGGGCACCAGACTCTCTTCCGCCAGCGTCAGATTGACGCCCATATCGCCCGCACGGTTGATTTTACCCAGCAGGAAACCGGCAATAATCGGTGATTTTATTTTGTGCTGCAGCGTACCAATATCCGCCTGATAGTTCTGTGCGGTTTGCAGAATGTAGTCTTCGAGCTTGTCGTAGCGCTTCATGTGCAATAACCCAAGAATGACGTGCAGTTTATTCATAAATTCATGGGAGTGGGTGCGCAGGGCGTCGATATAGTTGACCAGTCCATCCATACGCTGCATCAGCTGGCTCACTTCGGTTTTGTCGCGGAAGGTGCCGATGGCACCAATGACGCGCCTGTTGTTGCGCAGCGGAACGATATTGCATAGCAGCAGGCGACCATTGCAGCCCATTTCACGGTCGGTCACCGGCGAGCCGCTGGCGAGCACTTCTTTGAGATTGCTGAGCAGCGGTGCGTGTTGCTCCGCCCCTAAAGCATGGGCATCAGCCGAAAAGAGAATGTGACGAGCGGCCTGATTAATCAGGGTGACGCGGCCTTTGTCGTCAACGGCTATAACCCCTTCACGCATGGATTGCAGCATGGCCTGGCGCTGCTCGAACATTCTGGAGATCTCATGCGGCTCGAAGCCAAATAAGATATTTTTCAGCACGCGTACCAGCCCCCAGATACCCAGCGTGCCCACCACCGCGCTAAACAATACAAACCAGATGGCGTTCCAGCGTGCTTCGCTAATCTGTTCATCCACCTTCTGCAGTGAGATACCGACAATCGCCACGCCAATTTGCCGATGCTGGTTGTCGTAGATGGGCGTAAAAACGCGCAGCGCTTCTGCCAGAACGCCGTGATTAATTGACAGATTCTCATGGCCTTTGAGCGCAGGCTGCAAATCGGCACCGATAAAATGCTGGCCAATCAGATGGGTATTGGGGTGCGAGTAACGCACCGCATCCATGTCGGTGATAACGGCATAGAGCAGACCATTGCGCTGCTGTACCGCTGTAGCAATTGGCTGGATAATATTTTGTTCAGGCGACGTCGCGAGCCCGCGCTTGATCTCTGGGGAATCGGCCAGCGTGCGGGCGATGGCAAAGGCCTTGTCCTGCAGACCGGTGCGAGTCGCTTTAGTGATCTGCATGAAATAGAAGGCGTATACCACCAACAGGACGGAAACAATCACGCTGCATACCATCAGCGTCACCAGCGTACTGAGCTTCATTGGGCGCCTGGCCTGAGGTGGCTGTTGCGGCATATTGCGCATGAAAACCTTCTATTATCAACGGCAAAAAATCATTATCGCCGATGTATCCCTTTTCTTAAAGCCATCGTGTCCTGACAAAACCAAACCTTTCTTTGTGACCGTACTCGCAGAGCTTTCCATACAAAACACTTTAGTATTGTTGAAGAACCCATAATAAGGAGTCCGTTTATGAGCATTAAGCTTGCAGGTTCAGTCATGGAAAGACGCAGTTCGACAACCGCTGAAATTGACCGACTGTCCACTCATGATATGTTAAATCTTATTAATCAAGAAGATAAGATAATCTCCGACGCTGTTACTTCCTGTCTTGACGAGCTGACTCGTTTGGTCGACCGCGCGGTGGCGACCTTAAGCCACGGTGGCCGGGTCGTGATTGCGGGGGCGGGCGCTTCGGGGCGCAACGCGGTGTTGGTCGCCAATGCGTATGCGCCGGATGAAAAACATCCGCTGGTGGGGTTGATTGCGGGCGGGGCGCTGGCGATGCTGCACGACATGAGCGAGGCGGCGCAGGACTATAACCGTGGCGTGCTGGATCTCCAGGCCATCGGGTTCACGCAAAAAGACCTGTTGATCGGGCTTTCCGTTCGCGGGAAAACCCCATGGCTATGGGGCGCGATGCGTCATGCCTGGTCACTGGGGGCGACAAGGGCGCTGATTACCCGCAACGTGCACAGCGAAGCCGCCGAGCTCGCCGATATCGTCATTGCGCCACAAACCGGCGCTGAAGCGGTGGCGGGATATGGTAATCCGAAGGCGATTGCCGCGCAAAATTGTGTGCTCAATATGTTGACCACCGCTTTGGCCGTCCGCACTGGCCGAGTCTATAGCAATATGCGGGTTGATATTCGCGGTAATACCACACAGATGATGGAGCGGCAGATTGCGATTGTGATGGAGGCGGGGGGCTGCACGCGCGCGACTGCGAAAGCGGCGCTGGAAAGCTGCGACCATAACTGTAAAACAGCGGTATTGATGGTGCTTACCGGGATGGATGCCTGGAAAGCCCATGAACTGCTGGCGCAGAACAATGGCTTTGTGCGCCTGGCGCTACAGGAAGCGCCGTAGTCTTGATGTTGATAAAAAGAAAAGAGAAAAGCCCGCGTGTGATGCGGGCTTTGTTTCATCGCTGACAGTTTAGAACTGATAGATCATGCCGACGCCAACGATATTATCGGTAGAGATACCGTTTGCGCTATAGAAGCGGGAATCTTCATCCAGCAGGTTGATTTTGTAGTCAACGTAGCTAGAGAAGTTCTTGTTGAAGGCGTAAGTTGCACCCAGATCGATGTAGTTCACCAGGTCCTGGTCGGTCAGGTAAGAACCATGGCTGTTGGTATGAACGCCAACGTCAACGCCGTGGGAATAGACCCACGCCAGGGACGGACGCAGGCCAAAGTCGAACTGATACTGTGCGGTCACTTCGAAGTTCTGCGTTTTGTTGGCAATACCATCGTCGCCAAACGGCGTCATGTTGCGGGTTTCCGCATACATCATCGCCAGATAGATGTTATTAGCATCATATTTTGCGCCGACGGTCCAGACGTCGGCTTTATCGCCACCGGCGCTTACGCTGCCGTTCTTACCGCTACCGTAGCGATTCTCAATACCCGCATAAGCCACCTGATCGTTGGTACGATCGGACGTGGCATAGGCAGCCCCAATGGTTAACCCCTCTAATTCCGGAACCACATCGGCGAAGTCAAATGTGGTGGACATGCTGTAGCCGTCACCGTTCTGGAAGCGGACGCTGTTGTGACCATTTTTGGTCCCTTCCTGGTTATTTGAACCGCTTTCATTCGCCCCCTGATACTGCAGGGCAAAGTTCCAGCCTTCGACCAGACCAAAGAAATCACTGTTACGATAGGTTGCGACACCGTTAGCACGGCCAACCATAAAGTTGTCGGTCCAGGTGTAAGAATCACCGCCAAATACCGGCAGCATATCGGTCCAGCCTTCAATGTCGTACACTGAACCGTAGTTACGGCCATAATCGAAGGAACCGTAGTTGGCAAATTTCAAGCCAGCAAACGCCAGGCGGTTAAAGGATTTGTCGCCAGCGCCTTCGGTGTCGTTCGCGTAGGTTTTGTATTCCCACTGGCCGTAGCCCGTCAGGTCATCAGTAATCTGGGTTTCGCCTTTGAAACCGATTTGCACGTAGGTTTCATCGCCGTCATCACCCGCGTTGTCGGAGAAGGTATGACGAGCATCGACCTTGCCGTACAGGTCTACTTTATTTCCGTTTTTATTATACATTTCTGCTGCATTTACCGCGCCTGCCATTAATAAAGCAGGAACCAGCAGAGCCAGTGCTTTCATTTTCATTATATTTTCCTTTGCATGATAACGCATGTGAATATATAAACACCCTCCGGTGTTACGTATTTGGATAATATAGTGGGAGTTCAATTTTCATCACGATATAAATGTAATAAAATCATATTAAATATTTCAAAAGGTTTCAGATATAGTAAAATAAATATAATTAAACAACTTGCATTATAAAAATTGATGAAATTCATTGCATTATGTTATTTTTAATTGTTTTGCGGTGTATTTATAAATTAGTTGAATGGTTAGTTTGAGGTGAAGAAAATAAAAAAATCCCGACTGCACTGGCATACAGTCGGGAAGGTTATAAATAAAAATATCTTGATGCATAACAAAAGGCTAATAACGGCGATGATAATGGCACGGATAAAATAAAAAACAAAGAGATTTTTATGTTTATAAATATAGAAGGAAATAATATTTTGATGAAGAGAATAAGATTTTATATATAAGTGGGTGTGAATTTCAGGGAGAAATAAGACACGGTATAAAGACTCGTCGGTAAAGAAACCGTTGGGTCTGCGGCTTAGTGAGGCGCTTTGTGGCACAGAAAATGGTCGCCGGGACAAACTTGTCAGAGATCAAGTGACCGACACTTCGTGGCCTACAGGCCGTACTGAAGGCTTCCTCGTACCGCTTTAATTGTTATAATGTGATTTGCGTCACATCATTGCCGTGACGGCCGTTTGAATGATTTGTGTGATGAGAGTGTTTTTATGGAAGAAAGAATGGACCGTGGCCCAGGAGGCAAGCTGGCGCTGTGGGTCTTTTACGCGTTTTGTGGCTACTTTGTCTGGGCGATGGGTCACTACATTTGGGTTATCAGCGATGTGCAGACCATTCCGGGCGCGACGATTGACGGTGAAATCGGTTCGACCAGCGGTAAGTGGCTTGGCGCACTGCTGGGTTTTCTGGTCTTGAGCGTTGTCGGTGGGCTGCTCGGCGGGATAGCCTGGTATACGCGCCCTCGTCAAACCGAGCGGGAAGAACGCTTCTAATATTGCTATGCTGAGGGGCTAATACTCACTCAGGCAATAATAAAATGGATTTAAACGCGTGGCAGCAGGACGTTGAGTTCTGGTTTGAAACACATGAATATAGCGGCGATGCGTCGCATGATATCGCCCATTTCCGCCGCGTCTGGCGCACCGCGCGACAGATAGCGGAAGGGCAGTCGGTCGATTTACTCGTCATCCTGCTGGCCAGCTATTTTCACGATTTGGTCAGTCTGCCAAAGAACCATCCCGATCGCGCGCGTTCTTCGCAGCTGGCGGCGCAGCAAACCCTGGAAATCCTCCAGCGTGATTTTCCTCATTTTCCACCTGAACGTTACGATGCCGTTGCCCATGCGATAGCGGCACACAGTTTTAGCGCGCGCATTCCTCCAGAAACGGCAGAAGCCCGCATCGTGCAAGATGCCGACCGGCTAGAGGCGCTGGGCGCTATCGGGCTGGCGCGCGTGTTTGCCGTCTCGGGGTCGATGAATACGGCGCTGTTCGATGCCGACGATCCCTTCGCCGAACGCCGGACGTTAGATGATAAAGCCTACGCGCTGGACCATTTTCAGACCAAGCTGCTGCGCCTGCCTGCGACGATGCAAACCGAGAAGGGGCGGGAAATAGCGCAACAGAATGCTGATTTTTTGGTGCAATTTATGGCAAAGCTGAGTGCCGAACTGGCGGGCGATCGGCTGTCGCTGGATGAGGATGTACTGCGGCGATTCGCGCCACAAGAATCCAGCAAACTATGATAATCTCACTTTTATTTGCGCTTTCTTTTTCCTTTTCTGTATCTGGTCGAATTTATGCAACAACGAGTCTTATCAAACGAGGTAGCGTTACCCGACGAGCCGGACGCTCAGGCGCTGCTGGAGCATATCCTGGAGATTTACGATCTTAAGACCGTTGTCGCCGAGCTGGTTGCCGTGGGGGAACAGCACTGGAGCCCGGCTATTGTTAAACGTGTCGTCGCCCTGGGGCGCGCCAGTACCCGACTCAGCGAAAACGAGCAGGCGCATCTTGCCGGGTTGCTGCCGAAGCCGCCAGCCCATCATCCGAATTATGCCTTTCGCTTTGTCGATCTTTTTGCCGGTATCGGCGGTATTCGCAACGGCTTTGAAGCGATTGGCGGCCAGTGCGTGTTTACCAGCGAGTGGAACAAACATGCGCTGCGCACCTACAAGGCGAACTGGTACTGCGATCCGCATGAACACCGGTTTAACGCCGACATCCGCGATGTCACGCTGAGTGGCCGCACCGAGGTCAGCGACGCCGAGGCGCAGGCGCATATTCGCCAATGTATTCCGCAGCACGATGTTCTTCTCGCGGGCTTTCCCTGCCAGCCGTTTTCGCTTGCCGGGGTATCGAAAAAAAATGCCCTGGGCCGCGCTCATGGGTTTGCCTGTGATACGCAAGGCACGCTGTTTTTTGACGTGGTGCGAATTATTGACGCACGCAGGCCGCCCGTCTTTGTGCTGGAGAACGTCAAGAATCTGAAAAGTCACGATGGCGGGAAAACCTTCCGCATTATCATGCAAACCCTGGACGAGCTGGGCTATGAAGTTGCCGATGCTGCGGATATGGGGGCCGATGACCCGAAGATTATCGACGGTCAGCACTTCTTACCGCAGCACCGCGAGCGCATCGTGCTGGTTGGTTTCCGTCGGGATTTAGGCCTGCATGAGGGCTTCACTCTGCGCGATATTCCCGCGCTTTATCCCGCGCGTCGCCCGACCTTTGGCGAATTGCTGGAGCCCAACGTCGATGCCAAATTTATCCTGACGCCGGTGCTGTGGAAGTACCTCTATCGCTATGCGCGTAAGCATCAGGAAAAGGGCAACGGCTTTGGCTATGGGCTGGTTGATCCCACGCGAGCCACCAGCGTGGCGCGTACCTTGTCGGCACGCTATTACAAAGACGGTGCGGAGATCCTTATCGATCGCGGCTGGGATCGCGCACTGGGCGAAAAACATTTCGACGATCCACAGAATCAGCTACGCCGACCGCGCCGCCTGACACCGCGTGAGTGCGCGCGGCTGATGGGCTTTGAATCGCCGCAGGGCTACCGCTTTCGCATTCCGGTCTCGGATACGCAGGCCTATCGCCAGTTTGGTAACTCGGTGATTGTGCCGGTATTTGCCGCCGTGGCCAGGCTGCTGGAGTCGCGTATTTTGCAAGCCGTACAAAAGCGGGATGCGGAGAAGCAGGATGGCGGACGTTCACGATAAAGCCACGCGCAGCAAAAATATGCGTGCTATCGGTACGCACAATACCGCCATTGAAAAAAGGATGGCGTCCTTGCTCGAACAGCTGGGTTTACGCTGGCAGGCTCAGGATACGCGTCTGCCGGGCCGGCCTGATTTCACGCTCGATGACTATCGCTGCGTCATCTTTACGCACGGCTGTTTCTGGCACCAGCATGATTGCTATTTGTTTAAGGTGCCGGCCACGCGAACCGAGTTCTGGCTGGCGAAAATTGGCGCTAATGTCACTCGCGATCGACGAGATATCGGCCTGCTGGTCGAACAGGGCTGGCGGGTATTGGTGGTGTGGGAGTGCGCGCTACGCGGACGAGCGAAGCTAAGCGATAGCGCGCTGTGCGAGCGGCTGGAGGAGTGGATCTGCGGCGGCGAAGGCAGCGCGCAGATCGGGATTCAGGGGATCACGAATCTAAACCTGCTTTCTTCGTCGGGCAGGGAGTAGCCGTCGCTTTCGCCGGGAACAGATATTTGCCTAACGTCACCAGCACCACTGCCGCAATGATAATCGCCAGCGCCAGCCACTCGGTCGCAGAGAGATGCTCGCCGTTAAAACCGGTACCTAACAGAACGGCGACCACCGGATTGACGTAAGCGTAGCTGGTTGCCACGGCGGGGGTGACGTTTCGAATCAGATACATATAGGCATTGATGGCGATGATAGAACCGAAAATCGCCAGATAGCCCACCGCCAGGAAACCGTGGAGATCCGGTAACGTCGTCAGGCGTTCGCCGCTCAGCAACGAGGCCAGCATCAGCACAATACCGGCGGCTAACATTTCGATCGCGCCCGCCATCATGCCGGTCGGCAGCGTGATACGCGAGCCGTACACCGAACCAAACGCCCAGCTCAGAGAACCAATCAGAATCAGCAGCGCACCCCACGGGTTGCCGCTAAGGTTGCCGCCGCTGTTCAACAGCACGATGCCGGCCAGACCGATGGCGATCCCCAGCCATTCCAGCTTACGGGTGGCGATGCCGAAAAAGCGGCTAAAGCACAGCGTAAACAGCGGTACGGTGGCCACCATCACGGCGGCAATACCTGAAGGCACGTGTTGATGTTCCGCCACCGTCACCATGCCATTACCCACCGCGAGCAGCAAAACACCAATCAGCGCCGCGTTGAGCAGCGGTCCGCGTGGCGGCAGGCGATGCCCGGTCGCCAGCAGATACATCATCAGTAGCACGCCCGCCGACAGGAAGCGCACGCCCGCCATCATCAGCGGGGGCCAGCTCGCCACGCCAATGCTAATGGCAAAATAGGTCGACCCCCAGATGATATACAGCGCGAACAGCGCGCCGACCAGCGGTAACAGTTGTTTAATACGCATACTTCCTCACGGCATAATAGCAAGCAGGCTGATAGTAAACGCCAAAACGAGTTCGCTGGCGAGTGCTTTAATTAAGGGGTTGATGTTATTCTTATGTTATAAATATGTATCTCTTACGCCCTGCGCTTTTTTGCTTCATACTTTGTTATCAATAACAAAAGGAAGGATGTTGCTTGTGGCGGGAAGTAGTTTATTAACCTTATTAGATGATATCGCAACCTTACTGGACGATATCTCGATGATGGGCAAACTGGCGGCCAAAAAAACCGCCGGCGTGCTGGGTGATGATTTATCGCTGAACGCACAGCAGGTGTCGGGCGTGCGCGCCAACCGCGAATTGCCGGTGGTGTGGAGCGTGGCAAAGGGGTCGCTGCTTAACAAGGTGATTCTGGTTCCGTTGGCGCTACTGATCAGCGCTTTTATTCCCTGGGCGGTCACGCCGCTACTGATGATTGGCGGGGCCTATCTGTGCTTTGAAGGCGTGGAGAAGGTGCTGCATACCCTGCAGGCGCGTAAGCATAAGGGGGATGATGCCGCTCGTCAGCAGCGTCTGGAGGCCATTGCCCAGCAGGATCCGGCTGTCTACGAGCGCGATAAAGTCAAAGGCGCCATTCGTACCGACTTTATTCTGTCGGCGGAAATTGTGGCCATTACGTTGGGTATTGTGGCGCAAGCGCCATTGCTCAACCAGGTGCTGATTTTATCCGGCATCGCCCTGCTGGTGACCGTGGGGGTCTACGGCCTTGTTGGGGTGATCGTCAAACTGGATGATATGGGCTACTGGCTGGCGGAGAAGCGCAGCGTGTTGGCTCAGGGACTGGGTAAAGGGTTGCTGGTGGTCGCGCCATGGCTGATGAAAACGCTCTCGGTGGTGGGGACGCTGGCGATGTTTTTGGTGGGCGGCGGTATTGTGGTTCACGGCGTGGCGCCGTTGCACCATGCTATCGAAGGCTTTGCCGGGCAGCAGGCGGCATGGTTAGCCATGGTGCTGCCGACGCTGGCAAATCTGGTGCTGGGTTTTATGATTGGCGCCGTGGTGCTGGCGGGGGTGAATCTCATCGCCAGCCTGCGTAAAAAGCCGGCGTAAATAATCCAATTCCGCTACGCAAAGGGGCCGTGAATAGGCTAAGGTGAAACAGTTTCACCCTGATACCGGAGGCAGTAATGGTCTTTTTGGTCAGCGATGAAGTTCGGCCCAAAAACGGTGGGCCGCGGATGGTGGTAACGGGATATGCTAGCGGTATGGTGGAGTGTCGTTGGTATGATGGTTTCGGCGTCAAACGGGAAGCATTCCGCGAAGATGAGCTGATTCACGGCCCTACACGCCAGCAGGAAAAGGCATTATAACCGTGTTTACGCCCGGCAATTGCCGGGCGTTTTAGAACCGTTGTTATTGGGTTCTTTGTCGTAGCGATGTGTAATGGAGCAGTATGAATTCTCAGCAGCGCAATAATGGGATGTGGGATGGGTCTGCGAGTGTCAGGAGGCCTATGTGCGTCCCATGACTGCCAGCACGGCGGCTTCGTCAGGATGGTGGGCGCGCCTCACGCGTCGGGTTAGCCCCGAACGTGTCGTCAATATCTGCTTTCTGGTGGTGCTGTTTTTCTCCACGTTGTTGACCTGGCTCGAAACCATTGTGCTGGAGGATGCGTACATCTCCAGCCAGCGCAATAACCTGAAAAACGTCGCCAACGACATGGACGCGCAGTTGCAGTTCAATACTGACCGCTTGCTGTTTTTTCGCAATGGTATGGAGTCGGCGCTGCAGGTTCCACTGGCCTTTGAAGTTCTGCACACCGCTGAGCAGGAGTTTGAGCGCAAGCGTGCGCTTGCCGACTGGCGGATCTCGCTAAACAACAACCGCACGTTGCCGTTAAACGGCGTCTCAGACGATTTTGTCGAACATACCAATCTCTTGTCGCGCGATAATGCGCTGCTCGGCAACGAGTTCATGGCAACCATTGAGCTTGGCTATCTGCTGCGCCTCTCTGCCATTACGCGTCAGCATCTCTCCCGTTTTGATACTCATATGCTGTACGTTTCGCGCGCCGGATTCTATCTCAGCACCGAACAGGATCAGGGCAACAGCATCACCGAGTACTATTACAAATTGGCCACCAGCCCGTGGTTTATCCAGCAGTCACAGCGGGATAACCCGAATCGCGGCGTGAAATGGAACACCACCTTCAGTCGCGATAAAGTGCCGGTGGCGCAGATGGTGACCGCTTCTGCGCCTCTCGATTACGACCAATACTGGTTCGGCGTGTTGGCCATCCAGCTATCAGTTAATGAGATGACCCAATTCCTGATGCAGTCTGTTGAAGGGGAAGCGGAGGGGGAATATCAGCTCTACGATCGGCGGATGAACCTGATTGCCTCATCCGAAGAGAATCCGCAAAAGCGCACGCAGCTTTCGCAAGAGATCCAGGCACAGCTGGCGTATGCCTACGAGCACGATAACGAGGGCAGCGTTCGCCAGCTTTCCCGCTACATCAGCTGGGAAAAGTTGCGCAATTTCGACGGTGTGCTGTTGCGTATTCATAGCCTGGAGGAAGGGATCCGCGGCGACTTTGGCAGCATCAGTATCGCGCTAACCCTGCTGTGGATACTGTTTACCTCCATGCTGCTTATCTCCTGGGCCGTCATCCGCCGCATGGTACGCAATATGTCGTCGCTGCAGGATTCCTTAGAGTGGCGAGCCTGGCACGATATGCTGACCCGCCTGTATAACCGTGCGGCGCTGTTTGAGCGAGCCGGTAAAGCGCTTGCTGCCAGCCAGCAATTGGGCGCGCCGTTGTCGGTGATTCAGTTGGATCTGGACCACTTCAAGCGCATTAACGATCAATATGGTCATCAGGCCGGAGACCGGGTACTGATTCATATTGGCCGGGTGATCCTCAATAAAGTGCGCAAGTCGGATATCGCCGGGCGCGTTGGCGGTGAAGAATTTTGTATCGTGCTGCCGGAAACGTCGCTGGAACAGGCTCTGGTGATTGCTGAGCGCATTCGTGAGAGCATCTATAGTCGGGAAATTCTCATCAGCCGCAATCAAACGCTGCGGGTGAGCGCCTCGTTAGGCGTGTGCAGTAGCGAAGAGCTGCAGCGCTATGATTTCCAACATCTTCAGTCAATCGCCGACCGTCGCCTGTATCAGGCGAAACAGGGCGGCCGTAACCGGGTGTGTGCTGAAGGCTGATTGACGTAGCCGTAGAAGCGAAAATCATAAATTTAGCTTATGGATAAGTATTGTAATAAGAATAATCTCAAAAAATTAACAATAATCCAGGTTATCTGAAATCGCCATCTATATGATTTATCTCGATGTGATTAAAACAAGAAACGACGAATGACTGAGAGGTCATATATATTTACTAGGTGAATAATTCTTGTCATTCCACATAAACAACTATAATGTTTCAGCCACGTCAGGTTTCCTGATGTAACGAATATTTCAATGCTTCTTGCTTCGGCAAGGTTGATCCCGACGCAGATGTGTCGGGATTTTTTTT
>NZ_LXEU01000041.1 GCF_001654985.1 Kluyvera georgiana ATCC 51603
TTTTTTTTGCCGTCAGCGCGTCACTTCGGTCACGCTGAAGTCGTGTACATCCAGCTCGAAGGCTTCCGCCAGTTCACGCCAGGTATGGTATTCACGACCGTCGACGCTCACGTGGTGTGGATCGTTCGACGAACGGTGGATTTCACTTTCGCTGATTTCGTTGATGGCCGCCAGTAGCGCATCGACGTTGATCTCAGGAGGATCGATCGCAGATTTCATCACAGATACCCTTTTTACCGTTCCCTGTATAATTATACATTCGTTGTACGATGCTGCTCATTTTTTGTTCGTTTTTTGCATTGGTGGATATTTAGTCAGTTGGTTTGCGGAGCCGCTGTCAGCACGACCATTTTGTTCTACACTGGGAAAAACCAATCAGGAGAGACGTTTATGCAAGTTAACGATCGTGTGACGGTCAAAACCGATGGGGGGCCGCGTCGCTCCGGTGTGGTGCTGGCCATTGAACAGTTCAATGAAGGGACGATGTATCTGGTCGCGCTGGAAGATTATCCGTTGGGGATATGGTTTTTCAACGAAGTGGGCCATCCTGATGGGATATTTGTAGAAAAAAGCGAATCGTAATCGAGCATCTGGCGGTAGGGCTACCGCCAGTTTCCCTGCCTGGATATCCTAGCGCATATTGACGAAAATGCCCGAGGTGACATTTTCTGCTAGGCGCACAACATGATAGATAACCTGTTTGTTATGCGTTTTTATTTTCTTCTTAATATTACCCTTATGTGACGATACAGTTTTTGCTTTAATATTCATCTGATCGGAAATCTGAATCGTTCCCTGTCCCGACATCCACATTTTCAACATACTTGATTCTGTCCGGCTTAATGACAGAGTAGACATATTAGTCTGCTTTACATCTGATTTTTCTTTTTTCAGATAATTCCCCAGAATGCTATCCAGGGTTTCCGGTTTTATCGATTTGGAACTTATTAGCAGATTACTCCGCACCATCAGGTATTCGTCAAAATGAATATTGGCAATGGCCATAAAAACAATGAACAAAGTCCTGGGATGTTGATTAATGATCTGCTTGATATGCAAGCTACTCTGCACATCGTGGATGAAGCAGTCCTCATTAATAAACACGACAGATGGACGGCGAGCCGCGCAAACTTCAGTAAGTGCTTCTACGCTCTCAACATTGTCAATATCTCGTTTCTTCACTCCACGACTGGCCAGGTATCCGGTTAACCCTAGCCGCGTATAACTGCATAGATCCATAATAATCGTTGACATGGCATACCCTCACTCAATGCGTAACGATAATTAACCCATTACCCTCGAACTTCATCGTCGCAGCGAACCTAATGAAAATAAAAAATTGAGAATGAAGACGATCAGGCGGCATCAACTATCCCGTAAAGTTACGTATAATTTGCCAGGAATCATCTCAAAGTAAAGTAAATGTTAGGTTATGTGAAAGACGTAAAAACAAATAACCCGCGCCAGCGATATGCTGGTAGATGTTTTTGCAAATTTACTTTAGGAATTTCCTCATAATAACCGGGAGGGTACTATGGAGAATTTATACGTGGTAACTCACTGATAATATCGGCTAATAGATCAAATATTTCGCTAAATAAGTGTTCACAGAAGGGGGCCACTAATGGCATTAACGCCGCCATTAGCAGAATGCCGACGGTAAGCGTGATGGGGAAGCCGATAACAAACACCGACAGCTGCGGAGTCATACGGTTAAGCATCCCGAGCGCGAGGTTCACCGTCAGCAGCAGGGTAATGATCGGCAGTGCGAGCATGAGTCCGTTGAGAAAAATCATGCCTCCCGCTCGGGTGAGCGCGAGAAACGCATTGCTGTTAATGGGTTCACCGCCGATAGGCAGCGTGTGGAAAGTATCGACCAGCAGTGAAATCAGCCACAGATGCCCGTTGAAGACCAGGAACAGCAACATGGCTAACATATCCAGAATGCGCGCCAGTATCGGCATATTGAGGTTACTGCCCGGATCGACAAAGGTGGCAAATGACAGACCCATCTGTAGGCCAATAATCTCGCCACAGGTTCGTATGGCGGCAAAGGCAAACTGCATCGTAAAGCCCAGCGCGATGCCGATGAGAATCTGCTGGAGCGCGAGCCACAGCGCGTTAGCGGAAAAGAGCGGGACATCGACCGGCGGCAGCGAGGGCGCAATCACGAAGGTAATGATAATCCCCAGCCCCACTTTCACCCGTTTAGGCACAGAACGTTCGCTGAGAATGGGGGCGGTGGCGATCAGCGCCAGCACGCGAAGCAGCGGCCAGAAGTAGAGCCCGAGCCATGAAACCCACTGGTCGCTGGTCATGTGAAGCATAATGCTTAACCGATGATGTAGGGCAGGTTGTTGAACAAGGTGCGTACGTAATCAAGCAGCAGATTCAGCATCCACGGCCCGGCGACGATGATAGCGATAAAAACGGCAATGATTTTTGGAATGAACGAGAGCGTCATTTCGTTAATCTGCGTGGCCGCTTGCAGAATACTGATAATCAGACCGGTGACCAGCGAGACTAAAAGCAGCGGGGCGGCCAGCGCCAGCGCCACTTTCATCGCCTCGGTGCCCATCATCATGACGGATTCAGGGGTCATGGGTACTCCTTAACTGTAAAAACTCTGCGCCAGTGAACCGACCAGTAACTGCCAGCCGTCGACCAATACAAACAGCATCAGCTTAAAGGGCAGGGCAATGGTTGCAGGCGGTACCATCATCATCCCCAGCGCCATCAACACGCTGGCAATGACCAGATCGATAATCAAAAACGGAATGAAAATCGTGAAGCCAATCTGAAAAGCGGTTTTCAGCTCGCTGGTGACGTAGGCGGGCAGCAGAATGCGCATCGGCACGGCTTCCGGGCCTTGAATTGGCGTGCTGTTGGCCAGCCGGGCGAACAGCGCCAGATCGGCCTCACGCGTCTGGCGCAGCATAAACTCACGCAGCGGCTGTGCGCCTTTATCCAACGCCTCCTGCATGGTGATTTTATCTTCGCTAAACGGCTGATAGGCGTCGGTATAAACCTTATCAATGACCGGCGACATGATGAAAAAGGTGAGAAACAGCGCCAGCCCCAGCAGCACCTGGTTAGGCGGTGCGGACGGCGTTCCCAGCGCGCTGCGCAGCAGGCCAAAGACAATGATGATGCGGGTAAAGCTGGTCATCATCAGTAAAATCGCCGGGATAAAGGTCAGCGAGGTGATAAACACCAGCGTCTGTATCGGCAGCGACCAGCTCTGCCCGCCGTTGGCCAGCGGCTGGCTGATTAAACCCGGAAGCTGAGCAAAGGCGGAAGGCGAGAGCAATAACAACCCGCCCAGCGCGAGGGAATAAATACGGCGCATCAGGATCTCCCGGGACGCTTAAGCATGTTTTTCATCAGTGAAGCAAATTCCGGCGCGTTAGCCTGCGGCGGCTGGTTTTCCGGCGGCGCTGGCGGGAGGGTATGGAGCAGCGTGACCTGCTGGGCCGTTACGCCCAGCACCAGCCGCGCATCCTCGACGTTCACAATCACCACTCGTTCGCGCGCCCCTAACGAGGCGCTGGCGCTCACCTTCAGACCGCTGTTGGTGCGGCCCTGAACCGTACCGGGCAGAACGCGTTTAACGATCCACGCGGCGGCCAGAATCAGCACGATAATGCCGAGCAGCGCGCCGCTTACCTGAATCAGCGGCGAAGTCATCGGTTCGTTGGCGTGCGCCACCGTCACCGGCGTGGTGGTATGGTTGGCCGGTGCGGCGTGCGACGGCGTCACAACGGGCGCGGAGTGGGTTGCGCTCATATCAGCGGCTCAGACGGCGCATACGTTCCGATGGCGTAATGATGTCGGTAATGCGAACGCCGTATTTATCGGCAACCACCACCACTTCACCTTGCGCGATCAGATAACCGTTAATCAGAATATCCAGCGGCTCGCCTGCCAGACCGTCCAGCGCGACCACCGAACCCTGCGTCAGGCGCAGCAGTTCTTTGATGGTCATGCGCGTACGGCCCAGTTCCACGGTCAGCTTGACCGGGATGTCCATGATCAGATCGATATCCTGCAACGTACCGCTGACGTCGCCGCCGCCGAGCTGTTGGAAGACCGCATCCGCGGCGCTTTTCCCGGAGGTGGATTTTTGCTCGTTCAGCGCTTCAGCCCACAGATCGTCCACGGATCCGCTGTTGTCATCGGGTGGAGTATTCATATCACTCATTTGGGCTGTTCCTCGTTCAGCGAATTCAAAATCGGGTTGATCAAATGTTCTACGCGCAGCGCATACTGGCCGTTCACGGTACCGTACTGGCTGGTTAACACCGGTACGCCGTCAACGTGGGCAATAATGCGGTCTGGCTTGTCAATCGGCAGAACGTCACCGGGTTTAAGTTTGAGTATTTGTGACAAACGCAGCGAGATATCGGCGAAGTTCGCCACCAGTTCCAGCTCCGAGTGCTGCACCTGACGTACCAGGTTTTCGCGCCAGTTTTGGTCCTCGTGGCGGGAGTTTTCCAGCGGCGGGTTGACCAGCAGTTCGCGCAGCGGTTCAATCATGCTGAACGGTAGGCAAATGTTAAATTCGCCGGTCAGGTTGCCGATTTCCACGTGGAATGGCGTGTTCACCACGATATCGTTTGGTGAGGTGGTGATGTTGGTGAATTTGACCTGCATCTCCGAACGGACGTACTCCACCTCCAGCGGGTTAATCGCTTTCCAGGCATCGCTATAGCCTTCCAGCGCCAGCTTGAGCATACGGTTGATCACTCGCTGCTCGGTGTGGGTGAATTCACGGCCTTCCACTTTGGTAGGAAAACGACCGTCGCCGCCGAACAGGTTGTCCACGGCGATGAACACCAGGCTTGGCGAGAACACCACCAGGCCGGTACCGCGCAGCGGCTTAAGGTGAATCAGGTTGAGGTTGGTTGGCACCGGCAGGTTACGGGCAAACTCGTGGTAAGGCTGAATGCGTATCGCCCCCACGGTAATGTCCGGACTACGGCGCAGCAGGTTAAACAACCCCATACGGAAGTGACGGGCGAAACGCTCGTTAATAATCTCCAGCGCCTGCAGTCGCTCACGGACGACGCGGCGCTGGGTATTGGGGTCGTAGGGGCGAATATCATCTTCGCCCGTGGCGCCCGCCAGCGGTTCACTCGATTTGTCGCTGTCGCCGTTTAACAGCGCATCGATTTCGGCCTGAGAAAGAATACTGTCGCCCATGGCTCTACCGCAGAATAAAGGCAGTGTACAGAACGTCGGTAACGTTCTGTTTCGGCTGACCGGCAATTAACGGCGCGCTCAGCGTCTCTTTAATATCGTTGGCGAGCTGTTTTTTCCCGTCATCCGTTGCCAGTTTCGTCGCGTCCTGACGCGACAGTAGCAGCAGCATGCGGCTGCGTACTTCCGGCAGATAGTCGTTCAGACGGGCGCGATCAGCTTCGGTCTTCATGCGCAGCGTGACGCCCACGTACAGCACGCGATCGGCATCGCCCAGGTTGACGGTGAAGGTATCCAACGGGAAAAAGACCGGTGCGGCCGGCGGCGGCGCTTCTTTCGGCGCGGCGGGGGCGTTCTGATGCTCAATGCGCCAGTAGCTGTAACCTGCTGTGGCGCAGGCAGCGAGCGTTACCAGCACCAAAAGTGGGATCCAGAGCGAGCGTTTGCTCTTTTTATTGATAGCGGTGTCAGTCATCTGATGCGGTCTTCCTTTTTACTACTGCTTATCCAATGATTATCCCGCCTCCCGCGCCGGTCAAAGCGTGGAAAAGACGGGAATAATCGTGTTACCTCTGGCGTTTAAGCGAAGATATCTACCGCGTTATCGCCGCGAGAGGCGGCGTGCAGGGCGGCAGGGACGGCCAGTACTTCGCCATCGTCTTGCGCATCGCCTGCATTGGCATCAGCGCGCGAGGCGAAAGACTGCTGGGAAGAGGGCTGCTGATGCTGACCCGCAAAGCCATCGCTGCTGATGTTGCTCTGCCCCAACTGAATACCGTTTTCTTCCAGCTGGCTGCGTAGCACCGGCAGGGCGGCTTCCAGCGCGGCGCGCACGTGGCTGTGCGGCGAGGCCATCTGGATCTGCGCGAGGTTATCTTCCACCTTCAGCGTAATGTGTACCTGGCCTAACGACTCTGGGTGCAGGCGCAGTTCGGCAGTTTGCTGACCCTGACGGGTAAACAGCGTGATGTGCTGGCTGACGTTCTGCTGCCAGTCCGGAGTACCAAGCTGGGCATGAACGTTGGCGCTGACGGCCGCAGGGGCGGCCAGTGAACTGCTGCTCTGCGGGGACATCGCTGACAACGTTGCCGTTGGCGCGCTCGGGCTTGGCGTGCTCTCCATTTCGGCCTTTTGCGCGGGGATCGCGAAAGCGGCGTCGGCCGACAGCGCGCGGGCATCGGTATGCGGCTGTGACGCCGGAGTGCCTTTCACATCGATAAAACTCTCGGCTTTCGCATCGCCACGTTTGAGCGGCGTGCTTAACGCGTTCAGCGTATCGCTGGCGGCGCCCGTGGTTGAATGCGCGGCGTTCTGCAAGGGCTGCAACGGTGCGGGCAGCATGGCCATCAACGCATTCAGGCTGCTCAGTTCGTCGTCGCTCAGTTTATCCTCGTCGGCGTCACGCTCTTTGCCGCTGACCTTATCTTTACCCGACGACAGCTCGCCTTTGAGGTGCGCCGCCAGCGAACTGAGTAGCGTTTGCGCGTCGCTTTGCTCGGTGATATCCAGCGTATCACCCAGTTCAGCGGTGGTGCGCGTGGCTTCTTGCTGTACCAACCATTCGGTGAGGGATTGGCCTTTAACTTTGGCATCGCGTAACGACGCCGCCTCCTCGCCAGACAACGACGCGGTTTTGCCCGCGCTTGCTCCTTCGGCGGTTTGGGTTAATGCGCCGGCCAGCAGAGCCAGAAAATCCTCGGCGCCGCCTGTGGTTTTGGCTGCGGTATCGGCCGTCGCGAGGCTTGTATCGCTGATGGCCAGGTTAGGCAGAGTGATCATTCTGGTTTCCTCATGGTTGCACGCTGGGCAAATTCATCCATCTTCTTCTGATCCAGACGGTTTTCCGCCAGCAGCTCCGCAGAGGCCTGCCGGTCTTGTAACGTTTGCCATGCCTGCAAACGCTGTTTTTTCTCACGCCAGAAGTTCAGCGCCTGTTCGACTTTGTTGTTCCACTGGATAAGCTGTTGACGGTGCTGGTCAATCGCTTTCTCCAGCGTCTGAATGAACTGCTGGTAGTTTTGCCAGCGCAGGCTCGCAATCCCCTGCGTCATGTCATTATTCAGGCTGTTCTGGTATTCAAGCTGATAGTCCATCAACATTTTGAGTTGTTCTTCCGCCTGCTGGCAGCCGCGTCGCATCTCGCCCAACACCAGGGCGGCGTTATCGACATCGGTTTCTGCCAGTTCTTTGAGCGTTGCTAATGCACCGTGCTGCGCCATATTGGTGATCCTCTTGCTTCACTATGACGTTGGGAAAATCAATTCCAGCGCCTGGATTGATGATTCCCAGTCTGCTTTTTCAAGAATGCCTTGCTGTAAAAATGCTTCCAGGTGCGGCCAGAGCGTGATGGCTTTGTCCAGCATCGGATCGCTACCTTTGGCGTACGCGCCGACGCTAATCAGATCGCGGTTACGCTGAAAACTGGAGAGCAGCTGTTTAAAATTGCGCACCCGCGCGTAGTGTTGCTCGCTAATCAGCGCGGTCATCGCACGGCTGATGGAGGCTTCAATATCAATTGCCGGGTAGTGACCGGCCTCGGCCAGCCGTCGCGACAGGACGATATGGCCATCGAGAATGGCGCGCGCGGAGTCGGCGATCGGATCCTGCTGATCGTCACCCTCGGTTAACACGGTATAAAACGCGGTGATCGAGCCGCCGCCGCTGATGCCGTTCCCGGCGCGTTCAACCAGCGCGGGCAGCTTGGCAAAGACCGAAGGCGGGTAGCCTTTGGTGGCCGGCGGTTCGCCTATCGCCAGGGCAATTTCGCGCTGCGCCATTGCGTAGCGGGTCAGTGAGTCCATGATCAGCAGCACATGCTGGCCGCGATCGCGGAAATCTTCCGCCACACGGGTCGCGTAGGCCGCCCCCTGCATGCGCAGCAGGGGAGAGACGTCGGCGGGGGCGGCAATCACTACGGAACGCGCCCGGCCTTCGGTGCCGAGAATGTTCTCGATAAAATCTTTCACCTCGCGACCGCGCTCGCCGATAAGACCGACGACGATGACATCGGCGCGGGTGTAGCGCGCCATCATGCCGAGCAGAACGCTTTTACCGACGCCGGAACCGGCGAACAGCCCCATACGCTGGCCGCGGCCAACGGTCAGCAGGGCATTAATGGGCCGCACGCCGGTATCCAGCACGTGTTCAATCGGCGTGCGCTGGAGCGGGTTGAAGGGCGGAGTGATCAGCGCGCCGGTTTCGGTAGTATCCGGCGCGGGCAGGCCGTCGAGCGGTTTGCCGCTGCCGTCGAGCACGCGGCCGAGCAGCGCCGGGCCAAGCGGGAGCTGTTTGCCGCTTTGCAATCCGTCTCCGATGCTGCTGCGGGCATAAACCCGTGCGCCGGGTAAAATGCCTTCAACCTCTTCGAGCGGCATTAAAAACAGGCGCTGACCGTTGAAGCCGACCACTTCGGCTTCCACTTCCTGCATTTCCGCACCCTGTTGACGCTCAATAATGCAGGTTGCGCCGAGCGGTAGCTGCAGACCGGTGGCTTCCAGCACCAGGCCGGTCGCACGGGTCAGGCGGCCATAGCGGCGCACGGCGGGAAGCTGGGCAATGCGGGCTTCAAAGTTGTCGAGCGTGTTCAGCCAGCGGGTCAGACGCACGGTCATCAGCAGGCTCCCGGTGCCGCCAGGCGGCACAGTTCCTGCCAGCGCGTTGCCACGCTGGCATCGAGATCGCCCTCATCGGCGGAAACTTTACAGCCGCCGGGGTGCAGCGTTGGGTCGCCGCGCAGCCGCCAGCCGTGAAGGTTCAGCGTGGCGCCCAGCATCTCCTCGACGCGCGGCAAATCTTCAGGGCTAACCCGCAGCTGCGGCTTGCCGCTGAACAGCGGTTCTTGCTGCAGCAGGGATTGAATCTGTTTAATCAGCGCGGTGTTATCGACCGCCGGCATCTGGCCGACAATCTGTCGCGCTGCTTCCAGCGCCATCTGCATCAGACGTGAGGCGATCACGCTGTCGAGGGTATCCAGGGTGTGCTGAAATTCGCTCGCCAGCTGCTGCATTCGGGCATGGATAGGGGCCTGATCCTGTTTGGCCTGTGCCAGACCCTGTTCGAGCCCCTGCGCCAGCCCTTCCTGATAGCCCTGTTGTTGACCGGCGGCGTGGCCTTCACGCAGCCCGGCCTGATACCCCTGTTCATGGGCCTGGATCTGCAGCTGAGCCAGCTGCTGCTGTTGCAGCTGCTCGGCAGAAATATCCTCCTGCTCGGCGTCGGGTTCGTCGAGGGTGAGGGGAGTAAACTCCACCTCCATCGGCGGCGAGAGATCGTCAGGCTGCCAGACTTTCCACGGCGTGGTATCAGACATAGGTGTCGTCTCCGCTGCCAATCACCATCTCGCCGGTTTCGGCCAGACGACGCACAATAAGCAGAATGGCTTTCTGTTCGTTCTCGACCTGCGACAAACGTACCGGGCCGCGGTTGGCCAGGTCGTCGCGCAGAATGTCGGCTGCCCGCTGGGACATATTGCGCAGGAACTTCTCGCGCAGTGGCGGCTCGGAGCCTTTGAGGGCAATGAGCAGCGATTCGGAGTCCACTTCCTGCAGTAGGCGCTGGATGCTGCGATCGTCGACCTCGACCAGGTTTTCGAACAGGAACATTTCGTCGATAATTTTCTGCGCCAGCTCGCCGTCGAATTCGCGTACCGCGGTAATAACCGCTTCTTCCTGCTGCGTTTTCATCAGGTTGATAATTTCTGCCGCCGTTCTCACGCCGCCCATTTTGCTGCGCTTGAGGTTCTGGCCGTCGAGCAGGCCGTTCAGCACCTCAGTCAGTTCCGCCAGCGCCGCCGGCTGCACGCCGCCAAAGGTGGCGATACGCAGCATGACGTCGTGACGCAGACGTTCATCGAACAACGCCAGAATATCGGCGGCCTGGCCGCGTTTGAGGTGGACCAGTATGGTGGCGATGATCTGCGGATGCTCGTCGCGGATAATATCGGCGGCGCTCTGCGGCTCCATAAAGTTGAGCGTTTCGATCCCGCTGGTGGTTTCGCGGGTTTCGAGAATGTCCTCCAGCAGGCTGGAAGCTCGCTCTTCACCCAGCGCTTTAATCAGTACCGAACGCAGATATTCATTGGCGTTAACGCTCAGCGCCGCAAACTGCTCGGCCTCTTGCTCAAACTCGGCCAGCACGTCGGTCAGCTGTTTATTCGAGATCTGCTTGATGCCCGCCATGGCGGTACTGAGCTGCTGCACTTCACGGGTGCTGAGGTGTTTAAACACCTCGGCGGCGCGATCTTCGCCAATCGTCATCAGCAAAATGACGCTTTTGTCGATTCCGGTAAGATTACTCATGGTCGTTATTCATCCATTGGCGAATGACCAGCGCCACGACGCGCGGATCGTTATCAGACATCTCGCGAATACGCTGGCTCATCACCTCGGCGCTCAGGCGCTGGTTGGCACGGCGTTGCTGGGTCTGTTCATCTTTGCTGAGGCGAACCTCAACGGCTTCCTGAATTTCCTGCTGCGCTTTGGCTTTTTCCACCTCGGCCAGGGCGACCTGTTCGCGGCGGGCAAGCTGCGGCTTAATCGCTTTACGCCACAGCAGCCAGGCGACAATCAGCACCAGCAGCCAGCGACCGGCGGACATCAGCTGCTCGATAAACGACTGTTGTTTCCAGAACGGCAGTTCGCCGCCGCTGTCATCGCTGCTGTTAAACGGTGAGTTGACCACGTTCAGGGTATCGCCACGCTGGCTGGAGAAGCCCATCGCCTCGCGGGTTAAATCTTCAATCTGTTTCATCTGATCGCTGGTCAGCGGCAGCGGTTTACCGTCTGGCAGATTGCGATAGTTGACCACCACGGCGACAGACAGACGCTGAACGTCGCCAACGTTCTTTTTGGTGTGCGAAATGGTGCGATCGAGCTCGAAGTTGCTGGTTTCGCTACGCTGGGTATTGCGCGGACCGGTGGTGGTGGCCGTGCGGGTATTGGCATTCTGCGCGTTGACCTGATTTGCCGGTGGGTTGGCAATCGGCGCCGACGGTGCCGGGGCTGGGGTGTTAGACAGCGCGCCCGGAACACCGCCCGGATACGGGCTACCGACCTGGTCGTTTTCGCTAACCTGACGCGAACGAATGGCGGCCTGGTTAGGATCGCCATTCGGACGATACTGTTCGTCGGTTTGCTCTTTATTATCGAAGTTCACCTGCGCGGTGACCTGCGCATGCACGTTACCGTTACCGACGATCGGCCCAAGAATCGCTTCAATACGGCGCTGAACGCGGCCTTCAACGTCGGCGGTATATTTCAGCTGCGCGTCGTTCAGGTCGCGAGCGCTGGTATTGGACTGGGTCAGCAGATGGCCGCCCTGATCGACCACGGTGACGTTGCCCGGTGGTAAACCCGCGACGGCGCTGGAGACCAGATGGACCACCGCGGAGATTTGTCCTTCATCAAGCGCGCGTCCCGGTTCGAGATTGACCGTAATGGAGGCCGAGGGGGATTTCTGCTCGCGTACGAACAGCGAAGGTTTTGGCATCGCTAAGTGCACGCGGGCGCTTTTGACCGGACCGAGGGTTTCGATGGTACGCGACAGTTCACCTTCCAGCGCGCGCTGGTAGTTCACCTGCTCGCTGAACTGGCTGATGCCGAATTTTTCCTGATCGAGCAGTTCAAAACCTACCGCGCCGCCTTTCGGCAGGCCGAGCTGGGCCAAACGCAGGCGCAGTTCATGCACTTTGTCAGCGGGCACTTCCAGCGCGCCGCCGTTATCGGCGAAACGATAGGGGACGTTCATCTGGGTCAGCTGGGTCACGATGGCCCCCCCGTCCTGATCGGACAGGTTGCTGAACAGCGTGCGATAGTCCGGGGATTTGGCCCACAGCACCATTGCCACGAGAATAGCCACCGCGGCGGCACTGGCCACCATCAGTGGAATTTTTGGATTAGCGCGCAGGCGATTGACCCATTCTACAGTTTTATTTTGTGGCGTAGCCGTAGCACTCGCGCTCATTGCGCACCTCGTCGTTCCTGATCAATGGCGTTAAACGTAAACGAAAACAAAGCAGACTCCCTGGCGCAAAACACATAAAGACAGCGATGCCATTATTTGATGCTTCGGGAAATTCGATGGGCCAAATAACCCGTTTTTATAGTGCTATTTAGCGCCTTTATCTTATTGACAAACTGGTAAGCTCGTTCTCAGGTTAAACACAATCCGGGAGTCAACATGGCGATTCAGGGTATTGAGGGCGTGCTGTCACAGATGCAGGCAACGGCATCACTGGCGCGCGGTCAAAGCGTGGATACACAGCCAACCATCAGCTTTGCCGGCCAGCTGCACGCGGCGCTCGACCGCATCAGCGATACGCAAAACAGCGCCAAAGCGCAGGCGGAGAAGTTTTCACTGGGAGAACCAGGCATCGCGTTGAACGATGTGATGACCGATCTGCAAAAAGCATCCGTTTCATTGCAGATGGGGATTCAGGTGCGTAATAAACTGGTGAGCGCCTATCAGGAAGTGATGGGGATGCAGGTCTAGCTTCTGTTGCTCTCTCAATTGGGTTTAACGTTGGGAGAGTCCTGCCATTCGTCTTTTCCACTCCGGCGCCTCCCACGCTTCATTGCATTCGTTCAGATTACCCTCTACGCACCGTCTTTTCCGTGAAACCCCCGCAGGTTTAACGCTATAATGTTTCTGTTTTTTTCTCCCGAAACAGGATGAATAATGAAAAAATTAGCCATTGTGGCAGCGCTGATGACGCTGGCGGGCTGTGCGCAGATTGAAGACTACTCAACGGTGGTGAAGTCGCCTGCTCCGGCGGGGCTGGCGGGCTACTGGCAGACGATGGGGCCGCAGCGCGCGTTGGTTAGCCCGGAGGCGATGGCCAGCCTGATTGTCACTCGTGACGGCGACACGCTGGACTGCCGCCAGTGGCAGCGGGTGATTGCGCTGCCGGGTAAACTCACTCTGCGCGATAGCGATGTCTACAACGTGACCAACAAGCTGGATGTTTATGCGGTGGAACGCGATGGCAATTCGCTGAAGTACGATGGGATGACGTTGCAGCGGGTTGAGCGGCCTACGGTAGAATGCGCCAACGCTTTGACTAAAGCGCCGCTGCCGTCGGTGCTGCCGTAAAATTTTGTCGCTCCGGCATAGCTGATGCCGGAGCGCTATTCATCAATGATTCAGGTCAACCTTATCCTGCGGAACCAGCACGTGGCCGCCCTGATTACCGTAGGTGGTCATCACCGTTTTCTGAATTGACGATTGTCCGACCAGTTTCGCCAGCTCGTCCATGCGCGCCTGCAACAGGCGCTTTACGGTGTTTTCGTTATCAAGCACTTTACGCAGCAACGGACGGAGTTGTTCCTGAAGCAGTTCGGTTGGCTGGCTCTCTCGCGTCAGTTGAGCAATCTTTTGCACCGCATTGACGTACTCCATTTCGCTGGCGATTAATTCGTCCCACAGTCCCTCCGTGGCAAGCCGCAGCATCAGATTGCTTTTTTCAACCAGCTTTTGGTACGACAGATAAAGGTGCGGTGCATGGCTCATTAGACGGCGTCCTGAATCAAGTTAGGCGTAAGTAGAGATTCCTTCCAGGCATCGGCGATGTTGCGCATTAACGCCTCAACTTCCTCAATGGCGCTAACATCATTGTGCAGGTTGGCTTGCAGAAGACGTCTGACCATATAGGCATACAGCGACAGCAGGTTCTGCGTCAGCTCGTCGCGGCTGTCCTCATCCAGGCCAATTTTCAGCCCGTTTTCGATAATGTTGATGGCTTTCGACAGGGAAAGCCCTTTTCCCTGCTGGTTGCCGTCCTGCATAAACAGGCGGGCGCGGATCAGCGCGCTGAGCGCGCCGTCAAACAGCATGGTCACAAGCTGCTGCTGACTGGCGCTCATCACGGCGCTTTCCACTCCAATCTGTGCGTAGGCCTGCGTACCTTTTGCCCCGTACATGATGTCTCTCCCGATCAATAGTGATTACTTGGAATTGCTGGTCGATTCAAACTGCTGCGTTAAGTAGCTGCTGGTGCTGTTCAACGAACTCATTAATACGTCCAGCTGGGTAAACTGTTCTTTATAGCGAGCCACCTGCGCGTCGATACGATCGCTGGCGGCGTTATAGTCTTTGGTTAATTTGTTCAGCGTTTTGCTGACGCCATCGGTGGCGGCTTTGATGATGCCGGTGCTGGAGAGCCAGCTGGTCAGGTTGGTACCGATGGTGGTGGTGATGCCGGTTTTTTTGCCGTCGCCCACCAGCAGTTCGCCCACGCCGGAAGCGTCTTTTTTCAGGGCGGCTGTCAGTTTATCGTTATCCAGCTCCAGCTTGCCGTCGTTCGGGTCTGTCGTGATCCCAATCTGCGCCAGCGTTTTATAAGAGGAGGTGCTCAGCGAGTTGCTCAACATACTCTTCAGCTGGGTCTGGATGGTGCGCAGGGTCGTGTCGCCGAGCAGCGCGCCGTTGTTGGCATTCTGGCTGTCCGCGCCTGGGTCTACGGCGGTGTATTTTGTCAGGCTGCTGAAGGTGTCGATCAGTGCGTTATAGGCGGTGACCCAGTCGCTGACGGCCTTTTGCGCCTTGGTCGTGTCCTGGGTGATGGTCAGCGTCTGGTTGCCGGTGGTGACATCGTTCAGGTTCAGGGTGATGTCTTCCAGCGCGTCGCTGATGGTGTTGCTGCTGTTGACAATTGGCACGTTGTTGACGGTCAGTTCGGCGTTTTGCGCGTTAACGCTCTGTTCCATCCCGTTTGCGCCGTCGGTGCTGGTTCCGTTATAACCCATAAAACTTTGCAGCGCGCTGTCGCCGCTGACGCTTAAGGTCATGGCGTTATCTTCACCGGTATCGTTCGAGGTAATCGACAGACGATATTCGCCGTTGCCAACGTTGATAATACTGGCGCTGACGCCCGCTTTGGCATTGTTGATGGCGTCGCGAATACCGCTTAAGGACGAGTTGGCGGCGCTGATATCAATGGTCACCGGTTTTTTATCGCCCCCCTGCTGGATGGTCAGAGTACTGTCGCTGGTGGCGATAGCGGCTTTGCTGTCTTTCTGGGAGGTTTTGGTGGTCAGCGTCTGCGCCTGTGCCAGTTGCGTGACGGCGATGGTGTATTTCCCCGCGATCGCGCCGCCTGTCGTGGTGGCGCTAAACGCGGTGCTCGAACTGGCGGTAGTGGTCGCGGTAAACAGGTCGGCTTTCGACAGCGCGGTGTTGGCCGTCTGGAACGCTTCCAGCCCGCTTTTCAGGCTGCCGTAGGCGCTCAGCTTCGCGGTATAAGAGGATTGCTGTTTAGAAATCGGCGTTAACGTCTGTTTTTGCGCGGCGGTAAGGCTATCCAGAATGTCGCTCAGATTCAGGCCCGATCCAACTCCTAGTGAAGAAATGCTTGCCATTGTTATTCCTTAATTTGTCGACACGTAGAATGAATGTCTGGGTTATCGGCCTGAATGCATCAAAGTTTACGCTTAATTGTCTTTTTTTAATGGCGGGAATAAGGGCAAGAGAAAAGAGTAATTCGACGGCTAAAAAAAGCGTGATTGCGAAAAAAAATTCTAAAGGTTGTTTAACGGCAGACGATAACAAGTTTGACGGCGATTGAGCCGACGGGTGGAAACCCATTACGTAATCAACGACTTGCAATATAGGATAACGAATCATGGCACAAGTCATTAATACCAACAGCCTCTCGCTGATCACTCAGAACAATATCAACAAGAACCAGTCTGCGCTGTCCAGTTCTATCGAGCGTCTGTCGTCTGGTCTGCGTATTAACAGCGCGAAGGATGACGCAGCGGGTCAGGCGATTGCTAACCGTTTCACCTCCAACATCAAAGGCCTGACTCAGGCGGCGCGTAACGCCAACGACGGTATCTCCGTTGCGCAGACCACTGAAGGCGCGCTGTCTGAAATCAACAACAACTTACAGCGTGTGCGTGAACTGACCGTTCAGGCAACCACCGGCACCAACTCAGAATCCGACCTGTCGTCAATTCAGGACGAAATTAAGTCTCGTCTGGACGAAATTGACCGCGTATCCGGTCAGACTCAGTTCAACGGCGTGAACGTACTGGCAAAAGACGGTTCCATGAAAATTCAGGTCGGCGCAAATGATGGTGAGACCATCACCATCGACCTGAAAGCCATTAACAGCTCCGTACTGGGGCTGAGTGGTTTTGACGTTAATAAAACCATCTCTTCGTCCGACCTCGCTACAACTGCAACAACGCAGTTGAAAGAAGCTGATTCCAAAGTTAGCACCGCTAAATTCTCCTTCACCGATACCAACACTGTCGGTCCGATGAAGATTGCGGTTGATAATGCCGATGCAGATAAACTGTATGTCACTGATGGTACTAACTATTACGACGCAACTTACGATAAAACGTCTAATACACTGAAATATAACAGCACAGCGACTGCAGCTGGTATTGATGGTACCAAAGCAACTATTGCTACAGCGGGTCAGGATATTAGCGTTGGCGGTGGTGTATCTCTGCATACTCAGGATGTTGTTGGCTTTACTGATGGTAACACCGCGGCTCAACCAGCTCTGTACATGGACAAAGCCGGTAAATACTACGCACAGATGTCTGACAATTCTTACCGTGCTGCAACTGTTGATGCTGCTAGTGGTACTGTGACATTTAGTTCTAAGGCTGCTGATAAAATTGGTGTTGCAGTTGATTTTGCTACTACTAGCACAACGGGTATTACTGGCGCTGGTGGCGATGAAGTTGTTGACGGTCTGGTAAAAGATACTGCAGGGAACTATTTTGCAAATGTAACTGGTACCAAAGCAGGTCTTTATGCTGCAAGCGTTAATGCGACAACGGGGGTTGTTACACTGACTGGTACTGCGGTAGGGACACCAACAGGTGCAACGACTGCAGTGACTACCGTAGGTGAGCCAACGGGTCTCTCCTCTAAACTGACCGAAATTGACACCCCAAGCTCAACTCCGGCCGTCGACGTTGATCTGTCATCCGTTACCAACGTTAAAAACGCACAGCTCTTTGCTCTGAAAGACGGCAGCGGTTATGTTATCAAAGGCAGCGATGCCGATGGCAAAGATGTGATGTACAAAGCAACGGTTGATACTGCTACTGGCAAAGTTACTCAGGGCGATCAGGTCACTTCAGACCCGCTGGCGGCTGTTGACGATGCCATTGCCACCGTT
This sequence comes from Kluyvera georgiana ATCC 51603, assembly GCF_001654985.1. GTDB lineage: Bacteria > Pseudomonadota > Gammaproteobacteria > Enterobacterales > Enterobacteriaceae > Kluyvera > Kluyvera georgiana. Next base: position 17,336 of record NZ_LXEU01000041.1, read on the forward strand.
GATAAATTCCGTTCTTCCCTGGGTGCTATCCAGAACCGTCTGGACTCAGCTATCACCAACCTGAACAACACCACCACCAACCTGTCTGAAGCGCAGTCCCGTATTCAGGACGCCGACTATGCGACCGAAGTGTCCAACATGTCTAAAGCGCAGATTATTCAGCAGGCCGGTAACTCCGTGCTGGCGAAAGCCAACCAGGTACCGCAGCAGGTTCTGTCTCTGCTGCAGGGCTAATCGCTCTCATCCTGACCCAACCCCGCCTCGGCGGGGTTTTTTTGTTACTGAAATTTCACTTTACTGCGCAAATAACCCCACATTTCTCCCACTGTTCCACCGATTAAAACGGCTATAGAAACGGATAATCGTGCCGATAACTCATATTAATGCAGGGCTGTTTATCGTGAATTCAATGTATACCGCTGAAGGTGTAATGGATAAACACTCGCTATGGCAACGCTATGTGCCGTTGGTGCGCCATGAAGCGCTGCGCCTCCAGGTGCGTTTGCCGGCGAGCGTGGAACTGGACGATCTGCTCCAGGCGGGCGGTATCGGTTTATTGAACGCTGTTGAACGCTATGACGCTCTGCAAGGTACGGCATTTACCACTTACGCAGTGCAACGCATCCGTGGGGCGATGCTGGACGAATTACGCAGCCGTGACTGGGTGCCGCGTAGCGTCCGGCGGAACGCGCGTGAAGTTGCGCAAACGCTGGGTCAACTGGAGCAAGAGCTGGGACGAAACGCGACGGAAACCGAAGTCGCGCAGCGATTGGGGATTGCGGTTGAGGAATACCGTCAGGTGCTGTTAGATACCAATAACAGCCAGCTTTTTTCCTACGACGAGTGGCGAGAAGAGTATGGCGACAGCATCGAACTGGTGACGGAAGAGAATCAGCACGAAAACCCACTGCATCAACTGTTGGAAGGCGATCTTCGCCAGCGCGTGATGGAGGCGATTGAAGCCTTACCGGAACGTGAAAAGTTGGTGTTAACCCTCTATTACCAGGAAGAGCTCAATCTCAAAGAGATTGGCGCGGTGCTGGAAGTGGGGGAATCGCGCGTCAGCCAGTTGCACAGTCAGGCGATCAAGCGTCTGCGCATCAAGCTGGGTAAGCTGTAGGTTGGTATAACGTTACGTTCAACCAAAGAATGCCGCATTAATCAATGAAAACCCGGAGTTATCATGATGATGCAGGTAAAAAGACGGCCCCTAAGCCGCTATTTGAAAGACTTCAAACACAGCCAAACGCACTGCGCGCACTGTCATAAACTGCTCGACCGCATCACGCTCGTCCGGCAGGGGGAGATAGTCAATAAAATCGCGATATCCCGTCTCGATACCCTGATGGACGACGCGGCCTGGCAACAGGAACGCGAGGCATGGTCCGCGCTGTGCCGTTTCTGCGGCGATCTGCACTGCAAAGAGCAGAGCGCCTTCTTTAATATCATCGGCTTCAAACAATACCTCCTCGAACATACCGACATGAGCGCCGGTACCGTGCGCGAATACGTCGTGCGTCTGCGTCGTCTGGGCAACCACTTTTCCGCGCAACAGGTGCCGCGCGCGCTGCTGCTGGAACGCCAGGCTGACGTCAAGCTGGAGGCGTGGCTGCCGGATACCAGCACCAACAATTATCGTATTGCACTGCGTAAATACCTGCGATTTCATCACCAGCAGGCGCTGAACAACGCACAAAACTTCGCAGACCGTGAAACCTCTGATATATATTAAATTGGAATAACATGGATCTTATGGGTGTTTGTCATTGATGATGAACGGTTTACACTACGGGAAAATAATGTTTTTCGGGGGTATAATGAAACTGAAGTTTCTGGGTCGTCAGGCGCTGATGGGCGTAATGGCCGTTGCGCTGGTTGCGGGAGCAAGCGTGCAAGCCTTTGCTGCCGAAAATTTATTAAACCAGGTTAAAGAACGCGGCACGCTGCGCGTTGGGCTGGAAGGGACCTATCCTCCGTTTAGTTTCCAGGGTGATGACGGCAAACTGACCGGTTTTGAAGTCGATTTCGCTAACGAACTGGCTAAACACCTTGGCGTTAAGGCCGATCTGAAACCGACCAAATGGGACGGTATGCTGGCGTCGCTGGACTCCAAACGTATCGACGTGGTGATTAACCAGGTCACCATTTCGCCGGAACGTCAGAAGAAATATGACTTCTCCACCCCGTACACCATCTCCGGTATTCAGGCGCTGGTGAAGAAGGGCAGCGAAGACTCCATCAAAACCGCGGCGGATCTGAAAGGCAAAAAAGTCGGCGTCGGTCTGGGCACCAACTATGAAGAGTGGCTGCGTCAGAACGTGCAGGGCGTGGACATCCGGACTTACGACGATGACCCGACCAAATATCAGGATCTGCGCGTTGGCCGTATCAACGCCATTCTGGTTGACCGTCTGGCGGCGCTGGATCTGGTGAAGAAAACCAACAATACGCTGGCGGTGGCCGGTGATGCGTTCTCCCGTCAGGAATCAGGCGTTGCGCTGCGTAAAGGCAACGACGATCTGCTCAAAGCAGTGGATAGCGCTATTGACGCCATGCAGAAAGACGGTAGCCTGAAGGCGCTGTCCGAAAAATGGTTTGGAGCTGACGTTACGCACTAATTGCTCTGAAGGAAAAAAGGCGCTGAAAGGGCGCCTTTTTTTATTTACGGCGCATAATAAAAACGAGACTAAGGAGATGCTATGTCACTGCAAAATTTAACCCGTTTTCCGCGCCTTGAGTTTATTGGCGCGCCGACGCCGTTGGAATACCTGCCGCGCTTTTCCGACTACATCGGGCGCGACATTTTTATCAAACGCGACGACGTCACGCCGCTGGCGATGGGCGGAAACAAGCTGCGTAAACTGGAGTTTCTCGCTGCCGACGCGCTACGCGAAGGGGCCGACACGCTGGTGACCGCTGGGGCAATCCAGTCTAACCACGTGCGCCAGACGGCGGCGGTGGCGGCAAAATTGGGGCTGCACTGCGTGGCGCTGCTGGAAAATCCGATGGGGACGAAGGCAGAAAACTATCTCAGCAACGGCAACCGTCTGCTGCTGGATCTGTTTAATACCCAGGTGGAGATGTGTGATGCATTGAGCGACCCGAACGCGCAGCTGGCTGAACTGGCGACGCGTCTTGAAGCGCAGGGCTTTCGTCCTTATGTGATTCCGGTGGGCGGTTCAAACGCGCTGGGCGCGCTGGGGTACGTGGAGAGCGCGCTGGAAATCGCTCAGCAGTGCGAAGGTGCGGTGTCGATTTCCTCCGTGGTGGTAGCCTCCGGCAGCGCGGGAACCCATGCCGGTCTGGCCGTGGGGCTCGAGCAGGTGATGCCGGAAGCCGAGCTGATTGGCGTCACCGTTTCCCGCAAGGTGGCCGATCAACTGCCGAAAGTGGTCACGCTCCAGCAGGAGATTGCGCGCAGTCTTGAACTGACGGCTACAGCTGGAATCACGCTGTGGGACGACTATTTTGCCCCGGCTTACGGTATTCCGAACGACGACGGCATGGAAGCGGTGAAACTGCTCGCGCGTCTGGAAGGCATCCTGCTCGACCCGGTCTATACCGGCAAAGCGATGGCCGGGCTTATCGACGGTATCAGCCAGAAACGCTTCAAAGATGAAGGGCCCATTCTGTTCATCCATACCGGCGGTGCGCCTGCGCTGTTCGCCTATCATCCTCACATTTAAATAGAACGCGCCCATGCAAGAAAGTATTCAATTAGTGATCGACTCCGCGCCGTATCTGCTCAAAGGCGCGGTCTTTACCCTCCAGCTCAGTATTGGCGGGATGTTCTTTGGGCTGGTGTTGGGCTTTATTCTCGCGTTGATGCGCCTGTCGCCCATTGCGCCGGTACGCTGGCTGGCACGTTGCTACATCTCTATTTTTCGCGGCACGCCGCTGATTGCCCAGCTGTTTATGATCTACTACGGTCTGCCGCAGTTTGGTATCGAACTGGATCCCATTCCGTCGGCAATGATTGGCCTGTCGCTGAATACCGCGGCCTATGCTGCCGAAACGCTGCGTGCAGCGATTTCGTCGATCGATAAAGGCCAGTGGGAAGCCGCGGCGAGTATCGGCATGACCCCGTGGCAGACGATGCGCCGGGCGATTCTGCCGCAGGCGGCGCGCGTGGCGCTACCGCCGCTGTCGAACAGTTTTATCAGCCTGGTGAAGGATACCTCGCTGGCGGCGACCATTCAGGTGCCGGAACTGTTCCGTCAGGCTCAGCTGATCACCTCACGTACGCTGGAAGTGTTCACCATGTATCTGGCCGCGTCTCTGATTTACTGGGTGATGGCGACCGTGCTGTCGGTGCTGCAAAACTATTTTGAAAACCAGCTAAACCGCCAGGAGCGAGACCCGAAATGAGTGCAATTGAAGTCAAAAACCTGGTTAAAAAATTCCACGGACAGACCGTGCTGCACGGCATCGATCTCGAGGTGAAAGAGGGCGAAGTGGTGGCGATTATCGGGCCAAGCGGTTCCGGCAAAACCACGCTGCTGCGCAGTATTAATCTGTTGGAACAGCCGGAAAGCGGCACCATCCGCGTTGGCGATATCACGATTGATACCGCGCGCCCTATCGGTCAGCAGAAAGGGCTGATTCGCCGCCTGCGTCAGCACGTCGGCTTCGTGTTTCAAAGCTTCAATCTGTTCCCACATCGTACGGTGCTGGAGAATATTATTGAAGGGCCGGTGATCGTGAAGGGCGAGGATAAAGCCGGTGCGGTTGCCCGCGCTCGTGAGCTATTAGGCAAGGTGGGGCTTTCAGGTAAAGAAGAGAGCTATCCTCGCCGTCTCTCCGGCGGCCAGCAGCAGCGTGTGGCGATTGCCCGTGCGCTAGCGATGCGTCCGGATGTGATCCTGTTTGATGAACCGACGTCCGCGCTGGATCCCGAACTGGTGGGTGAGGTGTTGAACACTATCCGCGCGCTGGCGCAGGAGAAGCGGACGATGGTCATCGTGACCCATGAGATGAGCTTTGCCCGTGATGTTGCAGACCGCGCCATCTTTATGGATCAGGGGCGAATTGTGGAGCAGGGGGAAGCTAAAGCGCTGTTCGCCAATCCACAGCAGGCCCGTACCCGTCAGTTCCTTGAAAAATTCTTGATGCAGTAGCTCCCCAAAGGCGCGCGGGTTACCCAACCTGCGTGCCTGTTATTGGACTTAATTCGCACAGCAAATAATGACGCCTCTGTATCATCATCTTTTTAATGAAAAATTTTACTTAAGCATGATCAATCAATAGGTAAATATTATTTCATCTGAAACGGCCATAAAGCGCCTCGGAGCAGTAATATCGTGCGCTAAGTTACAGAAATGAGGCAAATTAGGATTATTTTAGAGTGGCGTGATATTTTATACATATAAATAAGATTTATGTGTTAGCTTTCTGTATTCATAAAAATGATTATTGATCAGGGGATTTCTCGTTCGTTATGAGAGACGATGATTTTTTCAGTTGGCGGCGGGAAATGCTGCATCTTTTCCAGGCTGCTACGGCAAGCGAACAGATATACGCGTTACTTCAACAACAAACAGAATATCTGGAATACGATTTCTTCGCCCTGTGTGTTCGGCATCCGGTGCCGTTTACCCGACCGCGCATTTCTGTGTATACCACTTATCCTGATGCCTGGATGTCGCATTATAAGTCTGCGAACTATATGGCTATCGACCCTGTGCTGAAACCTGATAATTTCTCGCTGGGCCATTTACCCTGGGACGACGAGCTGTTCTGCGATGCTCAGGAGTTGTGGCATGCCGCGCGCGCGCATGGCCTACAAACCGGCGCTACGCAATGTCTGATGTTGCCTAACCATGCGCACGGCTTCCTCTCGGTGTCGCGCACCCGTACGCCAGGCTTTACTCCAGACCAGGATGAAATCGCTCTGCGTTTACAAATTCTGCTGGAAATGAGCCTGCTGGCATTATTGCGTGTGGAAGATGAAATGGTGATGCCGCGGGAGATGAAATTCAGCAAGCGGGAATTAGAAATTCTGAAATGGACGGCGGAAGGGAAAACCTCTGCGGAGATCTCGATGATTTTGTCGATCTCTGAGAATACGGTGAATTTCCATCAAAAGAACATGCAGAAAAAATTTAATGCGCCGAACAAAACGCAGATTGCCTGCTATGCAGCGGCGATTGGATTGATCTGACGGGTATTCGCGTTCTGCGTGCAGACGGCAAACCGGCTGTCAGCAGCAATGCTGACAGCCGGTTTTTTATTACTGGCGGTAAGCTTGTTTAATTTGCTTAACAGTGCTGGAAAATACGGCAGCCTGAGCTTCATCTTCTAACTGCGCAATTTGCTTTTCCATTTTAATAATCACGCGACCGGCATCAGCCTGGCCCATCGCCTGCAGCATCAGGGTCAGCAAAGACTTCAGGCAGGAAACTTCCTGGGCCAGATTTTGATTATTTTCTGCAGTGGAAAAATCAGGTGTGCTCATTTATTGCCTCGTACAATTTCTGCGCATTATGCGCGATGCGGATTATGAAAGCGGCGCAGTATACCACAAGCCGGGGGAAAAAAAGGAGTGCCTGTTTTTTGTTCGCTGCTCAGATCTGATATTAATTATTATTTCGACTGCATAGACAGCGGGTTAGGGGCAAAATGTTTAAATACGGTTCCGTCATCGTTAATTGTTGTTACATATTATAAGGCCTATTTATCAAATATACGACAAAGCACCTGTTTACGTCGTTAATCCCCGCAAGCATACTGATATCTGCCACAGGCATCTTACTGTTTTTTAGTGCTTTCCAGTCTCTGTACATGATTATTTCCAAAAACGAGATCGAAATCGAAGCCCTGGCATTTTTAGACTTTCACAGATGATATAAAACCCGGTAGTATGGGGGAATTAAGCAGTAGTAGCGTTATCCCTATTCTGGAGATTATTCCTTTGATCAACGTCCTTCTTGTTGATGACCACGAACTGGTGCGCGCAGGGATACGACGCATTCTCGAAGATATAAAAGGTATTAGAGTCACCGGCGAAGCCAACTGCGGGGAAGATGCGGTGAAGTGGTGCCGTGCTAACCCTGTTGACGTTGTGCTGATGGATATGAACATGCCCGGCATTGGCGGCCTTGAGGCAACGCGTAAGATTGCGCGTTCGGCGGTCGATACCAAAGTTATCATGCTAACCGTACACACGGAAAACCCGCTGCCGGCAAAAGTCATGCAGGCCGGTGCGGCCGGTTATCTGAGCAAAGGTGCCGCGCCGCAAGAGGTGGTTAACGCCATTCGCTCGGTGTTCTCCGGTCAGCGCTATATCGCCTCAGACATCGCTCAGCAAATGGCATTAAGTCAGATTGAGCCGGAAAAGACGGAATCGCCGTTCTCCAGTTTGTCTGAACGTGAATTGCAGATTATGCTGATGATCACTAAAGGTCAGAAGGTGAATGAGATTTCAGAACAGTTGAATCTGAGTCCCAAGACGGTGAACAGTTACCGCTACCGTATGTTTAGCAAGCTGAACATACACGGTGATGTTGAGCTGACCCACCTGGCAATTCGCCATGGCCTGTGCAATGCGGAGTCGTTAGCAAGTCAGTGAGTGATGTTTTTGATTCAAAAGCCTTTCTGAAAACCGTAACCAGCCAGCCCGGCGTTTATCGTATGTATGATGCCGGCGGCACGGTTATTTATGTTGGCAAAGCCAAAGATCTCAAAAAGCGCCTTGCCAGCTATTTTCGTACGCAGGTGTCTTCTCGCAAAACGGAAGCGCTGGTGGCACAAATCGCCCAGATTGATGTCACCGTCACCCACACCGAAACGGAAGCGCTGCTGCTGGAGCATAACTACATCAAGCTCTATCAGCCGCGTTACAACGTGCTGCTGCGTGACGACAAATCGTATCCCTTTATTTTCCTCAGCGCGGATACCCATCCGCGTCTGGCGACGCATCGCGGCGCCAAACACGCCAAAGGCGAGTACTTTGGTCCTTTCCCCAACGGTTATGCCGTGCGGGAAACGCTGGCGCTGTTACAAAAAATCTTCCCCGTCCGCCAGTGCGAAAACAGCGTTTATCGCAACCGCTCGCGTCCTTGCCTGCAATACCAGATAGGTCGTTGTTTAGGGCCATGTGTGAAAGGGCTGGTGAGTGAAGAAGAGTACGCGCAGCAGGTGGACTATGTACGGCTGTTCCTCGCGGGTAAAGACGATCAGGTGCTGACGCAGCTGATCGCACGCATGGAGAAAGCCAGCCAGGCGCTGGCGTTTGAGGAAGCTGCCCGCATCCGCGATCAGATTCAGGCCGTACGTCGAGTGACGGAAAAACAGTTTGTCTCGAATAACGGTGACGATCTGGACGTCATTGGCGTGGCGTTCGAGGCGGGAATGGCCTGTGTGCACGTGCTGTTTATCCGCCAGGGCAAAGTCCTCGGTAGCCGCAGCTATTTCCCCAAGGTGCCAAGCGATACCGAGCTCGGCGAAGTGGTAGAGACCTTCGTTGGCCAGTTCTACTTCCAGGGCAGCCAGATGCGCACGCTTCCGGGCGAGATCCTGCTCGATTTCTCGCTCAAAGATAAAACGTTGCTCGCCGACTCGCTTTCTGAGCTCGCCGGGCGACGCATTCAGGTACAGACTAAACCGCGCGGCGATCGTGCGCGTTACTTAAAGCTGGCGCGCACCAACGCGGTGACCGCGCTGTCGACTAAACTGTCTCAACGGTCGACCGTACATCAGCGCCTTCAGGCGCTGGCTATCGAACTGAAGTTGCCGGCGATTAAGCGGATGGAATGTTTCGATATCAGCCACACCATGGGCGAGCAGACGGTGGCCTCCTGTGTGGTGTTCGATGCTAACGGCCCGCTGCGCGCCGAGTATCGTCGCTACAACATTACCGGTATTACTCCGGGTGATGACTACGCGGCGATGAACCAGGTGCTGCGCCGTCGCTACGGTAAAGCGATTGATGAAAGTAAAATTCCGGATGTCATTCTTATTGACGGTGGGAAAGGGCAGTTGGGCCAGGCGAAAGCGGTTTTTGCCGAACTCAACGTGCCGTGGGATAAGCATCACCCGCTGTTGTTAGGGGTTGCGAAAGGCAGCGACCGTAAAGCCGGGCTTGAGACGCTGTTCTTTGAGCCGGAAGGTGAGGGTTTTAGTTTGCCTCCTGACTCTCCTGCGCTGCATGTGATCCAGCATATCCGCGACGAATCGCACGATCACGCTATTTCCGGGCATCGCAAAAAGCGCGCCAAAGTGAAAAGCACCAGCTCGCTGGAGACGATCGAAGGTGTGGGGCCGAAGCGGCGTCAGATGCTGCTCAAGTACATGGGCGGGCTGCAAGGTCTACAGCAGGCAAGCATCGAAGATATCGCCAAAGTGCCGGGAATCTCGCTCGGCTTAGCAGAAAAGATCTTCTACTCGTTGAAACATTAGGGGCTCTGTAGCAACATAGGGCTAATATTTACTAACAACAGATAGTTACCACGCCATGCAATATAATATCCCTACATTGCTTACGTTGTTCCGCGTCATCCTGATTCCGTTTTTTGTGCTGGCGTTCTACCTTCCGTTCGTCTGGGCGCCGTTTGTCTGCGCGCTGATCTTCTTTGTGGCCGCCGTCACCGACTGGTTTGATGGCTATCTCGCCCGTCGCTGGAACCAGAGCACCCGTTTTGGCGCCTTCCTCGATCCGGTTGCGGATAAAGTGATGGTGGCGATTGCCATGGTGCTGGTGGCGGAACATTACCACACCTGGTGGGTCACCTTGCCGGCGGCAACGATGATCGCTCGTGAAATTATTATCTCGGCGTTACGCGAGTGGATGGCCGAGCTGGGTAAACGCAGCAGCGTTGCCGTTTCGTGGATCGGTAAAGTGAAAACCACCGCGCAGATGACCGCGCTGGTGTGGATGCTGTGGCGTCCGAATATGTGGGTTGAGTGGGCCGGTATTGCGCTATTCCTCGTGGCAGCGGTGCTGACGCTGTGGTCTATGCTGCAATATCTGAACGCCGCGCGCGGCGATTTGCTTCAAGAGTGATCGTTTCGGCGTAATTTTCAGCAAACGATACAAAGTTGCGAAAAATACCGTTGACTCACCGCGTCAGATAAGTAGAATGCAACGCATCGAACGGCAGCACTGATTGCCAGACGATAGCAAAATCAAGTGGTTAACGAATCGACTTGATAATGCGGGAATAGCTCAGTTGGTAGAGCACGACCTTGCCAAGGTCGGGGTCGCGAGTTCGAGTCTCGTTTCCCGCTCCAATTTAAAAGCATCGGCAATAGCGGATGTTTAAGATTTAAAGGCGCGTTAGCAAAGCGGTTATGTAGCGGATTGCAAATCCGTCTAGTCCGGTTCGACTCCGGAACGCGCCTCCACTTTCTTCCCTGGCCGGATGGTGGAATCGGTAGACACAAGGGATTTAAAATCCCTCGGCGTTCGCGCTGTGTGGGTTCAAGTCCCACTCCGGCTACCATGGGAAAAGTAGAATAAAATCAATGATAAGCAGTGTCGTGAAAAACCACCGAAAGGTGGTTTTTTTGTGCCTGAAACCTCATTTCCTAATATGTTTCCTAATATGAACGTTGTTTGAAGCGATTCGCATCAGGTCTTCGAGCGTCATTTATCTGAGTTTCTCACGCGTACAAATAATTAACCATCGCCCTTCAAAATACGCTTGTATCGACTCCGGCATTTTCCCCACGTCCCTCAGGGAAAACACTCAAAATAACACCAGTGTACGCTTATGCATGTTTCCGGCGCTTTGCTGAGTACATCACCTCATCGCTTTCTTTAAGCATCTCCCTTAACGACGGGTAGCGCTCCGGGTCATTTTGCAACATTCCGTAGGAATAATTAATGTTATAGGGCTTACCCGAGTTTTGATTGTACTCATCGACGTTATTACGCAAATCTTGCAAGAATAAATCGGCCCTGGCGTGGTGAGTGAGGAGAACGGCAAATTCATCCCCGCCGAGACGTCCTGCGATATCCCCTGGACGCAGAAGTTTGTACACCATCGCGGCGAATACTTTTAAAACCTCATCACCTTCCGCATGCCCCCAGAGATCGTTGATAGGTTTGAATTTATCGAGATCAAAAAAGATGAGGCTGAATGTTACATTCGTTTTAGTAAGGGAACGGAATCGCTTTTCTCCTTTACTATAAAAACCACGACGATTAGGGATACCCGTTAAACTATCGGTCAAGGCCATGCCAAGAATCTTAAATTCATCTTCGACAATAAAGGCTAAATCCTTGAGGCAAGCAATATCCTCGTCGTTGAAACCGCGGGGTGTGGAATGAATCAGACAAAGGGTACCTGCGACCGCGCCATCAGGCAGATGCACGGGATACCCTGCGTAGAACCTTATGTATGGTTCCCCGGTAACCAGAGGGTTATCATGAAAACGTTCATCGTGAGATGCGTCGTTAACAATAAAGGGGCCATCCTGCAAAATGGCGTGGCTACAAAAAGAGATGTTGCGAGGCGTTTCGCGGGTACCCAATCCTTCGCACGCTAGCATCCATTGGCGCTCACGGTCGAGTAGACTTATCAGTACCACGGGCACCTGAAAGACTTTTTTTGCCAGACGAGTTAAACGATCAAAACGTTCTTCGGAGCCTGTATCAAGAAGATCTGCCAGATAAAGGGATCTTAGACGCTCTTCCTCATTATCCGGGATGCCAGGGAATTTCATATTACCTCGAAGAAATAGATATGTTTATGCCAGATTAAGGCTTACCAATCATTTGAATATAGTTCAAAAAAGAGCTCGTTTGCCCGAACGACCACAGAGAGCAGTTACATCAGCGACAAATCAGATAAAGGGGCGTGAAATCAACTCCAGGGCAAGCACAATCAGGAACAGGAGAAAACATTTTCTGAAAAGTCTGGCGCTGATGCGTGCCCGCACTTTCTGCCCAAGCCACATCCCGGCCAGGGCAGGGAATAGAGATAAAAAAGACAATGAAAACTGCTCCACCCTGAAAGCATCATGCAGATAAAGCCCTGCGGCCAGCGCCACGGTCGAAACGGTAAATGACAGCCCCAGAGCCTGAACGAGTTCATCTTTGCTTAATCGAAGCGACTGGAGAAAGGGGACGGCTGGCATTACGAACACGCCTGTCGCGCCGGTGATGACACCTGTCACGCCGCCAATAACCGGAGACAGCCATTTCTCTCTGGACTCCGGGACCGTAAAGGACGGCGACACCAGCGCAAAAGCTGCGTAAATAAGTAAAGCCACACCCAGCCCAAACGCTGACCAGGTTGCATTTATGCTGATTAGCAGTGAAGAGGCGGCCGCCGTGCCAGCCAACAGAAGCAACATCATCCGCCACAGACGTTGGATAATCTGCCTTACTGAGGGGCCGGTACAAAGTTGGAGCACGTTCGTCACGAAAGAAGGAATAACCAGCAGCGCTGCTGCGACAGGAAGAGGCATGAACAAGCTAATTAATCCCATCGCCACCGTTGGTAGACCCATTCCTGTCACGCCTTTTACGAAACCGGCGAGGATAAATATAAGTAAAAGATAGAGATACAGTTGTTCGTTCACAAAATCTGCCTTGATGAAGGATTTTGAGTGATTCAAGCATTTCAGTCGCGAGTGGACAATCTGGTTTAAACGCATCATGCTTCGGATCATCCGAAGGCTTAGGTGTATATCTTATGAGGCTGGATCTTTCTGATTTGAAACTTGTCGTCTGCATCGCTGATGCGGGAAGCATTACTCAGGGGGCTCGTGATGCCTGTCTTGCGGTTGGCTCGGCCAGCGAGAGACTGAAAAGCATGGAGGAAGATACCGGGGTAAAGTTTTTTTCTCGACATCCCAGAGGCGTTAGCCTGACAGATGCCGGTGAAATCCTGGTCGGCCACGCCCGTGAATGACTTTCCCGGCACGAGCGGCTTAACGCTGAACTCGGCGCTTACGTTAAAGGAGTGAGAGGAAAGGTACGATTGTATGCCAATACGTCTGCAATGGCAGAATTTCTGCCCGGCAGACTGGCTAAGTGGCTTTCAGAACACCCTAACGTGACCATTGAGTTAGAAGAGAGAACCAGTACGGATATTATTAACAGCATACATAATGGGATCGCGGAAGCCGGTCTCGTCTCAGATGCTGTTGACCCCCGCGAACTGATGCTTGAACCCATAGCAGATGACAGGCTTGCCCTTATCGTTCCGACCACGCACCCGTTTGGATTTCGCCATGAAGTCTCTCTCTCAGAAGCGCTCGACGAGACTTTTATTGGGCTTTACCCCGGCAGCGCGCTGCAGGAGCACATCAACGGACATGCCAGAGAACTGGGTCACCCACTGACGTATCGCATCAGAATGAGCAGCTTTGAAGGGGTTTGCGAAATGGTCAGTAGTGGTATTGGCGTAGGGGTTATTCCTGTGTCAGTCGCTGAACGCTTCCGTAAAAAATACCATTACCATGTATTACCGCTAACCGACCCATGGGCACGGCGACGAATCTGCATTTGCTATAAAACAGCGGATTCACTAAGCCCACCAATGACAGAATTAATCGACTTTCTCAGAACTCATTAATCAATATCCTGATATCGTTGCCCGATTCTGTCTTGAGTTGATTCAACTCTGACCCTGATTCATTGTGGGCCAGCCTGTCGGCTTAATAGAGATAAAACCTGCCGGGAATAGTAGATGAAATTGTATTTATCCCTCGCGTATAGTGTGCGCTAACGCCTTGTAAGGATAGGGTAATGAAGAACAAAACCTTTTATATGCTGCTGATAGGATCGACAACATTAATTTTTGGGCTGTGGGTCTGGGCCTGGTATATGGGTGCCGATCCGGTGTGGATCAAGTCGAAGACTACCCAGCCGTTAGCGGATATGTTCAGCAGCGTGAACGCGCTGTTTGCCGGCTTAGCGCTGTGCGGGGTGATTATTACGGTTTCCCTACAAATTTACGAACTGCAACAAACCAAAACGGAGTTAGCTAAAACGGCTGAGGCTAACCGCGCGTCGGCGGAGCATGCAAAAGAAGGGGCCGTCATTAACTTATTCCAGACTTACTGCAGCGAGTATTTTCAGGGCGTCAAAAATTCGTCAATGAATGTCCTGATTCCAGCAATGGCGAGCCGTCGCTACTTTGAATTTATGATTTCCCGCTTTTTCGTCTCCGAGCAACGGATGCTGGAGGATAACGCCTGGGAACGAATTCAGTTGGTTACCCGTTACGACGGTTTTAGTACGTTTAAACGGGAAGAACAGAACGATCGTTATAAACTTGATGAATTGATGAATTTCTTCACGATCCTTGCCCATCAACATAATGCCAGCGATGTGATTGGCCGCTGTGATTTTTCCTGGGCCTGGTGGCGGCCCATGTTCTGGATGATTGCCATCGCGCAGATAAAGCGATACGAGGAGAATTCAAGCGTCAAAAAATATGCCATTCGCCCTCGGTTTATTGAAGCGGTACGTAAACTGGATATGGCTTACAACCTCGAACCTATCGAAAATGGACAGGCGTTGGCTGAGTTGATTGCCGATCACCCGAAACTCAACGAAGCGTATCAGCTTGACCCGCTGCACAAAAACGTCGCGCTGTGGCAATTTAAACTGCCAGAATAAGCTTATCATGTTGTCCGAAAGCCTGCTCCCCAGCGGGCTTTTTTGTGATGCCTATAGCCTGCACCACCGCGCAGCATAGTTTGCACAACTTGCTACAAAAATGCGCAAAGCGTGACTATTGCAATATTTATGTACTTTATTGTTAACCAGATGTGATCCCTCCCGTAATTTCACTTCGTCGGTGCAGAGGCCCTGTAACGGCGCTCTATACTCAAAATTGTCAAAATCCGCGCGATGGTTGCGAAAAGTTGGCAACCATTTTGCTTAATGATTTGACCTGAAAAGCGTAAGGAAACCTCGCCGTTATCAGCAGGATATTGTCAGGATGTCGTCAGTCCGGCGCGTGCGCCGGTGGTTCGGCTTCACACCGTTATGCATAAACCTCTTTTGCTAAGGTAGATAATAATGTCGCTGAAATTAATAAGAAGTCCGCTTTCGATTGTGTTGGCAGGGTGTCTGGTGACGGCGTTTTCCGCCCAGGCCGATATTGTGATTGGTGTCGCTGGCCCATTTACCGGGCCGAACGCTACCTATGGCGATCAATATTGGCACGGCGCGACCCAGGCCGCGGCGGATATTAACGCTGCGGGTGGGATTAACGGCGAGAAAATTAAGCTGGTACAGGGCGATGATGCCTGTGAACCGAAGCAGGCCGTGGCGGTAGCGAACCGTCTGGTCGATCAGGACAAAGTTCAGGCCGTCGTTGGCCACTTCTGTTCCTCTTCGACGATGCCCGCCTCCGAGGTTTATAACGATGCGGGCGTGCTGGCCATCACCCCTGGTTCAACAAACCCGCTAATCACCGAGCGCGGAATGAACGATATGTTCCGTATGTGCGGCCGCGACGACCAGCAGGGCGACGTTGCCAGCAACTTCATCATTGATAAGCTGAAGGCCAAACGGGTGGTTATCATCCACGATAAAGATACCTACGGACAGGGACTGGCGGATGCGACTCGCGCGGCGCTGGCCAAGCGCGGCGTGAAGGATGTGATGTATGAAGGCCTGTCGCGTGGTGAAAAAGACTTTAACGCGCTGGTGACCAAAATTGGCGCTCAGAAGCCGGACGTGGTCTTCTTCGGCGGCTGTCACCCTGAAGCGGGCCCTTTGGTACGTCAGATGCGTGAGCAGGGCGTGCAGGCGAAATTCTTCTCCGGCGACTGTATCGTCAACGAAGAGATGGTCACCGCCGCCGGTGGTCCGCAGTATACCAACGGCATCTATATGACCTTTGGCAAAGATCCGCGCCTGATCCCTGACGGCAAGGCGGTTATCGAAAAATTCCGCGCCAATAAGTTTGAGCCTGAAGGTTACACCCTCTATTCCTATGCTTCTATTCAGGCCATCGCGGCGGCGTTTAAAGCGGCCGGTCCTGATTCGGCGAAAGCCAGCGAATGGCTGAAGGCCAATCCGGTCGAAACCGTCATGGGTAAGAAAGCCTGGGACAGCAAGGGCGACCTGAAAGTCTCGGACTACGTCGTTTATCAGTGGGATGACAAAGGCAAGTATAAGGAAGTTGAGTAACCGGATGGAGTCACGCTCAGCGCCGGTGTGCTTGCATACCGGCGCTCTATAACACGGCCAATAACACGAGCGCGCGATGATGGAGACATTCTTTCTGCAACAGTTAGTCAATGGCTTGACGCTAGGATCGGTCTACGGGCTGATCGCCATTGGTTACACCATGGTTTACGGTATCATCGGCATGATTAACTTCGCTCATGGCGAAGTGTATATGATCTCAGCCTACCTCTGCGCTATTGGTCTGGCGCTGCTGTCCTTCTTTGGCCTGCACTCTTTCCCCCTGCTGATCCTCGGCACGCTGGTCTTTACCATCGTGGTTACCGGCGTGTACGGCTGGACGATTGAGCGTATTGCCTACAAACCGCTGCGCAATTCCACTCGTCTGGCGCCGCTGATTTCTGCCATCGGCATGTCATTGATTTTGCAAAACTATGCGCAAATCAGCCAGGGTCCGCGCCAGCAGGGGGTGCCGACGATGCTCGACGGTGTGCTGCGTCTGCATATCGGGGACGGTTTCGTGCAGATTACCTATACCAAAATCTTTATCCTGCTGGCCTCATTTGCCGGGATGCTGCTGCTGACGTGGATTATTGGGCACACCCGTCTCGGGCGGATGTGTCGGGCGGTGCAGCAGGATCGCAAAATGGCCTCGATTCTCGGCATCAATACCGATCGTATTATCTCGCTGGTGTTTGTGATCGGCGCGGCGATGGCGGGGCTGGCGGGGGTGTTGATCACCATGAACTACGGCACTTTCGACTTCTATGCCGGGTTTATTATCGGCATCAAGGCGTTCACCGCGGCGGTGCTTGGCGGTATCGGTTCCCTACCGGGGGCGATGCTGGGGGGGCTGCTGCTTGGCGTGGCCGAAGCGCAGTTCTCCGGGATGGTCAACTCCGACTATAAAGATGTGTTCTCGTTCGGGCTGCTGGTGGTGATCCTGATTTTTCGCCCCCAGGGGCTGCTCGGCCGCCCGATTGTGGCCAAAGTGTAGGAGCTGACAATGACGCATTCAACGGCTTCACACGAGGTCTTTTCCCTCAAACGCTGCATTCTTGACGCGATTTTTTCCGGCCTGGTGGCGCTGATTATCTTTGGCCCCATTGTCGGGGTCGTGCTCGACGGCTACAGCTTTAACTTTGAAGGCCAACGTCTAATCTGGATTATCGCCGTCGTGATGGTGGGGCGCTTTGCGCTTAGCGCAATGGCCACCACCGCGCTCGGTCGACGTTTTACATCCCGCTTTGAAAGCGATAATGCTGGCGTATATGTGCGTGCGCCGGACTATAAAAGCCGAATGAGATGGATAATCCCACTGGTGCTGGCACTGGCGGTTTGCTTCCCGTTCGTCGCCACCAAATATGTGCTGACGGTGGCGATCCTCGGCCTGATCTACGTGCTGCTGGGGCTAGGGCTGAACATCGTAGTCGGTCTCGCCGGGCTTTTAGATCTGGGCTACGTGGCGTTTTATGCCATTGGCGCCTACGGGCTGGCGCTGGGTTATCAGTATCTGGGGCTGGGATTCTGGTCGATGCTGCCGCTGGCGGCGCTGATGGCCGCGGCAGCAGGCGCCTTGCTTGGTTTTCCGGTGCTGCGCATGCACGGCGACTATCTGGCTATTGTGACCCTTGGTTTTGGTGAAATCATCCGTTTGATCCTTAACAACTGGCTCAGCTTTACCGGCGGCCCGAACGGGATTTCCGCACCGCCGCCGACCTTCTTTGGCCTCGAATTTGGGCGGCGGGCGAAAGAGGGCGGTGTACCGTTCCACGAGTTTTTCCATCTCACCTATAACCCTAACCTGAAGTTTATTTTTATCTACGCGGTTCTGGTGCTGGTGGTACTGCTGGTGCTGTATATCAAACATCGTCTGACGCGTATGCCGATTGGCCGCGCGTGGGAGGCGCTACGTGAAGATGAAATCGCCTGCCGATCGATGGGCCTGAATCATGTGCTGGTGAAGCTGTCGGCCTTTACCCTCGGCGCATCGACCGCCGGAATTGCCGGCGTGTTCTTCGCTACCTACCAGGGGTTCGTCAATCCCACTTCATTTACCTTCTTTGAATCGGCGCTGATTCTCGCCATCGTGGTGCTGGGCGGGATGGGCTCGACCATCGGTGTGGTGCTGGCGGCGTTTGTACTGACCGTCACCCCCGAGTTATTGCGCAGTTTTGCCGAGTATCGTGTGCTGCTGTTTGGGGTACTGATGGTGGTGATGATGATTTGGCGGCCACGGGGGTTGATTCGCATTAATCGCAGCGGATTTGCGGTGCGTAAAGGAGTGGCGCCATGAGCCAGGATGTGATTTTAAGCGTTGAGCATCTGATGATGCATTTTGGCGGTATTAAGGCGCTGAACGACGTTAATCTGGAGGTACAGCGTGGCTCGATTACCGCGCTAATCGGCCCCAACGGTGCGGGAAAGACCACGGTGTTCAACTGCCTGACCGGTTTCTACAAGGCTTCCGGCGGCAAAATCCTGTTCAACACGCGCGGGAAAACGACTAACGTCATCCAGATTCTCGGACAAAAGTTTCAGCCGGGCGACTGGGTTAACCCGTCACACCTCGGGCAGCGGATTTTTTACAAGATGTTTGGCGGAACCCACCTCGTGAACCGGGCGGGGCTGGCGCGGACGTTCCAGAATATCCGTCTTTTCCGCGAGATGTCGGTGGTGGAGAATCTGCTGGTCGCGCAGCATATGCAGGTCAACCGCAACCTGGTCGCCGGGATCCTCAATACGCCAGCCTATCGCCGTGCAGAGAGCGCCGCATTGGACCGCGCTTTTTACTGGCTTGAGGTGGTGGATCTGGTTGACTGTGCCAACCGGCTGGCGGGCGAGATGTCCTATGGTCAGCAGCGCCGCCTCGAGATTGCCCGCGCCATGTGCACCGGCCCGGAGATGATTTGCCTTGATGAACCCGCCGCCGGGCTGAACCCCGTGGAAACCCGGGCGCTGAGCAAAATTATTCGTTTCTTGCGTGAGCATCACGGCATTACCGTGCTGCTGATTGAACATGATATGGGGATGGTGATGGACATTTCGGACGATATTATCGTGCTGGACCACGGCGATGTTATTGCCCAGGGCAAGGCGGAGCAAATTCAGCACGATGAGAAAGTCATTGCCGCCTATCTCGGCACCAGCGAAGACGAGGTCAGCCTATGAGCGAACCGATGCTGGAATTTCGTGAGGTCGATGTCTATTACGGCGTTATCCAGGCGTTAAAGCAGGTTTCGCTGCAGGTCAACAAGGGCGAAACCGTTTCACTGATTGGCGCCAACGGCGCGGGGAAATCGACGCTGTTGATGTCCATTTTCGGCCAGCCGCGCGTGCGCAGCGGGCAAATTCTCTTCTGCGGCGACGATATCAGCCATCGCACCACCCATTATGTCGCCTCGGCCGGGATCGCTCAGGCGCCGGAGGGGCGGCGCATCTTCCCCGATATGACCGTGGAAGAAAACCTATTGATGGGCACCATTCCGATTGGCAACCAGTACGCCGCTCAGGATCTGCAAAGCATGTTCGATCTGTTCCCTCGTCTCAAAGAGCGGCGTAAGCAGCGGGCGATGACCATGTCCGGCGGTGAGCAGCAGATGTTGGCGATCGCCCGCGCGCTGATGAGCCGACCGAAACTGTTGCTGCTTGATGAGCCCAGCCTCGGGCTGGCGCCGATTGTGGTGAAGCAAATTTTCCATACGCTGCGTGAACTGGCTCGCGATGGGATGACTATTTTTCTGGTGGAACAAAATGCTCACCATGCGCTGAAGCTGTCTGACCGGGGATACGTGATGGTTAACGGGCAAATTCGTCTCAGCGGCAGCGGTGAGGAACTGTTGGGGAATCAGGAGGTGCGCAAGGCCTATCTGGGCGGCGTGTAGCAAAGCATTGCTGGAGTTCAATGCTAAACTCCTGCATCATTGCGCCTGAACTGAACGACCTCATCAACAACGACAGAGATTGAGTATGAAAACGGGACCTTTAACCGAAAGCGAACTGGAATGGCTGGACGAGACCATTGCGAAGTATGCCTCTGATGCGTCAATTATCGACGTTTCCGAACTGGACGGTATGCTGACCGCCATCCTCTCCTCACCGCTGGAGATTGAACCCGCCGAGTGGATGTTTGCCGTATGGGGCGGGGCTGATCATGTACCGCACTGGACGACCGACCGCGAGCGCGACCGTTTTGTGAATCTCACTCTGCAACATATGAGTGACATTGCCGATCGCCTGAACGACTATCCGGACCAGTTTGAGCCGCTGTTTGGGACTCGCGAAGAAGAAGGCCAGGAGCTGACCATCGTGGAAGAGTGGTGCTATGGTTACCTGCGCGGTGCGCGTCTGACCGACTGGTCTGGTTTACCGGCAGACCAGCAAGCGGCATTTGATAGCATCGCGCTGCACGGTGATGAAGAGAAAAGCGCGGCGCTGGAGGCTTTCACGGTTGAGCAGTATTTTGACAGTATCGACAAAATTCGCCCGGCGGCGCTGAGTCTTTTCGATTACTGGATGGACAATCCGAAAGAAGCCCCGGTCAAGCAGCCGATTAAAAACGAACAGAAGGTGGGACGTAACGACCCGTGTCCGTGCGGCAGCGGAAAGAAATATAAGCAGTGTTGTTTAGCGAAATAAAAAAGGGGGCCAGTCGGC
>NZ_LXEU01000042.1 GCF_001654985.1 Kluyvera georgiana ATCC 51603
AGTCGGCCCCTTTTTTACGCAGTTATCCCACCGACGGCAGCAGGCCGGTCGCAATACCTACCTGAATGGCAATCACCGCGATCCCGCAGGCAAACACCAGCCACAGCATCGGTTTTCCTCCGACAACGCGATAGCCGCCCTGAGGGTGATGTTTGCGGCTTTGCAGCGTCAGCAGAGACGGAATAATCAGCGCCAGTACCGCCAGCGCCACGCCCGCGTAACCCAGCGCCATCACAAAACCGCGCGGGTAGAACAGCGCGAAGGCCAGCGGCGGCAGGAAGGTGATACCGCCGGTTTGTAGACGGCCGCGGACGGTATTTTTGCGCTGGAACAGATCCGCCAGATAGTCAAACAGCCCCAGTGCGACGCCGAGGAAAGAGGTCGCCAGCGCCAGGTCAGCAAACAGATGGACGGCTAGCTCAACGTGCGGCGAGGCGACAACTTCGCGAATCGCCATTAACAGGCCGTTCAGCCCCGCGTGCTGAGACATGAGCGTGCTAAAGACCGGCGAGTCGATGCTGCCGAGGGTTGCCAACTGCCAGAACAAATAGGCAACCAGCGGGATGGCGCTCCCTATGATAAAAATGCCGCGCAGTTTGCGTACGTCGCCGTTCATATAGCTAACGATACTCGGTACGCTGCCGTGGAAGCCAAACGAGGTAAAGATAACCGGAATGGCCGACAGCGCTAGCCCCTGGGCCATCGGCAGCGTCATCAGATTAATTTTGTGAATGTGCGGAAGCAGCAGCGCCAGCATGACGATCAGAAAAATAATTTTGGCGCTGAACAGGAAGCGGTTAAACAGATCGACCAGCGAGGTGCCCACGCAGATGACCATGCCGCCGATGGCGGTGAACAGCAGTACGCCCATTGCGGGCGGCATATCCATGCTAAACCACTGGCTGAAACTTGAAGCCAGCAGCTCTCCCGCACCGCTGATATAGGCCGCCGTGAGCGCGTACATCAGGAACATCATGCTAAAACCGGTGATCCACTGCCCGTGGCGTCCCAGGTAGCGTAGCGCCAGAGAACCCAACCCGGTGTCGGCCGGAACGTGCTGATACACTTCCAGCAGCAGCAGGGCGGTGTAGCACATTAATGCCCACAGGCCGATCAGCAGCACCAGCGTGATGCCAAAACCGACGCCCGCCGAGGCAAGCGGCATTGCCAACATTCCTGCGCCGATGGTGGTGCCGGCGACGATTAAAATACTCCCCAGAGTACGGTTCTTCACGCTTTCCTCTACTTCACAACGTATTCACAACGAAAGATGTCGCGCAGAGTATGTGAATCCGCAGCTTTCGTCAAATCTGAATTACAGTCGCTGTATATTTATGTTTACGCTTTTAATGAGGCGGCAGAAAGCTGCGCTAGCGCAAAACATGCAGTACAAATGCAGTTTATGGTGACCTTTTTTAAGGGGAGAAATTATGAACTCTATTCACGGTCACGAAGTACTGAATATGATGATTGCATCAGGCCAGCAGTACAGCTTCGAAAGTCTGGAAGCGGCCATTCGTGCACGCTTTGGCGAGCAGGCGCGTTTTCATACCTGTTCAGCGGAAAATATGAGCGCGGGCGAGCTGGTGGCTTTTTTGTATAAGAAAGGGAAATTTATACCGCTGGAATCGGGTTTTACGACCGAAGAAAGTAAGATATGCCGACATTAATCAGCAGCGGCGTATTAACGCCGCTGCATGAACATTAATTCTGAGTATCGAGCGTTGCCAGCTCTTTATCAATGAAGTACAGACCTTCACCACTTTTACCTGCCAGCGTCAGCTTATCGATAACGGATTTAAACAATTTCTCTTCTTCATGCTGTTCCGCAACATACCACTGCAGGAAATTAAAGGTCGGATAATCCTGGTTGGACATAGCGGCGTGCGCCAGTTCATTAATTTTGCTGGTAATCAGCTGCTCGTGCTCATAGGTCACACGGAACAGTTCGTCCAGTGATGCATACTCGGCAAACGGCGAAGAGACGCTATTGATGCGTGGCAGACTGCCGGTGTCGGTCAGGTAATCAAACAGGCGCTGCATGTGCGTCATCTCTTCCTGCGCGTGGCGGCGTAAAAAGGCGGCGGCGCCTTCAAAACTGTTGAAGCTACACCAGGCGCTCATCTGTTGATACAGCAGCGAAGAATAAAGTTCGAGATTCATCTGTTCGTTTAATTTCTCGATCATTGGCGCTTTTAGCATGGTGTCGCTCCCGAAAAAATAGGTTAATTGTTAATTACAGCAGAACTATAAGTTGTTATTAATTTATTTGCAAAAGGTAAATATAAAATGATCGATATAATAATGCGAATGGGAATAAAACTCATTGGCATAAATATAACGATAAATATCAAGGGGAATAATAATGCCGGAATTCACCGGCGGTGGGGCTAATAATAGGCGCTGGAGGCAGGAATATTTGCGATACCCCGGCACTGATACTGAAGGGTAATATATTCGTTGAGGCACAGCGAGCCGCTAATGGTGGAGCAGGTGGGAATCGGCTGACCATAGGAAAAAGCGGTGGCGTAGCCCATCTGCTGGCAGGCTTTATTGGCCTCGGATTGGGCCAGGTAACTGTCGGGGCGGGCATTTTGCAGTACCGCCTGTCCGTAGGTCAGGCGAACGATACCGCTGGTCGCATCAACTTCGCTGACACTCGCCGTGCGGGGAACCGTGCACGCGGAGAGGGCCAGCAGGGCGGGGATAAGAATGAGGCTTTTCATCATGTCGCTCTGCGCAATCTGTCGTAGTCTCATTATAACTGACGTGACCTGCGGCCAATCCCTTGAATAGTCGCCAGATTCAGGGGTTAATCCGTTTGTGACTCGTAAATAGCCTGAAACTGAAGGTGCAACTGGCAAAACAGTTTGACCAGCGTCGGGTCAAAATGGCTGCCTGAACTGCTGACGATGATTTCGTAAGCGCGCTCATGCGAGAAGCTGGGTTTGTAGACTCGCTTTTGCCGCAGCGCATCGTAAACGTCGGCAATGGCCAGAATCCGCGCCTCCAGCGGGATGGCTTCGCCGGCTAACCCATCCGGATAGCCGCTGCCGTTCCATTTTTCGTGATGGTAGCGGATCAGATTTTCCGCCACAGAGCCGAGCACCAGCCCCTGGACGATACGCCAGCCCTTCACTGAATGCTGCTGAATCTGCTTAAACTCGTCCTCGGTGAGTTTGCCCTGCTTGCGCAGAATTGTCTCGGGAACCGCAATTTTGCCGATGTCATGCAGCGAGGCAAAATTCTCAATATCGCGAATCTGACGCAGGGGCAGCTTCATCGCGCGAGCTAACAGGCTGCAATAGGCAGAGACGCGGCGGATATGACAGCCGGTTTCATCATCGTGGACGTGATTAATTTTTTCCATCGCTTCGACGATGCTGCGGCTAATCGCGCGGTTCTGGCTCATATGCCGCCACATCATCAGCATCATACTCAGGATAAAGACCAGCGCGGCCAGCAGCCCGGCGCTAATCATTTGTAATGAATTTTTACTTAACGACGTGGAGGCTGGGAGGTTGGTCGGCGGCGTGATTTGGTGACGATAGCTGGAGATCAGATGAACCTGCGTCAGCAGGGCATGCAGCGGGTGATCGATGTTCACCCAGGTACCAATCTGAAAACTTGAGTGGGTCAGCCCCGCGACTTTCAGTGCGCCACGGAACAGATCGCTGCCGCGTAGCGCCTGCTCGAGCGAGCTTAAATCACCGAGAATAAAGTCGATCTGGTTGTTATCAATGGTATCCAGCAGTTCGTCGAGGGTGGCACGTGCGACCAGCGTGACGTCAGTACCAAACCGCTGGCGCAGATAGTAGGCGGCAAAGGAGCCGCGAATCACGCCAACCCGCTGATGGCGCACCTGCTCTTCATCAAGAATAAAGGGCTGACCGACCTTATTGTAATAAGCGTTGTACCAGTTCAACAACGGTCCAACCAGCCCCTCCAACTGTGCGCCGTCGCGGACGTCAATAATATCGGCAAGTCGTAACGGCCAGTCTTCATTTTTCATACGTACCAGATAATTATCAACGAATTGAACGTCGACGTTGATATTGAGCAGATCGCGGAGATCGTTGACGATGCTAATCGCGCTGCCGTGGTATCCCTGATTGTCCTTCCAGATGATGGGGGAGAAGTTCTCATTTTTCGGTAGCCAGAGGGTAAGGCGATTTTCCTGGAGCCAGCGTCGCTCTTCGGGGGTGATGACGAGGTTACGGCGGAGAAATTCAATCTGGCTTTGCTCTTCTAATGCCTGAAGCTTGCCGTTTTGCTGCCATTCGTTAATCAATTGATTGATGTTACTGCGTAGAGATATCAGTTCCGGACTAATCCCGAACGAGGTGGTGATACGCAGTGAATCGAACGGACGGGAGATGGTGTAGTAATACTGCGGACTGCCGATCTCTCTGTCCTCGTTGATATAGAAATCGGCGCCGCCGCTGCGCAGAATCTGTAAGGCCTCTTTACTGCTGTCAACTTCGATGACTTGCTGAAATGTCAGGGTGGGATAAGCTTGTTTAACGAGCGTCTGGGTGGGATCGTGCCGTCGGAAAATGACTCGTGTATCGTTCAGGTCGCGTACGGTCTTTGCCTGTCGGGTGATGCTGGCGGTAACGACGCTGTTTTCGAGCAGGCGTAAGGAGAGGATGGTATTCTTCAGGTGTTCACGGGTCTGTAGCACGCTGGCGTATAACCCGTAGTCATGGTGTCTGAAACGTTGCTCGAAGGTCGTGCCGTCAATGGGCTGGAGGGTGAGATTGTAGCCGTAGCGCGAATTGATGGCGTGCAGCAGCTCGGGATAGAAGCCATGGAACTCTCCGTGGTCGTCGCGCCAGAATTCAAAACTATCGGCGTTGAGTATCCAGACAGGAATGGTGGAAGCCGCTTTTACTTTTTGTGGCGGTACGGCAAAAACGCGTGTCGTGCAAACGAGCAACAGGGTCAGTAGAACAAGGAGACCCAGCCCGTGTCGAAGAGATCGGCAGTCCTGTGTCACAAGTCAGTTCCTTTGCGAAGACTATTTCATCCATTTAATAGCGTACAATTCATCGGGTCTATTATTCCCCTTAAGCCAGTTTAGTCGACCATGTGCCCTGGTAACAGTAAAAAAATAATGGTTTATGTAATGATTTATCTACCCGGCATAGGCCAAAAGTGTGACCGCCTCAGTAAAAAGTAAAACCATTTTTCATAAAATTTGAAAGTGCGTTTGTCTGGTAGTAAGGTTACTGCAACGTAATCGAACGACTGCGGGAAATCCCGCGTAGCTTTCAGGAGAGGAAAGAATGAAAATTGCACTGATGATGGAAAACAGCCAGGCCAGCAAGAACGCGACTATTCATCATGAGTTAAAAGCCGTTGCCGATGAAAAAGGCTTCCCGGTCTACAACGTGGGCATGAGCGATGAAAACGATCATCATCTGACCTACATTCACCTGGGTATCATGGCCAGCATCCTGCTGAACTCTAAAGCGGTAGATTTCGTCGTGACTGGCTGCGGTACCGGTCAGGGCGCGCTGATGTCCCTGAACATCCATCCGGGCGTGGTTTGCGGCTACTGCCTGGATCCGGCAGACGCCTTCCTGTTTGCCCAGATCAACAACGGTAACGCGCTGTCTCTGGCCTTCGCAAAAGGTTATGGCTGGGGCGCGGAGCTGAACGTTCGCTACATGTTTGAAAAAGCGTTCACCGGTCGTAACGGCGAAGGCTACCCGCCGGAGCGTAAAGAGCCTCAGGTCCGCAACGCGGGTATCCTGAACCAGGTGAAAGCCGCTGTAGTGAAAGAAAACTATCTGGATACTCTGCGCGCAATCGACCCGGCGCTGGTGAAAACGGCTGTCTCCGGTCAGCGTTTCCAGGAATGCTTCTTCGAAAACTGCCAGAACAAAGAAATCGAAGCCTTTGTTCGCGAGATCCTGGCGTAAGCCTGACGCTCTCCTTTTTAATAAAAAACCCACGCTCTGGCGTGGGTTTTTTTATGCAGTGAACTCAGGCTTTGGCTTTCTTCGACACCGCGCTGCCCGCGTCTCGCGTCAGATGCAGGGTATCTATCATCCCCACCAGGCAAATCAACGCAATAAAGACAAAGGCCAGGCGGAAGCTGATACCCGGTACTGCACTGAGCTCCAGCACGGCGCTGAGTTTTTCACCTATTCGAATTCCAATCGCTCCGAGCGTGATGCCCAGCCCAATCGCTAGCTGGCTGGCGGTGCTGAACAGCGTATTGGCATAGCTCATTTGCGGTGAGGGTACGTCAGCAAACGCCAGCGTGCTGACGCCGGTAAATTGAATCGAGCGGAACACGCCGCCGAGGTACAGTACCAGCATAATCACCCATACCGGCGTCTGTGGCGTCAGGAAGGCGCAGGCGACCAGCGCCAGCACGTTCAGCGCACCGTTGATCAATAGCAGGCGGCGGAAGCCCAGCCAGCGAATGAGCGGTGTGGTTGCCGGCTTAATCGTCAGGTTGCCCACAAACACCGCCAGCACCAGCAGGCCGGAGTGGAACGGATCCATACCAAAACCGACCTGAAAGAGCAGGGGAAGCAGGAACGGTACGGCACTGATCGAGGCGCGGAACAATGAACCACCGTACATCGTGACGCGGAAGGTGGGGACCTTGAGGGCATCCATACGGATCATCGGCGCCGGGCTGCGACGGAAATGGGACAGCGCATAATAAAAAGTGGCGCTGCCAAGCAGCAACAGCGTGATGATTAGCCCCCCCTGCATTTTCTCCGCCCCCAGAAGCTCCATCGCGTAGACCAGGCTCACCATTGACACTGAGGTGGCGAGGAAACCCGGTAGATCGAATGGCCGTCGCTCATCGTCGCGGATGTTGGGAATAATCCGCAATGCCAGCAGGATGGCAATGATGCCCAACGGGACATTAATAAAGAATATCCAGCGCCAGTCGGCCACTTTGGTAATAAATCCGCCCAGCGGAGGCCCGATAATAGGCGCAATTAGCGCGGGCCAGGTGAGTGTGGCAATGGCGGTAATGAGCAGGTGTTTTGGCGTGGTTCGAAGGACGGCTAGCCGCCCGACAGGGACCATCAGCGCGCCGCCTACGCCTTGTAAGATACGCATCGCCACGAAACTATGGGCGCTGGTGGCGAGGCCGCAAAACACGGAAGAGACGGTGAAAATGGCCAGCGCGAGGCTGAAAATGGTGCGCGCGCCAAAGCGGTCCGCTATCCAGCCGCTGGCCGGAATGAGTACTGCCAGCGTGATCAGGTAGGCGCTAATGCCGATATTGAGATCGACGGCTTCAACGCCAAAGGTTTTCGCCATATCTGGCAGGGCGGTGGCAATCACCGTCCCATCGAGGAACTCCATAAAGAATGCACCGGCCACAAGCAGCGCAGCAGGGGATACCCCACGGCTCGCCTGGGCCTGGAGAGGCTCATTCATCGTTGCGTTACCCTATCAAAATAATTCGTAAAATTTATAGATTTTGTAGATTCTGCAAGTGACAGATTTTTATAACAATTTTTTTATAAATTTAACATACATGAATATTGTTATGTGATTTAACTCGCAAAACGGTTGATTTTTGTGATGGTGGTCATATTATGTACCTAAAGACAATAACACCTGCATAACAAAAATCGGAGTATCAACATGAAACAGCGCATGCGTAAAATCCTCAAAAGCATGTTTGAGAACTATTGCAAAACTTTCAAAGACGTACCGCCAGGCGCTATGTTCTGATAAAAAAACCTGCTGCGGCAGGTTTTTTTATCTTCAGCAAAAGTAGGTTACTATTACGCTCCGCAAAATAGGAGCAAAAAATGTCTCAGAACCTCACCCCTAACGATGAACTGGTTTCCGACGTCGTCGCTTGCCAACTCGTTATCAAACAGATCCTCGACGTTATTGATGTTATCGCACCGGTTGAAGTCCGCGAAAAGATGGCGACTCAGCTGAAAGCGATTGACTTTACCACTCATCCGGCGGGGGCCGATCCGGTAACGTTGCGGGCGATTCAGAAAGCGATTGCGCTGATTGAGCTGAAGTTTACGCCACAGGATGCGACGCACTGATCGCGAATTGACGTCTTCAGGTCACAGACCTGAGAGCGGAAAGAACAAGGGCGGCCATGGCCGCCCTTGTTGCGTAATTAATGCTGCTGTTGATTAACGATGTTCAGCAGATGCTGGTCGGTTTGCTGGATGCAGAGGCCCGCTTTACGCGCGCTGCGCACTTCATCCAGAATGGTCTTCAGCAAGATACCATCCTGTTCCTGCTCTTCTTCCAGTGCATTGAGGAAACTCAGGGTGTTATCGTCATGAAGCACTTTTGCCTGTTCAGTCAGCTCAGACAGCGTAGAGCTGCGCTGCGCGTGATCTTCAATGGTTTTCAGGAAAAGATCTTCGAGGGTGGCACACTTATCTTCTTGGGTTTCAAAAGCTTTCACGACCGGATAAGCGCCAGATTTCTTCATATAATCGAACACACGCATCATTTGCGTTACGCTGGATTGCGCCCGTGAACGTAAAAACGTCGCGGTGCCATTCAGTCGATGTTCTGAACACCACTCGCTCAAACGCAAATAATGATTAGATGCATAAAATTCGAGATTCATCTGAGCATTAAGCTTTTGAACCATTCCTGGAACTGCCATACAAATATCCTTATTACTGGTAGGAACGATACGCGTGATACCGCATAGTATCTAGATAGCCGCTAACCATGCGCTATTTACGCGTTAGAGTGTAACTACATATTACTCGTAGTCTTCAACCATGAACAAAAGATATAATTCCTCTTGTGTTCAGAAAAAAGAATACTCTTAGTTTGGATATAAGAAAACTCTCATGAGCCCCTTTTTACGTTTCGTTACAACCTATATTGCTATTACCCTGCTTCACAAAATAATATTTTCGTAACCCTATGAATTATAGAGAATGTAACTTCCCGATATACTCTGCGTAAGGCTTTGTTAACATGCGTATTCTGTCTTACATTTTGTACATCAGGAAATGTGAGCTAAGTCTAATTTTAAGATTGGCAGCTATCGCTCAGATAGGCGCGTTACGCATTATTTGCTATCAATAGTGCATCGCGAATAATAATTCCCATTTATATATCATGATATACATCGGCCCCCCAATATTGGAATAATCGCAAATTTGTTTTAGATCATTTTTGATAATGGCCGGTAAGAGGATTATGTTCGCGGTAATGAGGAGTACGCTAAATCCTTCCCCATTCGTCACCTGGAGGGATTCGATTATATGAATTTACAGGAGTTAAAATGAAACAGGTTGCTGTACTGCTGGCCCCGGGTTTTGAAGAAGGGGAAGCGATTGTCACTATCGATATCCTGCGCCGTTTGCATATTGGCGTTGAGCTGGTGTCGTGCGCTGAATCACGCGCTGTGGTGAGCTATCACGATATCCCGATGGTGGCTGACGCCACGCTGGCAGAGCGTCTTGATACCCTGTACGACGCCGTCGTCCTGCCGGGTGGTCCACAAGGCAGCGTGAATCTGGCGGCGAATCAGGATGTCGTTAAGTTTGTGGCGGCCCACGATGCCGCGGGCAAATTTATTTGCCCAATCTGCTCAGCCGCTGCGCGCGTGCTGGCCGGCAACGATCTGCTGAAAGGCCGTCGCTATGTCTGCTCCGGGGATCTGTGGCAGGACGTGAAAAACGGTGAATACGTTGATGCGCCGGTCGTTGAAGACGGCAATCTGATTAGCGGCAAAGGATTCGGTCACGTCTTTGATTTTGCCTTTACCGTCGCGGCACGTCTGTTGGGCGATGAAGCGCCGGTACGTGACCACGCCGATCACATCTATTACCGCTGGTAATTAATTGATCATCTCAGTGGAAGGGGTATCTTCGCTGAGTATATAGATAAATAAGCTATTCTCTCTGCGCGAATTGTCTGACAATTCGCGTTTTTTATATGTACGTATCTGCTGAATCTATGCATCACTTCACTGTTATTCAGGGGTGTGATGGTGCTCTCTTCTGAATGGTTAATTCCTGGCTATTAATGTTTTAACATTGTTAATGCTGTTAATTGCGCGGCTAATACTTTGTTTTATGTCCGATTTAAATTGTTTGTCTGATTTTTCCCTACATAAAAGAACATTTAGGCTGGAGTTAACCATGCACAAATTTACGAAAGCGCTGGTGGCCATCGGGCTGGCGGCGGTTATGTCACAATCGGCTATGGCCGAGAATTTAAAACTCGGCTTTTTAGTGAAACAACCCGAAGAACCCTGGTTCCAGACGGAATGGAAGTTTGCGGATAAAGCCGGTAAAGATCTTGGTTTTGATGTTATTAAAATAGCCGTTCCGGACGGTGAGAAAACCCTCAATGCTATTGATAGCCTGGCGGCCAGTGGTGCCAAAGGTTTTGTTATTTGTACGCCAGATCCAAAATTAGGGCCTGCTATCATCGCCAAAGCGCGCGGCTACGACATGAAGGTCATCACCGTCGATGATCAGTTCGTTAACGCCAAAGGCAAACCGATGGAGGATGTGCCGCTGGTGATGATGGCGGCGAGTGAAATTGGCGCACGGCAAGGGCAGGAACTGTATAAAGAGATGCAGAAGCGCGGCTGGGATGTGAAAACCACCGGGGTGATGGCCATTACCGCCAACGAACTGGATACCGCGCGCCGCCGTACTTCGGGCTCCATGGACGCGCTAAAGGCTGCTGGTTTCCCGGAAAAGCAGATTTATCAGGTGCCTACCAAATCTAACGATATTCCCGGTGCGTTCGATGCCGGTAACTCACTGTTGGTACAACATCCGGAAGTGAAACAGTGGCTGGTTGTTGGCATGAACGATAACACCGTGCTCGGTGGCGTGCGTGCTACGGAAGGTCAGGGGTTCAAGGCGGACAACGTCATCGGTATCGGTATCAACGGTGTGGACGCGGTGAACGAACTGTCAAAAGCGCAGGCTACCGGCTTCTTTGGTTCGCTTCTGCCAAGCCCGGACATTCACGGTTACAAAACCAGCGAGCTGCTCTACAACTGGGTGCAGAAAGGCGCTGAGCCACCGAAATTTACCGCGGTGACCGATGTTGTGCTGATTACCCGCGACAACTTCAAAGAAGAGCTGGCGAAAAAAGGCCTCTAAGTCCTGATGGTTCTCCTCCCGCAGGGCGGGAGGAGAGGGATCGTGTCATTGTGGAGGTTGCGATGCAACAGTCTACCCCTTATCTCTCTTTCTGCGGTATCAGCAAAACCTTCCCGGGCGTAAAGGCGCTGTCCGATATTAGCTTCGATTGCTATAGCGGGCAGGTCCACGCGCTGATGGGCGAGAACGGCGCCGGCAAGTCGACGCTGCTGAAAATTCTTAGCGGTAACTATACCCCGACGTCCGGCACGCTGGCGCTGCGCGGAGAAGAGATTTCTTTTGCTGATACCACCGCGGCGCTGAACGCGGGTATCGCGATAATTTACCAGGAACTGCATCTCGTCCCGGAAATGACCGTGGCGGAAAATATCTATCTTGGTCAATTGCCAAGCCGCGGCGGTATCGTTAACCGCAAACTGCTGAACTATGAAGCGCGTATCCAGCTTGAGCATCTGGGTCTGGACATCGATCCCGATACGCCGCTGAAGTACCTGTCGATTGGCCAATGGCAGATGGTCGAGATTGCCAAAGCGCTGGCGCGAAACGCCAAGGTCATTGCCTTTGATGAACCGACCAGCTCACTTTCCGCGCGCGAAATCGACAACCTGTTTCGGGTGATCCGTGAACTGCGCAAAGAGGGACGGGTGATCATCTATGTGTCTCACCGCATGGAAGAGATCTTCGCGCTGAGCGATGCCATCACCGTATTTAAAGATGGCCGCTATGTCTGCACCTTTACCGACATGATGGAAGTGAGCCACGACCGGTTGGTGCAGGCGATGGTCGGGCGTGACATTGGCGATATCTATGGCTGGCAGCCGCGTCAGTACGGTGAAGAGCGTCTGCGTCTATCGCTGGTGAAAGCGCCGGGCGTGCGCACGCCGATTTCGCTGACCGTTCGCAGCGGTGAAATCGTCGGCCTGTTTGGCCTGGTTGGTGCCGGGCGCAGCGAGCTGATGAAAGGGATCTTCGGCGGGACGAAAATAACCGGCGGTGAGATTTTCATCGACGGTGAGCGCGTGACCATCAATAAACCTGCGCAGGCGATTCGCGCGGGGATGATGCTGTGCCCAGAAGACCGCAAAGCCGAGGGGATCATCCCGGTCCATTCGGTGCGTGACAATATCAACATTAGCGCCCGCCGCAAGCATATCCACGCGGGGTGCCTCATCAATAACGACTGGGAAGCGACTAATGCCGACCATCATATTCAGTCTCTTAATATCAAAACGCCGGGGGCTCAGCAGCTGATCATGAACCTCTCCGGGGGCAATCAGCAGAAGGCGATTCTCGGACGCTGGCTGTCGGAAGATATGAAGGTGATCCTGCTTGATGAGCCCACGCGGGGCATCGACGTTGGGGCAAAACACGAAATCTATAACGTGATTTATGCGCTGGCGGCGTCCGGCGTCGCGGTGTTGTTTGCTTCCAGCGACCTACCGGAAGTGCTGGGCGTTGCCGACCGTATTGTGGTGATGCGTGAAGGGGAAATCGCCGGAGAGCTGCTGCACGAGAGCGCCAATGAACAACAGGCGTTAAGCCTGGCTATGCCAAAAGTCAGTCAGGCCGTTGCCTGAGTTAGGAGGTTATGATGTCAACTGTTACTACGCCTGGCGCCCGCCGCTCGTCGTTGAGCCTTAGCCGTATCTGGGATCAGTACGGAATGCTGGTGGTCTTCGCCGCGCTGTTTATCTGCTGTGCGATTTTTGTCCCGAACTTTGCCACCTTTATCAATATGAAGGGGCTTGGGCTGGCGATCTCGATGTCGGGAATGGTGGCCTGCGGGATGCTGTTCTGCCTGGCCTCCGGCGATTTTGATCTGTCGGTTGCTTCAGTGATTGCCTGTGCGGGCGTCACGACGGCGGTGGTGATTAACGTCACTGAAAATCTGTGGATTGGCGTCTTTGCCGGGCTGCTGCTCGGGGCGGTGAGCGGGCTGGTCAACGGCTTCGTGATTGCCCGTCTTAAGATCAACGCGCTGATCACTACGCTTGCCACCATGCAGATCGTGCGCGGGCTGGCCTATATTATCTCCGATGGAAAGGCGGTAGGGATTGAGGATGAGCGTTTCTTCACCCTGGGCTACGCCAACTGGCTGGGCCTGCCGGCACCTATCTGGTTGACGGTCGGTTGCCTGATTATTTTCGGTCTTTTGCTCAACAAAACCACCTTTGGCCGTAACACGCTGGCGATCGGCGGCAATGAAGAGGCCGCTCGGCTGGCGGGGGTTCCGGTGGTGCGCACCAAGATTATTATCTTTGTGCTCTCAGGCCTGGTGTCAGCTGCCGCGGGGATCATTCTGGCCTCACGTATGACCAGCGGACAGCCCATGACGTCGATTGGCTATGAGCTGATCGTCATCTCCGCCTGCGTGCTGGGCGGCGTCTCGCTGAAAGGCGGGATTGGCAAGATATCGTACGTGGTCGCCGGGATTCTGATTCTGGGCACCGTGGAGAACGCGATGAACCTGCTCAATATCTCTCCATTCTCACAGTATGTCGTGCGCGGTTTAATTCTGTTGGCGGCGGTGATCTTCGACCGTTACAAACAGAAAGCCAAACGGAGCGTATAGCGCAGACTGTCGGCTGAAATCATTCAGGATCGCCCGGGAGAATGAACGTTCTCCCGGTTTTTGGCTTATCTCGACGACATTGTTACAACGTCACGAGCAAAACGTCCACACAGCTGGTTCCCACGATACCTTTTGCCGAGCAGGTGGCGCGGGAAAAAAAGCTTTGGTTATGGTTACCGCAGATGACCAGGTCAACCTGGTATTTTTGACTGAACACTTTGATATGTTCGCCTAATTCTCCGCAGGCGATTTGGCTTTTCCAGATGGGGTAGTCGGCCGTGTCAGCCAACGTTTGCAGGAACTGGAGGGTCTCTTCCTGCATCAGCTCCCGCAGGTTTTCCATCATCGGGGCGGCGAGTTGATTATACATTTCCGGGTCGGTTGAGAGGGTGATAAGGCTAATGCGCGCGTTGACAGGACGCGCGATGGCGACTGCTTTCCGTAGCAGGGCCTGACTTTCCGGGGTGGGGGCAACGGCCACCAGTAGATGTGAGTAAGACATCAGACCTCCTTGCTCTAATAATGCGCGCTCTCTTTTTATTCTCTTACTCTTTTTACCTCAGAGCTGCAAGGGGAAAGCAGAATAAATCTGTCTATAAGTTAACCTAATACATAAGTTTTTTTATGCGAATAAATGCGTAATTATTGTACAGATTGCATAAGCGACGCTGAATATATCATGTAATCAAAACAGCGAATAAACATTTAATTTATGCTGAATTAATGTTAATGAAAGGTAAATAATATGCAAATGAATATACGGCAAATCATTCGATGTTTCAATTTATTGAATTTACGATGAATTTTATATATTAGATGAAGCTATGATCTGTGATAATTTTTTCGCAATTGTCTCAAGTAAAGTTGCCCACCGTCGAAGGTTATTGGATAGTTTCGGTGAATGAATATCCGTCAGGCAGGAATAAAACAGCGTTTTGAATGGTTATTTATTGTTCAAAATACAACTATGACTAATGGATACGGTGTAAAAATACGGTTTGATTTTGTGATGTTGATCACATAAATTTCAAATTAACAGTGAAGTAACATTGTATGTGTCACATCTGGCGAGTAAAGTTGCGTCGAATTAGGAAAAATCTTAGTAAATTGTAAGAAATGTTTAGAATTGCCGGGCCGTGCGATCAAAACGTTACCCGGCGATGGGGCATGAGATTCACCTAATCGGCTACGCATTTTGACCGATTCTTTTTTTATCGGGCCTTGCCCGACGACATCACGGGGTATGCGGATTTTCCGCATAAAGTACAAATTGGTTATTCGGGATGGGGAAAATGCATACATCCGAGTTGCTAAAGCACATCTATGACATCAACTTGTCTTACTTGCTTCTTGCACAGCGTTTGATCGGTCAGGATAAGGCTTCAGCCATGTTCCGCCTCGGTATCAACGAGGATATGGCGAAAGTCCTCGGGGAACTGACGCTCCCGCAGATGGTGAAACTGGCCGAAACCAATCAATTGGTTTGTCAGTTCCGTTTTGATGACTCACAAACCATCACCCGTCTGACGCAGGAATCACGGGTTGACGATTTACAGCAAATCCATACCGGCATTCTGCTCTCCACACGCCTGCTGAATCAGGCCAGTCATTCAGGCGAACCTGCCCGTAAGAAAAGGGCTTGACCATGAGCGAAAAAAGCATTGTTCAGGAAGCACGCGATATTCAGCTCGCCATGGAGCTGATTACCCTGGGCGCGCGTTTGCAAATGCTTGAAAGCGAAACACAATTGAGCCGTGGTCGTTTGATTAAGCTCTACAAAGAACTTCGCGGCAGCCCGCCGCCGAAAGGAATGCTACCGTTTTCCACGGACTGGTTTATGACGTGGGAGCAGAATATTCACTCTTCCATGTTCTGCAATGCCTGGCAGTTCTTACTCAAAAGTGGGCAATGTTCTGGCGTCGATGCTGTGATCAAGGCTTACCGTCTCTACCTCGAGCAGTGCCCTCAGCAAGATGCCGGGCCACTGTTGGCCCTGACGCGTGCGTGGACGTTGGTTCGTTTTGTCGAAAGCGGCATGCTTGAACTCTCCAGCTGTAACGCCTGCGGCGGTAACTTTATCACCCACGCCCACCAGCCCGTTGGTAGCTTTGTATGCAGCTTATGCCAGCCGCCATCACGGGCCGTAAAAAGACGTAAACTTTCTGAGGATCTTGCCGATAGTAATCCACAACTGCTGGATGAACAGATAGAGCAAGCTGTTTAAACCCCACACGGTGTGGCGAAAACACTCCAGCAGCAGCCATTATGGCCGCTGCTTTTTTTTGCCTGCGCGTGGGTGAAATTGCTCATCTGTCTCCTCTCTTAGTCAACAGTGGAAGGATGATAGCGTGCTGATCTTAATAGGTTACCTGGTCGTTTTGGGGACAGTTTTCGGCGGTTACATGATGACTGGCGGACACCTTGGAGCACTGTATCAACCAGCCGAGCTGGTTATTATCGGCGGGGCGGGGGTTGGCGCGTTCATCGTGGGCAACAACGGCAAGGCCATTAAGGGCACGCTGAAAGCATTGCCTTTGCTGTTCCGCCGCTCAAAGTACACCAAAACGATGTATATGGATTTGCTGGCGCTGCTCTATCGCCTGATGGCTAAGTCACGCCAGCAGGGGATGTTTTCGCTCGAGCGCGATATTGAAAATCCAAAAGAGAGCGAAATTTTCGCCAGCTACCCGCGGATCCTCGCCGATACGGTGATGCTGGAATTTATCGTCGACTATCTGCGCCTGATCATCAGCGGCAACATGAACACCTTCGAAATTGAAGCGTTGATGGATGAAGAAATCGAAACCCACGAAAGCGAAAGCGAAGTGCCGGCCAACAGCCTGGCGCTGGTGGGAGATTCGCTGCCGGCGTTTGGTATTGTTGCGGCGGTCATGGGCGTGGTACACGCCTTAGGTTCAGCCGACCGTCCGGCGGCAGAGCTGGGGGCGCTGATTGCCCACGCGATGGTCGGTACGTTCCTTGGGATCCTGCTGGCCTATGGCTTTGTTTCACCGCTCGCGAGCGTGCTGCGTCAAAAGAGCGCGGAAACGACGAAGATGATGCAGTGCGTCAAAATTACGCTGCTGTCTAACCTCAACGGCTACGCGCCGCCGATCGCCGTCGAATTTGGCCGCAAAACGCTTTACACCAGTGAACGTCCGTCGTTTATCGAGCTGGAAGAGCACGTCCGTGCGGTACGTAACCCGGCGGGGCAACAGCAAACGACCACCGAGGACGCATGAAGAATCAATCGCATCCTATTGTCGTCGTTAAGCGGCGTAAACATAAATCGCACGGTAGCGCGCATGGCTCGTGGAAGATTGCCTATGCCGACTTTATGACGGCTATGATGGCGTTCTTCCTGGTGATGTGGCTGATCTCCATCTCCAGCCCGAAAGAGCTGATTCAGATAGCCGAATACTTCCGTACGCCGCTGGCCACCGCGATCACCGGAGGCCAGCGGATGGCGAACAGCGAGAGTCCGATTCCCGGAGGCGGTGATGATGTCACCCAGCAACAGGGCGAAGTACACAAGCAGCCGAACATCGACGACCTGAAAAAACGGATGGAAACCAATCGCCTGAAACGTATTCGTGGCGAACTGGACCAGCTGATTGAGGCCGATCCCAAGCTGCGTGCGCTGCGTCCGCATCTGAAAATTGACCTCGTGCAGGAAGGGCTGCGTATTCAGATTATCGACAGCCAGAACCGACCGATGTTTAAAACCGGCAGCGCCGAAGTGGAACCTTACATGCGCGATATTCTCCGTGCGATTGCGCCGGTGCTGAACGAAATTCCCAATAAGGTCAGCCTGGCCGGTCATACGGACGACTATCCGTATGCCACCGGGGAGCGTGGCTACAGCAACTGGGAGCTGTCGGCAGATCGCGCCAACGCTTCCCGCCGTGAACTGGTGGCCGGCGGGCTGGATGATGGCAAAGTTTTACGCGTGATCGGGATGTCAAACTCGATGCGCTTATCAGAGCACGGCGGCAACGATGCGATTAACCGTCGCATCAGCCTGCTGGTGCTGAATAACCAGGCTGAGCAGGCCATTCTCCATGAGAATGCCGAGAGCCAGAATGAACCTTTAAGCGTATTACCGTCGCCGACGACCTCACCGTCTGCATCAGGTACTACGGCGCCACAACCCGACTCGAGGTGATTGCGTGAGCATGGATATCAGCGATTTTTATCAAACATTTTTTGATGAGGCCGACGAGCTGTTGGCCGATATGGAACAGCATCTGCTGGATCTGGCGGTGGATGACCCTGACGCTGAACAGTTGAACGCGATCTTCCGCGCGGCGCACTCGATCAAGGGCGGGGCGGGCACTTTCGGCTTCTCCGTGCTGCAGGAAACGACGCATCTGATGGAGAACCTGCTGGATGAGGCACGCCGCGGGGAGATGAAGCTCAACACCGATATTATCAACCTGTTTTTGGAAACCAAAGATATTATGCAGGAACAGCTCGACGCCTATAAAAGCTCCAGCGAACCGGATGCTGCCAGCTTCGAATATATCTGCAACGCTCTGCGCCAACTGGCGCTGGAGGCGAAAGGCGAAAGCGTCCCACCGGTGGCCGCAAGCGCCCGTCTGAGCGTGGTCGACAACAGTCAGCAGGCCGAGACGGTAGCGATCGATACCGCAGCCGCCGGCAAAATCCAGATCACGCTGTCGCGCCTGAAGCCCGGTGAACCCGATATGCTGGAAGAGGAGCTGGGCAATCTGGCGACGCTGACCCAGGTCAACAAAACGGCCGATAGCCTCACCGCGGTGATCGACAGTAGCGTGGATCAGGACGATATCGTCGCCGTGCTGTGTTTCGTTATCGAGGCAGACCAGATAGCCTTCACCACCGTTGCCGCAGCGACAGAGCCTACGGTCGTGGAAATAGCCGAAGCCGAAGAGATCGTGGAGCTGCCGGTTGTCGCGCCAGCGGCGCCGGTAGCCGCCGCAAGCCAGACGGCGCCCCGCGTAGAACGCGAAAAGCCCGCGGCGCGCAGCAGTGAATCGACCAGTATCCGCGTGGCCGTTGAGAAGGTCGATCAGTTGATTAACCTGGTTGGCGAGCTGGTCATCACTCAGTCGATGCTGGCCCAGCGTTCCAACGCGCTGGATCCGGTCTCGCACGGCGACCTGATTACCAGCATGGGCCAGCTCCAGCGCAACGCGCGCGACCTGCAGGAGTCCGTGATGTCTATCCGCATGATGCCGATGGAGTATGTCTTTAGCCGCTTCCCGCGTCTGGTGCGCGATCTGGCGGGTAAGCTCGGTAAGCAGGTAGAGCTGACGCTGATGGGCAGCTCCACTGAGCTGGATAAAAGCCTGATTGAACGCATTATCGACCCGTTAACTCACCTGGTGCGCAACAGCCTCGACCACGGTATCGAGCTGCCGGAAACGCGTCTGGCGGCAGGGAAATCTGCCGTGGGTAACCTGATTCTCTCCGCAGAACATCAGGGGGGCAATATCTGTATTGAAGTGACAGACGATGGCGCGGGACTGAACCGCGAACGCATTCTGGCAAAAGCGCTGTCGCAGGGGATGGCCGTCAGCGAAAGCATGACCGATGAAGAGGTCGGCATGCTGATCTTCGCACCGGGTTTCTCCACCGCCGAACAGGTGACCGACGTTTCCGGGCGCGGCGTGGGGATGGACGTGGTAAAACGAAATATTCAGGAGATGGGCGGCCACGTTGAAATTCAGTCGAAGCAGGGCGCGGGGACGACGATCCGCATTCTGCTGCCGCTGACGCTGGCGATTCTTGATGGTATGTCGGTGAAGGTCAGCGAAGAGGTCTTTATTCTGCCGCTCAACGCGGTGATGGAATCTTTGCAGCCGCGTGAAGAAGATCTGCATCCGTTGGCGGGCGGCGAGCGCGTACTGGAAGTTCGCGGCGAATATCTGCCGCTGGTGGAACTGTGGAAAGCTTTCGATGTACAGGGCGCGAAAACCGAGGCTACGCAGGGCATTGTCGTCATCCTGCAAAGCGCCGGTCGACGCTATGCGCTATTGGTCGATCAGCTCATTGGTCAGCACCAGGTGGTGGTGAAAAACCTCGAAAGCAACTATCGCAAAGTGCCGGGCATCTCGGCGGCGACCATCCTTGGCGACGGTAGCGTCGCGCTGATTGTTGACGTCTCCGCCCTGCAGGGACTGAATCGTGATAAACGTCTGGCGAACACAGCCGCCTGAAACGCAGAAAAAAGGTAGAAAACATGACCGGTATGACGAATGTAACAAAGCTGGCGGGAGAACCGACAGGTCAGGAATTTCTGGTATTTACCCTGGGCAACGAAGAGTACGGTATCGATATCCTGAAGGTGCAGGAGATTCGGGGTTACGACCAGGTCACACGCATTGCCAACACGCCAGCCTTTATTAAAGGCGTCACCAATCTGCGCGGCGTGATCGTGCCGATTGTCGATCTGCGGGTGAAGTTCAGCCAGCAGGACGTTGAGTACAACGACAACACCGTGGTGATCGTACTGAACCTCGGTCAGCGCGTCGTCGGGATCGTGGTTGACGGCGTTTCCGATGTGCTGTCGCTGGCAGCGGAGCAGATTCGTCCGGCACCTGAGTTTGCCGTCACGCTGTCTACGGAATATCTCACCGGGCTTGGCGCGTTGGGCGACCGGATGCTGATTCTGGTTAATATCGAAAAGCTGCTGAATAGCGAAGAGATGGCCCTGCTGGATAGCGCAGCTAACCACGCGGCATGATGAGCTCAGGCCCGGCGGCATATGACGTCGGGCCTGTATTATAAAGAGCCGCTAACGCAAATTCGTTTTTATTAAAATAAGATAATGAAAAAAGTGTGCGATAACCGCGTGCAGAGATAACATTTCTTACTGCTTTCTTTTTCCATTTTTGACCCTCTTTTCCTGTTATTCTGAAAAATACATCACTCGATTGAATGTAATTATTAAATCAATTTATTATATAAATAGGCTAATCGAGAAGAGGCGACGTGCATTTATTTTAAATAAAGATTGTTAATCTTTAACCTACCGAATTATTCGATAAATTAGCCTGCTATGATAAAAGTGTGTTAAAAATAAGCGTGATAAATGCTGTTGTTAACATTCATTAATGTTTCTTAGTTAAATCTTAATGGTTTAATTTAAATATTAAGAAACACTTTATTTCAAAAAATAAGTAAATCGCTAATAATTTGAATTAAATAATAATTATTTTTGTTGTTTTTAAAACATTCTGTGAAAGGGTGAAAGAAAATAATTCTTAGTGATCGCTCTCTTATTTTTTATTTTTGTGCATAGAAAATAAAATCGTTCTGTCATTAATATCTGCTCGTGGAAATAATTTGTTTTCCCGACTTACTAAATTAAAGCAGTCAAAAAAACGAACTTAAATATTAGGTTAAGGGACTTCTATGCGCGTAAAAAAAGTAATGATTAAACCCTCTATTATCGCTCTGGCTATTACTGCGGCGGTAGGCGCTCCGGCTTGTGCTCTGGCAAGCAGCGGCGATTTTGCGTCACCGGCATATACGGCGACGCAAACAAAAGGGGAAATGGTCTATAAAAGCGATGATACCGCAGTGTCGATTATGGGTTCCGTGCGATTAATGGCGAAAGATGATTCCGCGCATAGCGTAGAACATAATATTCAGAATAATGACTCGCGTTTGGGCGTCGCATTACGGCAGAAAATTAATGACAAAGGTTATTATGCGGTCGGTTATTACGAAACCGGTATTCACGGTCTGGATTCCGCCACCGACGATCAGGGCAATGATGTCTATACCCGTCAGGCGTACGCCGGGCTGGGCAATGATGAATATGGTGTAATCACATTTGGTAAACAGTATGCGCCAACGGATTGGGGGCTGGGTATTGATACCACTTATGCCTACGGTGGTAAGGCGAAACACGATACCGCCGGGATGTCGACGGATATTATTAACTCAGCGGCTATCTATTACTACAACACCAAAGAATTTACCGTCGGCGTCATGGGCCAGGGTAATGATGACGTGGATAAAATTGGCTTCGGTAGCGGTTATGGCGACGGCCCGGATATGCACGACGCCTACCATGACGGTTCTGCCACCGTTCACGGCGGCGCGGCGCTTGCGGCGCAGTATCGCTTTGACAATGGCTTCTCTGTTTCCGGCGCGGCAGCGTACAACAACTATACCGTTAACCAGGGTACCACGACGACCAATATGACCTATTACGACCAGAATAATAACCCAATGGGCACCGTACCGGTCACCAACGTCACCGGCCCGTCATACGATGGTAATACCTACTCGATGGGCTTAAACGCCAAGTACACCGCCAATTTCGACGGCTTTACCTGGTATAACGCCGCGCAGGCGACTTACTACATCAACAAAGTTGACGATGTTCACGCGGCGGTCAGCGGCACCAGCAACGCCACCGACGATCAGGAAACTATCCTGGGCCTGGAATATGCTTCTCAGTTCAAAATTACGCCGGAGTGGAGCATTTACGCTAACTTTGACTGGACCGAAGGCGGCGATGCGATGGACGGACAGCATTTCCAGTCCACCACGCTGGGGACTGACTACTGGTTAGGTAAAAACGCCGTCACCTATATCGAATACGGCTATGAGAAAGCCAGCGGCAATACCGATGACTCTTATAACGTCTCCGATCACCTGGCTGCGGTAGGCCTGCGTATCTTTATCTAAATGCTGTAAACCCCCATCTTATGCCAGTGGGGTGGGGGCCGTACTTTTCATTTGCTCTTGTTACTACTGTGTTGATATCGCTGTGGGGAGGGGGAGTGCTTCGCGGCGAGAATGGCCGGTATATTTTCTATTTAGCCAGACCCTGAGGTCTGGCTTTTCTTTTGTGTCGGCCTGGCGTTTACATATTCTGCTGTACGACTTCGGGT
This sequence comes from Kluyvera georgiana ATCC 51603, assembly GCF_001654985.1. Taxonomy (GTDB): domain Bacteria; phylum Pseudomonadota; class Gammaproteobacteria; order Enterobacterales; family Enterobacteriaceae; genus Kluyvera; species Kluyvera georgiana. The sequence continues at coordinate 22,569 of NZ_LXEU01000042.1, forward strand.
TCTTCCTGCGCCAGCTCGCCCTCGTTCTGCGACAGCATCGCCGTTGCGACCCCGTTACCCAGTACGTTAATAGCCGAACGGCCCATATCGAGGAAGTGGTCAATGCCCATCAGCAGCAGGATACCCGCAACCGGAATATTAAAGCTCGGAATGGTCGCCGCCAGCACCACCAGCGCCGAACGTGGCACCCCGGCAATCCCTTTGGATGCCAGCATCAGCGTCAGCATCAGTACCGCAATTTCGGAGAAGCCCAAATGAATATTGTAGGCCTGTGCGATAAACATCGACGCAAAGGAGCAGTACACCATTGAGCCGACAAGGTTAAAGGAATAACCAATCGGCAAGACGAAGGAGACGATGTTGCGCGAGCAGCCGAATTGGGTCAGCTGTTCCAGCGTCTTCGGATAGGCGGCCTCGGAACTGCTGGTGGTAAATGCAACCAGCACCGGATCCTTCAGCATGCTGAGCAGGCGGAACACCTCTTTCTTCAGCACCATATAACCGATGGCCACCAGCACGCAGCAGGTCAACAGAATGGCCAGGTAGTAGCCGCCGATGAATGAAGCATAGTTCAGCAGGATCCCCAGCCCTTCGGTAGCGATGACCGAGGAGATGGCGGCAAAAATGGCCAGCGGCGCAACGTACATCACGTAGCCGGTGACTTTCAGCATGATATGCGAGACCACATCCAGCGCGGCCACCAACGGCGCGTTGAATTTCTGTCCCAGTGAAGCCCCGCCGATGCCGAAGAACATCGAGAAGACCACAATCTGCAGAATTTCGTTATTCGCCATCGCGCCGACGATGCTGGTCGGGATGGTATGTGAAAGGAAGCCCTTCAGACTCATGCCGCTGACCGCCAGACCGGTATCAACCGCGTCTTTTGGCACGGTCAGATTCAGACCCGCCCCCGGCTGTTGCAGGGTGACGATAAACAGGCCCACCAGAATCGACAGCACCGAAGAGCTGATAAACCACACCATCGCTTTACCGCCGACGCGGCCAATCGTCGAGGTTTCACCCAGCTTCATGATCCCGACCGTTAAGGTGCTGAACACCAACGGTGCGATGACCATTTTGATTAGCCGGAGGAATATATCCGTCAGAAGAGTGATGTTACCAGACCACACTTCGATGGTGGTTGCTGATGCATAGGAATGGATCATTGCGCCGGTGAGAATCCCCGCCAGCATGAAAATCACGATAAAAATCGTGAGCTTATTTGCGTTTGCCACAAAAAATACCCCGTCAGATTACGAAAAAGCCCTGCGATGAAAAAATGATTTTTTAGTTATTAAATACCATCAATTTATTCACCACATAAATTGTATGAAAGTGAGGGGATTTACAACTTTTTTTTATATTTTATAAAAAGCGTTGTGATTCAGTCGCTCACGTCCACAGCCGTTTTGCTGCCCGGGAACGCCCACGATTTTTACCCCGCCCGCACATAAAGTTTCTTTTTGGGATGCCGATAACAGCGAATAACACGTCATTGAGAAGGTGCTGTATGTTAAACCGTATCCGCGTTGTCACGCTGCTGATGTTGGTGCTGGTCGTCTTCGCACTTTTGCAGTTGGTCTCCGGAGGCTTTTTGTTCTCCTCGCTGCATCAAAACCAACAGAGTTTTGCGCAATCTAACACGCTTCGCACGCAACAGGCCGAACTCACCAAAGCGTGGGATCTGCTGCTGCAAACCCGCATCAACCTGAGCCGTTCTTCGGCGCGGATGATGATGGACACCGCTAACCAGCAAAGCAGCGCCAAAACGGAATTGCTGAAAAATGCACGCACCACGCTAACCCAGGCGGCAGAACACTTTGCCCGCTTTAGCGAACTGCCCTCGCAGCCGGCGATGAACGACGCCAGCGAGCAGGTTACAAAGGCCTATCAAAACTATTCCGCGGCGTTACAGGAACTGGTGGGGTTCCTGGAAGGCGGTAATATGGACGCCTATTTTGCCCAGCCGACGCAAGGCATGCAGAACGCCATGGGCGAGGCGATGAATCAGTACGCCACGCAAAGTGAAGCGCTCTATCAGCGCGCCTTTACCACCAGCAGCAGCGACTACCAGATTGCCCGCTGGCAGCTGGCGATACTGGCGGTAGTGCTGGTGATTGTGGTGGTCGGCGCCTGGTTTGGCATCCGCGCGATTCTGCTGAAACCTCTGGCCTCGGTGATGGCGCACATTCGCCAGATTGCCGCCGGTGATTTAACTCAGCGCCTGACCCTGCGCGGGCGTAACGAAGTGACCGAACTGGCCGATACGGTCAGCCATATGCAAAGCGCGCTGATTGATACCGTGGCGCACGTCCGGGAAGGCGCGGAAGCTATCTATCACGGCACCAGCGAAATCGCCGCCGGCAATAACGATCTTTCCGCCCGCACCGAACAGCAGTCGGCGTCGCTGGAAGAGACGGCGGCCAGCATGGAGCAACTGACCGCAACGGTGAAGCAGAATGCCGAAAACGCGCGTCAGGCGTCACAGCTGGCGCAACGCGCATCTGACACCGCGCAACATGGCGGCAGCGTGGTGAACGGCGTGGTGAATACCATGCACGAGATTGCCGCCAGCTCGCAGAAAATTTCCGATATTACCGGCGTCATTGACGGCATTGCGTTCCAGACCAACATTCTGGCGCTGAACGCCGCCGTGGAAGCCGCGCGTGCCGGGGAGCAGGGGCGGGGATTTGCGGTGGTGGCTGGCGAAGTGCGTAACCTGGCCAGCCGCAGCGCTCAGGCCGCAAAAGAGATTAAAGCGCTGATTGAAGACTCCGTTGCGCGCGTAGAAACCGGCTCCGTGCAGGTTGAGACGGCGGGTGAAACGATGACCGATATCGTCAATGCCGTGACCCGCGTCACCGACATTATGGGGGAAATCGCTTCGGCTTCTGACGAACAGAGTCGGGGTATCGATCAGGTCGCCATCGCCGTTGCGGAGATGGACAGCGTCACCCAGCAAAACGCCTCGCTGGTGGAAGAGTCAGCATCTGCCGCCGCCGCGCTGGAAGAACAAGCCGAACGCCTGAACCAGGCGGTTGCGGCATTCCGATTGAACGTCGCCTCAGGAAATAGAGCGACGACATCAGTACCGGCGGCGGCAACGTTGGCGATACCTCGCCAGGCTTCCGCCGCCAATCGAACCTCTGATTCTAACTGGGAAACCTTTTAATTTTATCTGCGGTCAAGGGCCGCCTCCAGGAGTGTGGTGATGCTTTATCGTATTCGAATCTCTACCACGTTGTTTCTGATTTTGATTCTCTGCGGCATTTTGCAGATTGGCAGTAACGGACTCTCTTTTTGGGCGTTTCGCGACGGACAAAACAATATTTATCGGGTGGATCAGAGCAGCCAGCAGCTAAGCACGCTCACGGAATCACGTGCCGCCATGCTGCAGGCCAGCACCATGCTCAATAAAGCCGGTACGCTGGCGGCGCTGAGCTATCCACCTAATGAAGTGCGCGCCATGGTTGACGACGTGAAGCAGAACCTTTCGCAAGGCGAAGCGCTGTTTCAGGGCTTTATGGCGCTGCAACTGATGAGCGAGAGCGATAAGGCGTTGCAAGAGCAGACGGCGAAAAGTTTTACCACCTGGCACGAGATGCTGGCGCATCAGGTCGCCTGGCTGGAAAACAATCAGCTCTCTGAATATGTCGCTGCGCCGGTGCAGAAAACGCAGGACCAGTTCGATGCCAACTATGAAAGCTGGCGCAAGAATATTGAGCGCTATGTGGCGGCGGCGAAAAGCGAAAGCCAGGACGATTATGCGCGCTCCACGATGATGTTTATCGCGATGGTGATTATCTCCGTGGCGATCACCCTCGCTTCGCTGTGGTGGGTACGCCGTATGGTGGTCAAGCCGCTGGCTATTATCAGCAGCCATTTTGACAGCATTGCCAAAGGCAATCTGGCCCGGCCAATTGCGGTGTACGGTAAAAATGAAATCAGCGCCATTTTCGCCGGACTGAAGTCGATGCAGCAATCTCTGCGTAAAACGGTAGGCGAAGTGCGTCAGGGGAGTTTCGCGATGCACACCGGGATCTCAGAAATTGCCGCTGGCAACAACGACCTCTCTTCCCGTACGGAACAACAGGCGGCATCGTTGGCGCAAACCGCGGCAAGCATGGAACAGTTAACGGCGACCGTCAGCCAGAACGCCGACAACGCGCGGCAGGCTTCTCATCTGGCCCACGGCGCGGCGGACACTGCCAAGCGCGGCGGCGAGCAGGCCAACCATGTTGCGCAGACCATGCACAATATCGCCACCAGTTCGAAGAAAATCAGCGACATTATCAGCGTCATTGACGGCATTGCCTTCCAGACCAACATCCTGGCGCTGAACGCCGCCGTGGAAGCGGCGCGTGCGGGCGAGCAGGGGCGCGGGTTTGCGGTGGTGGCCGGTGAAGTGCGTAACCTCGCCAGCCGCAGCGCCCAGGCGGCAAAAGAGATCAAAGTGCTGATCGAAGAGTCGGTGGCCCGCGTACAGGAAGGATCGGCGCTGGTCGAAACCTCGGCCAGCACCATGAGCGAGATAGTCCAGTCGGTCACCCGAGTAAACGACATCATGGGGGAAATCGCCTCCGCCTCGGACGAACAGCGCCGGGGCATTGAACAGGTCGCGCTGGCCGTCAGCCAGATGGACCAGGTGACGCAACAGAACGCCGCGCTGGTGGAAGAAGGGGCGGCCGCCACTGAACAGTTGGCAGGTCAGGCCGATCGCTTAACCTCCGTGGTTTCTGTGTTTGAACTCGAAGAAGTGAAGGTGGCCGCCGAGCGTGAAAACGTCTCGCTGGCCGCAGTACCTGCTGTTTCCTGAATGATGTGATGTAAGAAGGCGCTATGACTGTATCTCTGCCAAATGGGCAATCGCAATTACTGAGCCAGCTGACGCAGCGCCTGACGCTTACCGACGCGCAGTTTCGTCGGATCTGTCAACTGATCTACCAGCGCGCCGGGATCGTGCTGGCGGATCACAAGCGTGACATGGTTTACAACCGTCTGGTTCGACGCCTGCGGGCATTGAATCTGGATGATTTTGGTCACTATCTCAGCCTGCTGGAGGCCAACGGAGACAGCGCCGAGTGGCAGGCGTTTATCAATTCGCTGACCACCAACCTGACGGCGTTCTTCCGCGAGGCGCACCATTTCCCGACGCTGGCGGAGCATGCTGCGCGTCGGCAGGGGGAATATCGGGTCTGGAGCGCCGCCGCGTCGACGGGGGAAGAGCCGTACTCCATCGCCATTACTCTGGCCGATACCCTGGGCACCGCGCCGGGTCGCTGGAAGGTGTTTGCCAGCGATATTGACACCGAAGTACTGGAAAAAGCGCAAAACGGTATTTATCGCATGGAGGAGCTGAAAACGCTCTCGCAGCAGCAGCTGCAGCGCTATTTCATGCGCGGAACCGGCCCGCACGAGGGGCTGGTACGGGTGCGTAACGAGCTGGCGAACTACGTGGATTTCACCACGCTGAACCTGCTCAATGCGCACTACAACGTTCCCGGGCCATTTGACGCAATTTTCTGCCGTAACGTAATGATTTATTTCGATAAAACAACGCAGCAGGAGATCCTCAAGCGCTTTGTGCCCCTGCTGAAACCCGACGGGCTGCTGTTTGCCGGGCATTCGGAAAACTTTAGCCATCTTGCCCGTGAGTTCAGCCTGCGCGGACAGACGGTCTATGCGCTAAGTAAGGGAAGAGCATGAGTAAAATCAGAGTCTTGTCGGTAGATGATTCGGCGCTGATGCGCCAGATCATGACGGAGATTATTAACAGCCACGACGATATGGAGATGGTGGCTACCGCACCGGATCCGCTGGTGGCTCGGGATCTGATTAAAAAATTCAATCCGGACGTGCTGACGCTGGACGTTGAAATGCCGCGCATGGACGGCCTCGATTTTCTCGAGAAACTGATGCGCTTGCGGCCGATGCCGGTGGTGATGGTCTCCTCGCTGACCGGGAAAGGGTCGGAGGTGACGTTGCGTGCGCTGGAGCTTGGCGCGGTGGACTTTGTCACCAAGCCACAGCTGGGGATCCGTGAAGGCATGCTGGCCTACAGCGAAACCATTGCCGACAAGGTACGGGCCGCCTCCCGCGCCCGGATTAGCGCGCACAAGCCACTCGCAGCCCCCGTGACGCTAAAAGCAGGGCCGCTGCTCAGCTCTGAGAAGCTGATCGCTATCGGTGCCTCTACCGGCGGCACTGAGGCGATTCGCCACGTGCTGCAGCCGTTGCCGCTCTCCAGCCCCGCGCTGCTGATTACCCAGCATATGCCGCCGGGCTTTACCCGTTCGTTTGCCGAACGGCTCAACAAGCTTTGCCAGATTACGGTGAAAGAAGCGGAAGACGGCGAGCGCGTACTGCCGGGCCACGCCTACATTGCGCCGGGCGACAAGCATATGGAGCTGGCGCGCAGCGGAGCAAACTATCAAATCAAAATTCACGACGGGCCGCCGGTTAATCGCCATCGCCCGTCGGTTGATGTGCTGTTTCATTCGGTTGCGAAGCACGCGGGGCGCAACGCCGTGGGGGTGATCCTCACCGGCATGGGCAACGACGGTGCGGCTGGGATGCATGCGATGTACCAGGCCGGTGCCTGGACCATTGCGCAGAATGAAGCCAGTTGTGTGGTGTTCGGCATGCCGCGTGAGGCCATCAATACCGGTGGCGTCAGCGAAGTGGTCGATCTTAGCCAGGTAAGCCAGCAGATGCTGGCGAAAATCAGTGCCGGACAGGCAATACGTATTTGATCAGGAGAATTATTTTATGGCGGATAAAGAGCTTAAGTTTTTGGTTGTGGATGACTTTTCCACCATGCGTCGCATCGTACGCAACCTGTTAAAAGAGCTGGGGTTTAACAACGTTGAAGAAGCGGAAGACGGCGTTGATGCGCTGAACAAACTGCAAGCGGGCGGGTTTGGATTTGTGATTTCCGACTGGAACATGCCGAACATGGACGGGCTGGAACTGCTGAAAACCATCCGCGCTGACGGCGGGATGGCGGCGATGCCGGTGCTGATGGTGACCGCGGAAGCGAAGAAAGAGAACATTATTGCTGCTGCGCAGGCTGGCGCCAGCGGATACGTGGTGAAACCGTTCACCGCCGCGACGCTGGAAGAGAAGCTGAACAAAATCTTCGAGAAACTGGGCATGTGAGGTGACAGTCATGATGCATTCTTCCATTAAGCCCGGCGATGAACACTCCGCCGCGGACATTATTAGCCGCATCGGCAATCTGACCCGCATGCTGCGCGATAGCCTGCGCGAACTGGGGTTGGATCAGGCCATTGCGGAGGCGGCGGAGGCGATTCCCGATGCGCGTGACCGTCTCGATTACGTGGTGCAGATGACCGCGCAGGCTGCTGAACGCGCGCTCAACAGCGTTGAAGCCTCTCAGCCGCATCAGGATGAAATGGAAAAAGGCGCGAAAGCGCTGACTCAACGCTGGGATGCATGGTTTGAAAATCCGATTGAGCTGGCTGACGCCCGCGAACTGGTGAGCGATACGCGTCAATATCTTGGCGATGTGCCCGGACATACCAGCTTTACCAATGCGCAACTGCTTGAAATCATGATGGCACAAGATTTCCAGGACCTCACCGGCCAGGTTATCAAGCGCATGATGGATGTGATCCAGGAAATTGAGCGTCAACTGCTGATGGTGCTACTGGAGAACATTCCGGATCAAGGTTCGCGTCCAAAACGTGAGAATGACAGCCTGCTCAACGGGCCGCAGGTTGATACCTCGAAAGCGGGCGTTGTCGCCAGCCAGGATCAGGTGGACGACCTGCTGGACAGTTTAGGATTCTGACTTTCATCCCACAGCCTAAGGTTGTCGGCCCGGTCTGCATTATGCAGCCGGGCCATTCCTGACTCCCCATTAGCAAGGCGCTTAACGTAAATCCATCTTCACCGTCATATTGCCTTCGAAACTGCCGGGCACCGGTTTACTGGCCGTGGTGCTGACCGGTGCTGCCTTCATGCGAATAACGCCGTTACCTTGTTCATCCAGGGATACCGGGAAATCGGTGGATCCATCCAGCACCACGTTCTGGTTGTTGACGTCAAACATTCTGACGCCGAGATCGTCTCTGTCGATCAGCCTGGCGATATAGGATTGGCTGCCGTCGACGACGCCCTGATCGGCGGTTAATGTCAGCTTGATTTTGTCATTGTCATCGGCGGTCAACCCGTCGCAGTGGTAGGAGATATCGACATTTCTGAGGGTATAGTTTTGCGGCGTGGCGCCCGGGGTGACGAACTGATTGCGGTTGAGCGTCCCCAGATCCACTTCAATGGTGCTACCGGCATTAATGGTGCAGCTGAGCGGCGCGGTAATTTTGCCACTGAGCCAGATATTGGAGACCAGCTGCGCATCGCTGCTCTCACAAGTACCGCCGCCGATATATAAACAGGCGAAGCCTTGAGCAACCAGCGTAGGGTTGATGACTTCCTCACCAATGATGGGTTGTTTTACATACAATGAAAAACGCAGCATGTTCAATTTGAACTTACGCTTTACCGTTGCGCCGCCGGTTGGTCGCGTTTCGTCGCTACAGACATCGGCAGATCCTTCGGTCTGTTTTTGATCGGCTTTTTGAGTGAGCATGCTACCGATTGGCGTGGGATATTCCTTGACACTGATTGCGCTTAAACCGCTCCCATCAGGGCTATCAATCGCGTCATTAAAACCTGTAACTTGTATATCCAGTTTGTCTGTCAACACGCCGTATCCGCTAACGCCAGCCGCGAGCGGGCTCCCGGCAAAATCATATTCAGAAACCGTTGATGATGAAGCGATGTTAGCAGGGCAGGAGCAGTTGGCTTCGATCTCTGGTCCGCTTCCAGGCATGTAGGCGCCCGTCAGGTAAGAATAGGTTGCCTTGTTTTCGCTGCTGCTGAGTTCATGGTCATACGACACGGAATAGTCTGCTGCTGAGTCAAAGCAATTGGTTAACACGGTTACTGCTGCCAGAGTTACCCCCGGCACCAGGAAGAGAATTGAAGCTAAAATGGCCGTATAAAAGTGACGCATATTTCATTCCTGTTTACAGGCGACTTGGGCGAAAAGGATGCCCGCCAGATTAGCGGCGTGTTCGGGTTCAGGCAGGGCTACGGCGGCATGACATTGTTGTTCAGGCGCTTTACCCCATTTTACGGTTATCGAGAATTGGCGGGGAACGCCCGCCAGGTAGACGGTACCGGTGTCATCGACGATGCCGGAAATCGGCGCGTTATCGACGGAAACCATCGCGCCGAAAGGAATGGCTAATCCTTTTATGCCTGAAAGCTGGAGCATGGCGCGATAACCGACGTGAGCAATAAAGTTTGCCGCCACCGCCGCGCTGCGGGTTGGAATAACGGTGACGGCGGTGGCGTCGGTATCAACATCATCCGGCAGGCTGGTGGTATCAATACGGATAGCGTTCTTTTGATACGCACTGAGGGACGGAATCACCGCATTTCCCTGCCAGTCGGTGCGTATCCCGCGCTGGTTCTGGAAACGGATGCCCTGCGCGCCCTGCGCCGAGACAATCGCAAACTGATCGCCCAGCGGTTGAGACAGCGTGACGCCGTGAGGATGGGCGACTATCGCTCCGCTAGCGCCGATGCTGAACTGCTGCGAATCGTTTGAGGAAGTGTAATAGCCCGCATTGAGATTGGCGTACCGTGAACGATAGCTGCCGTACAGGCTGCTGGTATCATCAGCATCATGGTTGCTGCGGCTCTGTTGCAAAGAATAGCTCAGGCGCCGATCGTCAAGCAGCGTGCCGTTTAAGCCTATGTTATGGCGCGTGTAACCCCGTTTACTGTTGCTCACGTTATAGCTGGACCACGCATTGGGCAACCAGCGGCTTAGCGGAATACTCAAACCAAAGGCTATCATCCGATCGTCTGGCCCATCGCTGGTTTTACTGTAGGTGTAGGTCAGGTGATAGCTAATCCCCTTAATCGTGGTATTTATCCCGGCAGAGAGGCTGCGTTCCGTGTCCGACGTGCCCCAGTAGTCCTGCTGGTAGCCGTTCAGATAAATGCTGCTACCGAGCAGCGTTTGGCTGATACTGGCCTGGATTCGATTGCGTTTGTTATAGCGGAACATCCAGTCATCTTCGCTACCGTCATATTTCTTATTGGCATCGGCAAAGCTGTAGTAACCCTGAGTCGAGTAGCGATAGCTGGCGAGGGTAAAGTTGGTATCTGTGGTTTCAATCTTTCCGGAATAGAGCAGACGGTATGACTGGCCGGTGCTGGTGTGATGATTATCCAGCGTCGCTTTGGCGGTGGTGACATCGGCGGAGAGCGCGCCAAAATCGCCCAGCGCGATACCGATACCGGCATTCAATGCCTGGTAATCCTCCGAGGCGGTGATGCCGCCAAATAATGTCGTGCTATTATTCAAGCCGTAAATCATGCTTGCCTGCGCGAATTCAGGCTCTTTTTCGCTGCTGCCGCTGGCGGCGCGATAGCGTGCGGCGGTGGCTTCGTACTTTATCCGGCCAGGGCGCAGCATAACCGCGGTGCTGGAATAGGGCTGGGTGAAATGGTGTTCGCTGCCATCGGCCTCTTTCACCGTCACCTCAAGGTCGCCGCTGTTGGTGGTGGAATAGAGATCGGTAATTTCAAACGCGCCGGGCGCGACGTTTTGCTGGTAGATGAGATAGCCATTTTGCCGAACGGACACTTCAGCATTCGAGCTGGCGACCCCGCGGATAATTGGCGCGTAGCCGCGCTGGCTATAGGGCAGCATTTCGTCATCGGAGGCGAGATTGACGCCGGTGTACTGGATGCTGTCAAAGACATCGCCACGCGTGCTGTTTTCGCCGACGGTAAACTGACTGCGCAGGACATCAATATCGTGCTCGAGATAGGTGTTGATGGTCTCCCAGGCGTGGGTATTTTCAGATTGGCTCCAGGTGGAATAGTTTCGCAGGCGCCATCCCCCGAGGTTAAGACCGCTGCGCAGGTTGAGGTACTGGCTCTCAGACGTATTGTTATGTTCGTCGCTGCTCCGGGAGCCGGAATAGCTGTAATCCGTAAACAACACGGGAACGCCGTCATCCCAGAGGGAAGGGGCGATGCCATCTCTTGCCTGGCTTGATATCGCGGCCTGCGGCATGCTTATTTTTAGCGTCATTGACGAAAAATCCAGCGTTGCCGAAGCTTGCGGTATGTAATGGCCCAGCGGTTTAGCAAGAGGCGTATCCGCAGGCGCTGCTGCAAGCTCAGGATAATCGTCAACTTTGATGCCCCACTGGCGCAGCATGGCGGGCGTGATTTGTGCCTGAAGTTCGCCGTTTTCGCCGCTGATGTAGGTGATTGACTGCTCCTCCAGCTCCGTTTTATTGAGCTTTAATCGCGAGGGCCAGGTACCGGGCATCTGCGCGTTTTCGCGAGAAAAAAGAGAGAGGTCAATATCCTGCTGCGAGAGCCCGTTACCTTCCAGCGAGGAGGCGGAGAAGGTATATTCTTTCGCTTGCACCTGAGTTGAAACGACGAATGCGATGCCGACCAGCCCGTGTATAAGCAATGACAGTCTTGATAAGGGGAACGCTTGTTTCTGCGGGCGGCAATATCGCAACTTTACCCCCTCTGATTGACAGAGGCTGAGTATTGCTGCGATGGGCTGCCGTAATCGCTAATGCAGCGCCAGGTGACCAGGTTTGCGAAAGACGGCGTATTCAGGGTAAATGAGGCATCGCTAAACGGGGCGACCATATCCGCCTGCTTCAGCGCAACGGCACCCAGGTGTAAGGAATCAAAAACCGTATAGAAGGCGTTCTTATTCGTCACCTTTAACACATTGCCTGAACGTGAGAACTGTAATTTTTCGCAGCTCTCAGCCGGCGTTCCGTTGATTTGTTTGGGCCGCCAGAACAGTTTGATACGGGTTTTATAGATGAGGCGCAGCATATTTTTACTTTCGTCTTCTTTGGCGGTGGCGGGAATGGTGCGCACGTTCATATAGAACAAGGACTCTTTATCTTCAGGCAACGGCGTACCGTTCCACGTAATACGCAGGCTTTGTTCTTTTTTGCCGTCCAGACGAAATAGCGGGGGCGTCACGATAAAGGGCCCTCGCGTTTTTTCATCACCGATGTCGGTCCAGGATTGAATTAACCAGGGGAGTTGCTCATCGGTATTCGTTAATGCTAATGCCACCTCTTTTTTATTAGCATCAAAAATAATACGTGTACGGCCAACCTGGACCCCGGCGGCCGTACAAATGCACGAATAGAAAATAGGCGACAATGCTACAGCCAGCACGAAAATACGCATAAACAAAGCCCCTGATGTAATAATATGATACGAAGGGTAATCGCCTGGTATATATCAGGCGAAGCGTTCAAAGATATTAGTGATACACAATGTTGACCGTCAGATCGGCATCCGCTGGCCCCGGTGTGACCTCTGTGGCGAAGGATTTATATCGGGCCTGCAAGTGAGCCCAAACCCCAACGCCAGATTCCTCAGGTAAATCGATATGGACCTGTCCTTCAGAGCCATCGAATGCCAACAACTGTGTTGGATTATCGGCAGGACTCAGCGCAATGCCAATACCGGTTGCCGCCATATCGCCGGAGGTGCTGATCCGGCTGACGTCAAGGAGCGTACTGGACCCGGTTAATACCGTGGGGCCGTCAAACGTGAGCTGTACGGCGGATAACCCGTCGCTTGTGGCCGGGCAGTCGACAAGTTTGATATCAACATTAACGGGGTCGGACTCTGTGCCTACAGTACTAAAAAGAGAGGTCGGCCAGGTTCCCAGGGGGACGTTGAGCTCGTTCCCGCTATCTCCATCAATTGTACAAGAAGGCTCGATGATTTCGCCGGTGAAATGGATGGTTCCCGCGCCGTTTTCCGCGCTGTGCGCGTTGATTGAAAACGTAGCCAGAAAGGCTAACGCAACAATGCTTTTATTTATCTTCATAAAGATAACAACTCCCTGTTTATAGTTCATAGTCTATTTTTATAATCCGTCGGACATTAATATTAATTCAATGCCTTTTAATATATTATAGAACGGTCGCTGGGATATTGGCGAGATGCCTGTTTGTTAAGTAATTGCTGTTTAAGGGGGCTTTTGATTCATTCACGGAGTTTTGATGGTGATAATATTCATTGTTGTTATTAATTCACCGGGCGTGTTGCTTGTTTTATCCTTTTTTATTCACGTTAAATAATTTTTCTGAATGTCTATTTTACCCGATTTTATAAGTTGCTCGCTTAATTTTAAGATTCCCTTAATCAATTTGTTAGTTTATTTCATGGTAAAAAGGAGAGTTCAACAGCTCGCGGGTATCAGCGCTAACTGAGCAGAGCAAGATGGCTCATTATCCGTTCGTCGACTATCAGGAAACCATTGTGTACGAGGTCTAACCTGAGAACGAGGGGCGCAGGCATCTTTTCTGCGACATGGCCGTCATCGTTATCCCTGTATCCGGCCTGTCAGCGCCATAAACGCCCGAATTCCTCTACTTTCACTCCGCTATTCTGCCTATTGGCAATGTGTAACCTCGAGATAATACTCGCGACCGAAACTGCGAGAGTGAAGCCGTGGCAGAAGAGAGCGACGACGACAAAACGGAAGACCCCACACCCCAACGGCTTGAAAAAGCACGCGAAGAGGGGCAAATCCCGCGTTCCCGCGAGCTGACATCGCTGCTGATGCTGCTGGTGGGCGTTTGCGTGCTCTGGCTGGGCGGAGAGTCACTCGCCCGTCGTTTGGCCAATCTGCTTTCTGGCGGGCTGCGTTTTGACCATAGCATCGTCAGCGACCCTAATCTAATCCTTGGGCAAATTATTCTGCTGCTTAAAGAGGCCATGCTGGCGCTGCTGCCGCTGATTGTCGGCGTGGTGACGGTGGCGTTGGTGGCGCCGATGATGCTCGGCGGACTGGTATTCAGTACTAAATCGCTCGCCTTCAAACTCGACAAACTTAACCCACTGCCCGGCATTAAACGCATGTTCTCCGCGCAGACCGCGGCAGAGCTCACCAAAGCCATTATGAAAGCGGTGCTGATGGGCACCGTGGCGGGCTTTTTCCTGTGGATGCACTGGCCACAGATGATGCGCCTGGTGAGCGAATCGCCGCTGTCGGCGATGGGCAACGCGCTGAACATGGTCGGCCTGTGTGCGCTGCTGGTGGCGCTGGGCATTATTCCAATGGTCGGGTTCGACGTTTTCTGGCAGATCCACAGCCATCTGAAAAAGCTGCGCATGTCGCGCCAGGATATCCGTGATGAATTCAAACAGAGCGAAGGCGACCCGCACGTCAAGGGGCGTATTCGCCAGATGCAGCGTGCGGCGGCACGGCAGCGCATGATGGCGGACGTGCCGAAGGCCGACGTTATCGTGAATAACCCGACCCACTATTCGGTGGCGTTGCAGTACGACGAAAACAAAATGAGCGCGCCGAAGGTGGTGGCAAAAGGGGCTGGCCTGGTGGCGCTGCGCATTCGTGAAATTGGCGAAGAGAACCGAATACCGATGCTGGAAGCGCCGCCGCTGGCGCGAGCGCTGTATCGCCATGCCGATATCGGCCAGCAAATCCCCGGCCAGCTGTACGCCGCGGTAGCGGAAGTGCTGGCGTGGGTATGGCAACTGAAACGCTGGCGACTGGCGGGCGGCGAGCCGCCGAAAAAACCGGATAACATACCGGTGCCTGAGGCACTGGATTTTTTGAACGAGAAGGACTCTGATGGCTAATCTTGTCGCAATGCTGCGTCTCCCCGGCAACCTGAAATCTACCCAGTGGCAGGTACTTGCCGGGCCGGTGCTGATCCTGCTGATTCTGTCGATGATGGTGCTGCCGCTTCCGGCTTTCGTCCTCGATCTGCTGTTCACCTTTAATATTGCGCTCTCCATCATGGTGCTGTTGGTGGCGATGTTCACCCAACGTACGCTGGAATTTGCCGCATTCCCCACCATTTTGCTGTTCACCACGCTGCTGCGTCTGGCGCTGAACGTCGCGTCAACCCGTATCATTCTGATGGAAGGTCATACCGGCGGCGCGGCGGCGGGAAAGGTGGTAGAAGCGTTCGGCCACTTCCTCGTGGGCGGTAACTTTGCCATCGGGATCGTGGTATTTATCATCCTCGTGATCATCAACTTTATGGTTATCACTAAAGGTGCGGGCCGTATCGCAGAGGTGGGCGCGCGCTTCGTGCTGGACGGGATGCCGGGTAAACAGATGGCGATTGATGCTGACCTCAACGCCGGGATTATCGGCGAAGACGAGGCCAAAAAGCGTCGTGCCGAAGTGACTCAGGAAGCCGATTTCTACGGTTCAATGGACGGCGCCAGTAAATTCGTGCGCGGCGATGCCATCGCCGGGATCCTGATCATGGTGATTAACGTCATCGGCGGCCTGCTGGTGGGCGTATTGCAGCACGGGTTGGATCTCGGCAAAGCGGCGGAATCCTATACGCTGCTGACCATCGGCGATGGCCTGGTAGCCCAGATTCCGGCGCTGGTCATCTCTACCGCCGCGGGTGTGATTGTGACGCGCGTCAGCACTGAGCAGGACGTCGGCGAGCAGATGGTGGGGCAGCTGTTCAGCAACCCGCGCGTGATGCTCCTTAGCGCCGGGGTACTCGGCCTGCTGGGGCTGGTGCCGGGGATGCCAAACCTGGTGTTCCTGCTGTTTACCGCCGCGCTGCTGGGGCTGGCATGGTGGATTCGCGGACGCGAAATGAAAGCGCCGGAGCAACCGCAGCCGGTGAACGTGCCGGAGAGCAGTTCGCAGGCCGTTGAGGCCACCTGGAGCGACGTGCAGCTGGAAGATACCCTGGGGATGGAGGTCGGTTATCGTCTGATCCCGATGGTCGATTTCCAGCAGGACGGCGAGCTGCTGGGGCGTATCCGCAGTATCCGGAAGAAATTTGCTCAGGAGATGGGCTTCCTGCCGCCGGTGGTACACATCCGCGACAATATGGATCTTTCTCCAGCGCTGTATCGTATTCTGCTCAAAGGCGTTGAAATTGGCAGCGGTGAAGCCTATCCGGGGCGTTGGCTGGCGATTAACCCCGGCACTGCCGCGGGAAGTTTGCCGGGCGAGGTGACAACCGATCCGGCGTTTGGCCTGGAGGCTATCTGGATTGAGAGCGCGTTGAAAGAGCAGGCGCAGATTCAGGGCTTTACGGTGGTGGAAGCCAGTACGGTGGTGGCAACACATCTGAACCATTTAATCAGTCTCCATGCTTCTGAGCTGTTTGGTCGCCAGGAAGCACAGCAGCTGCTGGATCGTGTGACCCAGGAAATGCCGAAGCTGACCGAAGATTTAGTGCCGGGCGTGGTCACGCTGACGACGCTGCACAAAGTGCTACAAAATCTACTGGATGAGAAAGTACCGATTCGCGATATGCGCACCATTCTCGAGACGCTGGCGGAGCATGCGCCGATTCAGACCGACCCGGGCGAACTGACCTCGGTGGTGCGCGTGGCGCTGGGCCGGGCCATTACCCAGCGCTGGTTCCCGGGCAACGACGAGGTACAGGTGATTGGGCTGGATACGCCGCTGGAGCGTCTGTTGCTGCAGGCGTTGCAGGGCGGCGGCGGGCTGGAGCCAGGTCTGGCAGACAGACTGTTAGCACAGACGCAGGAGGCGCTGGCGCGTCAGGAGATGCTGGGCGCACCGCCGGTACTGCTGGTCAATCACGCGCTGCGTCCTCTGCTGTCGCGTTTTTTACGCCGTAGCCTGCCGCAGCTGGTGGTGTTGTCGAATATGGAACTCTCCGACAACCGTAATATCCGCATGACCGCGACTATTGGAGGCAAATAATGCCGCGATTTCTTCCGCTGCTTTGCCTCCTGCCGTGTCTGGCGCAGGCGGCGGGTGAGGGCGCCTGGCAGGCCAGCAATATTGGCATTACGCTCAACCATCGTGGCGTGGCGGCCTCGTCACGCCCGCTGTCGCCATCGCAGCCGGTGCAGGGCGCAACCACGCTGGTTGCCTGGCGCTATGAACTGAACGGGCCGATTCCTGCCGGGCTGCGCACGCGCCTGTGTTCGCTCTCGCGCTGTACGGAGCTGGATGCTCTCAGCGGCACCACGATGGCGTTCAATCAGGTTTCAGCCGCTGAGCCGTTTCGTTTTATTTGGGAGATTCCCGGCGGCGGGCGATTAATTCCCGCTCTACAGGTTAAAAGCATTCAAATCATCGTTAACTACCGCTAATCGCCGCACATTCCTCCACTCGCCGCTCGATTCTGGTGGCGAGCTCGCATTTCTGGCCCCTGCTTTTGATTGTAAAGAAACGTTGTTTTATAAATCAGTGATGCATATGCCACGACTCTTTGCATTTTTGCCAATCCTACGCCCGAACTGGCAGAAATAGGAAGGTATCCCTTGATGCATACTTTTACTGTAGCCGTGTCAGTACTCCTTTTGTCTCACCCTCAGCGAGCGAAGGAGATTCATAATAAAAAGCACAGGATTGACGGCTAATGAATAGAACGCGAAAAATAGGACTGGTAAATTACTTCGCCTACGGATCGGGAGATTTCCTCGGCGCGGGAACGACCGCGCTGACCGCTGCATGGCTTCTCTATTTCTATACCACTTTCTGCGGGTTAAGCCCCATTGAGGCCACCTTTATCTTTGCCACCGCCAGGGTTCTGGATGCGGTGGTCAGTCCGTTAATGGGCTTCCTGACCGACAACTTCGGCTCTACCTGGTTAGGTAAACGCTTCGGTCGTCGTAAATTCTTCATTATGTTGGGTATCCCTTGCGTGTTCAGCTATTCCTTTATGTGGATAGGGGACATGGGCTTCTGGTATTACCTCCTGACCTATCTGATTTTTGACGTGGTCTACACCATGATCCTGGTACCGTACGAAACGCTGGTACCGGAAATGACCGACGACTTCAAACAGAAAACCAAGTTCTCAGGCGCGCGTATTGGTATGGCTCAGATGTCGGCGATTCTGGCCTCCTTCCTGCCGGGTATCCTGCTGACTCATTTTGGTAAAGACAACGCCATTTCCTTCTTTTACGCCAGCCTGGTGTTCTCCGTACTGTGCGCGCTGATGCTAACCTTCGTCTGGTTCTTCACCTGGGAACGTCCGCGTGAAGAGTGGACCGCGGCAGCCCTGAAGGCCGAAGAAGAGAAAAAACACCTGACCTTTGGTCAGAGCATGAATCGCCTGTTTGTTGAACTGAGCTCCACGCTGCGCATCAAGATTTTCCGCCAGCATCTGGGCATGTACCTTGGCGGCTATATCGCCCAGGACGTGTTCAACGCCGTCTTTACCTACTATGTGGTGTTTGTGCTGATGCAGGAAGCTTCCGTGGCTTCTAACCTGCTCGGCACAATGGCGATTTTCCAGTTCATTGCCGTTATTGCCATGATCCCGCTGTGCATCCGCTTTGGGCCGGCACCGTCCTACCGTATGGTTGTCGTCCTGTTTGGTTTGGGTTCTTTCTCCTATGCGGCGCTGTACTACGCCGGCATGAGCGACATCTACTCGCTGCTGCTGCTGATCTCCGCTATCGCAGGCCTGGGTCGCGGGGGCATCAACTATGTACCGTGGAACACCTACACCTATATTTCTGACGTCGATGAAGTGATCACCGGTCAGCGTCGCGAAGGGATCTTCGCCGGCATCATGACCCTGACCCGCAAAGCCTCTCAGGCCGGTGCGGTCATGCTGGTGGGGATCATCATGCAGCTGTCCGGCTTTGTGTCCGGCCAGAAAACGCAGCCGCCTGAAGTCAGCCATACCATCCTGATGATCCTCAGCATGGGTACCATCATCGTATTGGCGTTGGGCTTCCTCGTTTCCCTGCGCTTTAAGCTGAACCTGAAAACCCACAGCGTGCTGCGTGAAGAGACCGCGAAAATGCGTGAATCTGGCCACGTGATGCCTGAGACCGTTACGCCGCAGGCGCGCGCTACGGTCGAGATGCTGGCGGGGATGCCTTATGAATCCCTGTGGGGCAACAACAACATTGGCTACCTGAATCGTAACAAACCTGCTGCACCTTCACTGAAGCAGGCTGCAACATTGAATTCGACTTACAACAGAGGTTAAGAATATGAAAGTTTGGCCCGTCAAACATAGCCCATTATTACGACAGCCGGAGCGCTTTATCTCCCGGGAAGAGCTGAAAGCCTTGATTCAGACGGTGACGAACAATCTGGTGAATATCAAGGATGAAACCGGCCAATTTCTGCTGCGCCTGGACGATGGTCGCGTCATTGATACCAAAGGATGGGCAGGCTGGGAATGGACGCATGGCGTAGGGCTGTACGGTATTTATCAGTACTACCAGCAAACCGGCGATGTGGCGATGCGCGATATTATCGACAGCTGGTTTGCTGACCGTTTTGCCGAGGGGGCGACCACCAAAAACGTCAACACCATGGCGCCGTTCCTGACGCTGGCCTATCGCTATGAAGAGACGGGTAATCCGGCGTACCTGCCGTGGCTCGACAGCTGGGCGGAATGGGCGATGAATGAGATGCCGCGCACCGAACACGGCGGCATGCAGCACATCACGCTGGCGGAGGAAAACCATCAGCAGATGTGGGATGACACGCTGATGATGACCGTGCTGCCGCTGGCGAAAATCGGCAAGCTGCTGAATCGTCCTGAATATGTGGAAGAAGCGGTGTATCAGTTCCTGCTGCACGTGCAGAACCTGATGGACCGGGAAACCGGCCTGTGGTTCCACGGCTGGAGCTACGAAGGCAACCACAACTTTGCTAACGCCCGCTGGGCACGCGGCAACAGCTGGCTGACCATCGTGATCCCAGACTTCCTTGAGCTGGTCGATCTGCCGGAAAACAACGCGACGCGTCGTTATCTGGTGCAGGTGCTGAACGCGCAGATTGCCGCGCTGGCGAAATGTCAGGATGAACGCGGGCTGTGGCACACCTTGCTGGACGATCCAAACTCCTATCTGGAAGCGTCAGCAACCGCCGGTTTTGCCTACGGTATTCTGAAAGCGGTGCGCAAGCGCTACGTGAGCCAAGAGTATGCGATCGTTGCGGAAAAAGCGATTAAAGGTATTGTGAAGCACATATCACCGGAAGGTGAGCTGCTGCAAACCTCCTTTGGCACCGGCATGGGGTCTAACCTCGATTTCTACCGCGAAATCCCGCTGACCTCGATGCCATACGGGCAGGCGATGGCGATCCTGTGCCTGACCGAGTATTTACGTAAGTTCTTCTAAGTTCTCTCTCTTCACCCACCCGGCCACGTTAGTCGCCGGGTTTTTTATTACCCGGTAAATCAAAATTTTTTGCAATTTTCACTTTTAGTTATAAAAAATTTTTAAGTGGATCGCATTCTTGTGTGATGGGTAATAGCCGCAATGACATTAGTGATATAGCTCACATTTAACCCGCCGCCATAAGAATATAAAAACAGTGTTTCAAAATAATAAAACACGAGGTTTATTTTTCATGGCAAGAAATACGGCTTCAGCCCCCCACGGGCTGCAGGGAAGACCTGTCAATCTGCGCCATCAATTGGCATACGGAGGCGGAAACCTCTTAGGTAGCGGCGCGCTGGCGATCAGCGGCGCGTGGCTGTTGTACTTCTACACCACCTTCTGCGGCCTGACGTTAATCGAAGCCGCGTTTATTTTCTCCGTTGCCAGCGTCATTGACGCCATCAGTAACCCGCTGATGGGTTACCTCACCGATAACTTCGGCAAAACGCGCCTTGGTAAGCGCTTTGGCCGCCGCCGCTTCTTCCTGCTGATCGGCATTCCGCTGATGATGTTCTACCCGCTGCTGTGGGTGGAAGGGCTGAGCTTCTGGTACTACCTGTGCACCTACGTGATGTTCGAGATTATTTATACCTCAGTTATGGTGCCGTACGAAACATTAGCCACCGAAATGACCGACGACTTCGCGCTGCGCTCGAAGCTGACAGGCTATAAAGCGATTTTTGGTAAGCTGGCAAACTTCCTCGCTGCCTTTATTCCAGGGCAGTTCATTCTGCTGTACGGCAAAGATTCCGCGACCCCGTTCTTCCTGACCGGCCTGACCTACGGCGCGATCCTGATCGCGGCAGTAGCCTGCCTGTGGTACAACAGCTGGGAACGCCCGCGTGAAGAAGAGACGGAAGTACAGGCGAAAACCGGCTTGCTGAATACGCTGCTGTCGCTGGCGAAAGATATGCGCTCAACCTTCTATCTGCGCGTGTTCCGTAAGCACCTTGGCATGTACCTGTGCGGTTTTGGCGCCGAGTGGCTGTTTGCCTCCATTTTTACCTACTTTGTTATTTTCGTTCTCCAGCACGATCCGGCGATGGTCGCCGGGCTGAACAGCCTTAACTCTATCCTGCAGCTGATCTCCACGGCGCTGTTTATCGGCCTGTGCGTGAAAAAAGGCTTCAGCAAGCCGTACATTATTGCGTTGAGCATCGTTATCTTCGCCGTGTTGCTCTATACCTCGCTGTGGTTCTTCCATTTGCCGGTGCATCTGGCGACCATTCTGATGTTCGGCATCACGATCATTTTCGGCCTGGGGACCGGCGGCGTGTACTACATCCCGTGGACCGTTTACACTTTCCTGGCGGACGTGGATGAAGTCTACACCGGCCGTCGCCGTGAGGGCATCTATGCCGGGGCGATGACCTTCTCCGGCAAGATTCTGCGTTCTATTATCGTGTTTGTGATGGGAGCCATCCTCAGCTACTACGGCTTCCAGTCAAAAGCGCACGTGCAGCCGGAAAGCGCGGTTAACGCGATTGCGGTAGTGTTCTGCGGCGGCGTAGCGTTGCTGGCGCTGATGGCGATTGTCTTCAGTAAGCAGATGAAGCTGGATCGCGAAACGCACAAAGTGGTGTTGCAGGAAGTCGCGCGTATTAAAGCAGGCGGCAAGCTTGAGGATATCACCCCGGAAGTCCGTGCGGTGGTGGAAGACCTGGTAGGGCACCGCTACGAAGAGTGCTGGGGCAATAGTCCGCTGTTTAAAAACGACGACGCCCCTGTTGTTGTGGAAGCGGTTTCCGCCGGGCGCTAAGGCACCCGACGTTCATGCCTCTTACCCCTGGGACGGCGGCTGCGGCTGACCGTTCTGGGGGGCAAAAAGATGGTCGAGGATTTGGCGCATCACCGGCGCCGCGACCACGCCGTCACTCCCCCCATTTTCCAGCACCAGCGCCACGGCCACCTGTGGATTTTTATACGGCGCAAAGGCGGTATAAAAAATATGGTCGCGCAGGCGGGTTGGAATCATCTTCGCGTTATAGGTCTGGTTCTCCTTCAGGCTGAATACCTGAGAGGTGCCGCTTTTGGCCGCAATACCGTACGGCGCGGTGTGGAAGAATTTGTAGCCGGTGCCGTTGGGGGCATTCGCCATGCCGAACATCGCCTGGCGTACCAGATTCCAGTAAGGTGAAGAGGCACTGGCAATCTGCGTTTCATTTTTGGGTTCCCGATAGGGTGTCACCGTGTTGCCGGATTCCTCGTCCTTCAGCAGGTGAGGGGGGATGACGCGACCATTATTGAGCAGCGCCACCATCGCTTTCACCATTTGAATTGGCGTGGCTATCCAGTAGCCCTGCCCGATGCCGACCGAGATCGTATCCCCCTGATACCACGCTTTTTTATGCACCCGCTCTTTCCAACTGCGGCTAGGCAACAGACCGTTGTACTCTTCATCAAGATCGATGCCGGTGGGCTTGCCGTAGCCGAACTGGCTGAGCATAGTATGGATGCGGTCGATACCCATCATATAGGCCACCTGATAAAAGAAGGTATCGGCAGACTCTTCAATCGCTTTGGTCACATCGAGCATACCGTGGCCGGTTTTCTTCCAGTCGCGGTAATGGCGTTGGGTGCCCGGCAGGGTCCAGGTCGGCGCGCCGAAGAAGCTGGTTTGTGGGCTAATCACGCCGTCGAGCAGCGCCGACATCGCCATATAGGGTTTGACGGTTGAGGCAGGTGGGTACAGCCCCTGGGTCACGCGGTTAATCAGCGGCAGATCTTTATCCTGCAACAAGGTGTTGTAGTCCTGATAGCTGATGCCTTTGACGAAGGGGTTGGGGTCATAGCTTGGGTTGGAGACCATCGCCAACACGGAACCGTCGTGCGGATCCTCCACCAGCACGGCGGCGCGCTGCCCGACCAGCAGGCTCTCAATATACTCTTGCAGATGCAGATCCAGCGTGAGGTGAATATCTTTACCCGCCACCGGCGGGACGTCTTTTAACAGACGAACGATGCGTCCGTGGTTATCAACTTCCACTTCCTGATAGCCGGTTTTACCGTGCAGTTCATTTTCGTAATAGCGCTCGATACCCTGCTTACCAATGTTGTGGTCGGCGGCATAGTTCTCGGCAATCCCTTCTTTATCCAGCGTTTTGAGATCGGTATCGTTGATTTTCGACACGTAGCCCAGCACGTGCGCTAATTCGGCACCATACGGATACTGACGGTCCTCATAACTGTCAATCGTGACGCCGCTGAAACGGAACTGGTTCACGGAGAAGCGGGCAATTTCGACGTCGGTCAGCGCGTTTTTTAGCACCACCGGGCGATAGCGGCTGCTCGATTTTAAGGCCTTGTGGAATTGTTCAATATCATCAGGCGTCAGGTCGACCAGGGGCGTCAGTTGATGCAACAGGGCATCCATATCGCTGATTTTATAAGGCGTAACCGAAATATCGTACCAGGTCACGTTCTTGACCAGCGGAATGCCGTTGCGATCGTAAATAATGCCGCGCGTAGGCGCAACCGGCAGCATTTTGATGTCGTTGGCATCCGAGCGGGTGGTGTAGTAGTCGTGTTCCTCAACCTGGAGATGATACAGGTTGAAAATCAATATGCTAAAGCAGATGACGACCAGGCCAAAGGCCACTAGCGCGCGACGCAGAAAGAGTTTTCTCTCCGCTTCATAATCTCGAAATGTCATGAACAGTACCCAGTGTATAAGCCGCCTAATGATACGGAGCGGTCACGGGCATGACAGGCAAAAAATGTACCATCCCTCCTGGAAATGTGTCATTCCTTGTGTTTTGTAACAAATTGCAGTGAACGTAGGCCGGATAAGGCGTTTGCGCCGCCATCCGGCAAGGTGCGTGGGGACGAAGGAGGGAATTCGGGAAAATAAAAAAAGCCCGCGACATGCGCAGGCTTTGTTATACCACTCGAAGTCATTACATACGTTCGACGGTTTCGATACCCAGGGTATCCAGACCCAGCTTCAGCGTTTTCGCCGTCAGCAGTGCCAGCTTCAGGCGGCTATTACGCACCGCTTCGCTCTCTGCGGAGAGGATTGGACAGTGCTCGTAGAAGCCGGAGAACAGACCGGCAAGATCGTATAGATAGGCACACATCACGTGCGGCGTACCGTCGCGAGCGACCACATTCAGCGTTTCTTCGAACTGCAGCAGGCGTGCCGCCAGCTGGGCTTCACGATCTTCGGTAATGGAAACAGCAGCATTGACGATTGCGCTTTCTTCCAGCTCCGCCTTACGGAACACGGACAGCACGCGGGTATAGGCATACTGCATATACGGCGCGGTGTTGCCTTCGAAGGCCAGCATGTTGTCCCAGTCGAACACGTAGTCGGTGGTGCGGTTTTTGGAGAGATCCGCATATTTCACCGCGCCGATACCGACGACGTTGGCCAGTTTTTCCAGCTCGTCTGCTGGCATATCCGGGTTCTTCTCTGTCACCAGGCGACGTGCGCGCTCCAGCGCTTCGTCCAGCAGATCCGCCAGCTTCACGGTACCACCGGCACGGGTTTTGAACGGCTTGCCGTCTTTACCCAGCATCATGCCAAACATGTGGTGCTCCAGCGGAACGGAATCTGGCACGTAGCCGGCTTTACGCACGATGGTCCACGCCTGCATCAGGTGCTGGTGCTGACGGGAGTCGATGTAGTACAGCACGCGGTCGGCATGCAGAGTTTCGTAACGATATTTCGCACAGGCGATATCGGTGGTGGTGTACAGGTAGCCGCCATCCTTTTTCTGGATAATGACGCCCATAGGCTCACCTTCTTTGTTCTTGAACTCGTCCAGGAACACTACGGTTGCGCCTTCGCTCTCCACCGCCAGACCTTTGGCTTTCAGGTCGGCTACGATACCCGGCAGCATTGGGTTGTACAGGCTTTCACCCATCACGTCGTCGCGGGTCAGGGTGACGTTCAGGCGATCGTAGGTCAGCTGGTTCTGGGTCATGGTGATGTCGACCAGCTGGCGCCACATTTTACGGAAGTATTCATCGCCGCCCTGCAGCTTCACCACGTAGCTACGCGCGCGCTCGGCGAAGGCTTCGTCTTCGTCGTAGTGTTTTTTCGCGTCGCGGTAGAAACCTTCGAGGTCGGCCAGCGCCATCTCACCGGCGTTGTCTTGCTGCTGTTTTTCCAGCCAGGCAATTAGCATACCGAACTGAGTGCCCCAGTCGCCGACGTGGTTGGCGCGGATAACCTTGTGACCCATCAATTCCAGGGTACGAACCGCCGCGTCGCCGATGATGGTGGAGCGCAGATGGCCCACGTGCATCTCTTTGGCGACGTTGGGCGCGGAGTAGTCAACCACGATAGTTTGTGCCTGCGGCTGCGCGATGCCCAGACGATCGCTTTTCAACGCCTGAGTCACATGCTCGGCAAGGAATGCCGGATCGAGGAAGATATTGATAAAGCCAGGCCCGGCGATTTCCACTTTATTGGCGATGCCATCAAGCTGGAGATGAGACAGTACCTGCTCTGCAAGTTGTCGCGGCGCCATGCCCAGTTTCTTGGCAACCGCCATCACGCCGTTAGCCTGATAGTCGCCGAACTGTACTTTTGCTGACTGACGAACCTGCGGTTCGCAATCGGCAGGTGCGCCTGCCGCAATCATGGCCTGACTGACTTTTTCTGAGAGAAGAGCCTGAATATTCACCGGAATACCTTACGTTTTAGACGCCGTCACCTTACTGGTTCCGCGCCGGGTGTGGATAAATTAAGGCGGGAGTATACTGCATTTGCCGGATGCCGTCAGCATTGGCCCAACGCCGCCTGAACAGGGATTAATCGCTTGTCCGCCTCATAGGTTGGTTCAGCGCCAACAACAGGGTAGATTAGCCTTTTCATTGATTAAGAGTAGGGCTGAAATGGCAAACTGGCAGACGATGGCACAGCTACAGGATATTTCTGCGGATCTCCCGCGCTTCACCGAGGCGTTCAGCACGCTGGCCCAGCGTCTGGGGTTAGATATTGCCCCGCTTAACGCTGACCACATTTCGCTGCGCTGTCATCAAAATGCGACTGCCGAGCGCTGGCGTGCCGGGTTTGAACAGTGCGGTACGCTGCTGTCGGAAAATATCATCAATGGCCGGCCTATCTGCCTGTTCAAACTGGATGAGCCGGTGTGCGTCGCGCACTGGCGCTTTACGGTCGTTGAACTACCGTGGCCGGGTGAGAAGCGCTATCCCCATGAAGGTTGGGAACATATTGAAATCGTCCTGCCGGGCGAACCGGCGCAGCTTAATGCCCGCGCGCTGGCGTTGCTGTCCGATGACGGCCTGAGCCAGCCGGGTATTTCAGTGAAAACCAGTTCACCGAAAGGGGAACGCGAACGCTTGCCCAATCCCACCATGGCGGTGACCGACGGCAACGTGACGGTGAAATTTCATCCGTGGACGATTGAAGAGATCGTTGCCAGTGAACAGGCAGTGTAACAATGTGAGCTAACGCGGGGTCTGTCGCGCGGAACGGTGGCATGATCGGACGCTGGAGAAAAAGGGAGAGAGACATGGCATTGCTGGAGATCTGCTGTTATAGCACGGAATGCGCGGTTATCGCGCAGCAGAACGGGGCCGATCGCATTGAACTGTGCGCCGCGCCGCTGGAAGGGGGGCTGACGCCGTCGTACGGCGTGTTGAGAGCCACTCGCCAGCGGGTGACGATTCCCGTCCATCCCATTATTCGCCCGCGCGGCGGTGATTTTTGTTATACAGACGGCGAGTTTGCCGCCATGCTGGAAGATGTTCGCCAGGTTCGTTCGTTGGGTTATCCCGGCGTTGTGATTGGCATACTCAACCCGGAAGGGCAGGTCGATGTACCGCGGATGCGACAAATTATGGTGGCTGCAGGGCCACTGGCGGTGACGTTCCACCGGGCGTTTGATATGTGTGCAAATCCGCTGCAAGCTGCTGATGCACTGGCGGAATTAGGTGTCGCCCGCATACTGACTTCGGGGCAACAGCCGTCGGCGGAAAAAGGTATTTCATTAATTCGGGAACTAATCGCCCGTAACGATACTCCAACCATTATGGCGGGTGCAGGTGTAAGAGCGAGCAACCTTTCACTCTTCCTGGAAGCCGGCGTCAAAGAAGTGCACAGTTCAGCAGGGCTTTGGCTGCCCTCCGACATGCGTTATCGCAACCCCGGATTGTCAATGTCAACGGATCCTGACGCTGATGAGTATTCGCGTTATGCCGTCGACGGTGCGGCAGTGGCCGCAATGAAAGCGATCATCACGCAGCATGAGTAGCTAACGTTTTTTACCGTGCGTCATATCGCCCAATATGATGCTTGCTTGTACCAGGCCCCTGCCCATTAAACAGGGGCCTTTTTTTCTCCGTTATTTCCCCACTGCACCGTCGGTAGGCCGGATAAGGCGTTACGCCGCCATCCGGCATGTGCGCCGGGGTTACCCGATGGCGCTGTGCTTATCGGGCGTACCGGACAGATTACGGTTTGCGGGCAATCAGCACCGCGCGCAGCGGGGCAGGATAGCCTTCCACCGTTTTGCTCGGGTCGTTCGGGTCAAGGAAGTCGGCCAGCGACTCGGTCACCATCCACTCGGTGCGGCGCTGTTCTTCGGTGGTGGTCACGCTCATATCCGCGATACGCACGTCAATAAACCCGCACTTCTCGAGCCAGTTTTTCAGCGCCAGCGCGGACGGAATAAAATAGACGTTGCGCATTTGCGCGTAGCGGTCGCCCGGCACCAGCACCGTATTCTCGTCGCCTTCCACCACCAGCGTTTCCAGTACCAGCTCACCCTCGCTGACCAACTGATCTTTCAACTGCCAGATATGCTCCAGCGGCGATCGGCGGTGGTACAACACGCCCATTGAGAAGACGGTGTCAAAGGCTTTTAAGGCTGGAAGCTGTTCAATGCCGAGCGGCAGCAGGTGCGCGCGCTGATCGTTACCCAGCAATTTACGCACCGCTTCAAACTGGCACAGGAACAGCTGGGTCGGGTCAATACCGACCGCCAGATGCGCGCCTGCGCCAATCATGCGCCACAGGTGATAGCCGCTGCCGCAACCGACGTCGAGAATCGTACGCCCGCTCAGGTCAGACAGATGCGGTAACACGCGCTCCCATTTCCAGTCGGAGCGCCATTCGGTGTCGATGTTAACGCCATACAGTGAAAACGGTCCTTTACGCCACGGCATCAGGTTACGCATCAACGTATCGATGCGTTTAAGCTGGCCTTCACTCAGCGGCGTTTCGCTTTCCGCGGTGACGCTGTGCAGCAGGTCGAGTTTCCACGGCTGAATTTCAGGTAGAAACTCGACGGCATTGGCCCATTGCTTAAACAGGCCGTGCTGATCGCGCTGCCAGGCGCCAATCTGCGCAGGCAGCGTTTCCAGCCAGTGGGAGAGCGGGCTTTTGGCGATTAACTGGTAAAAATTGCCGAACTCGATCATGCCGGGGTTCCTGCTTTCAGTGCCACCAGAGAGCCAAAGTTAAAGCACTGGAACCACAGCTCGCTGTGTTCGAAACCGGCCTCCTGCAAACGCGCTTTATGCACTTCAACGGAGTCGGTCAGCATCACGTTTTCCAGCATGCTGCGCTTCTGGCTGATTTCCAGCTCGCTGTAGCCGTTAGCACGCTTAAAGTCGTGGTGCATATTGAACAGCAGCTCGCCGACGGTCGCGTCTTCGAAGCTGAACTTCTCGGACAGCACCAGCGCGCCGCCTGGGTTGAGACCCTGATAAATTTTGTTCAATAACGCCTGACGTTCTGCGGGTTCGAGGAACTGTACGGTAAAGTTCAGCACCACCAGGGAGGCGTTGTGAATCTCAATGTCGCGAATGTCACCTTCAATCACGTCGACCGGGGTCGGCGCTTTGTAGGCGTCGATATGGCGGCGACAGCGTTCGATCATCGCGGGGGAATTATCGACGGCGATGATTCGGCAGTCGTTATAGGCGATGTTACGGCGTATGGAGAGGGTGGCCGCACCGAGTGAACAACCCAGGTCGTAGACCTGCGTGCCGGGCTGCACGAAGCGTTCGGCCAGCATGCCTATCATCGAGATAATATTCGAGTAGCCCGGTACGGAGCGCTGGATCATATCCGGGAAGACTTCGGCTACCCGTTCGTCGAAAGTCCAGTCGCCAAGATGGGCGATCGGGGCAGAAAATAGCGTGTCGCGGTCAGACATAAGGTGAAATCCGGAAAAATAAAAACGGCGTATTGTGCGCTAATGAAGGGAGAAAACCAACTCCCACGGCATATACCACAGGTTCGCCAGCACCATTAGCAACAGCGAAATGTAGGTTGCGCTCATGCCGGAGCGCCGCCAGCGAAAGAGGCGATGGTGGAATCCATAATAGTGCATCAGCCGCCCGGCCAGCAGCAGCAGGCCGCAAATGTGCACCATCCAGGTCTCCGCGCCGTTCATTTCCATAAACAGCAGCAGAACCACGCCAATCGGAATGTATTCCACCGCGTTGCCGTGAATGCGGATGGCGCTCTGTAGCTCGCTAAAGCCGCCGTCACCGTAGGCAACGCGGTACAGCATGCGCAGGCGAACGACATCAAAGGAAAACTTTATCAGCAACAATGCCGCCAGCACGGCATACAACGCGCTAACCATACAAACTCCCTTTCTGTTGGCAGATGGCACTCATTATCATAGGTAGGAACGTCAGAAAAGAGAAGATTGTTGTGGAATTGCCGGCGCGTCATCCAGGTCGGGAAGGGCGGTGCGCAACGTATTCCACAGGGCGTCCACCAGCTCGGGCGCCTGGGCGATATCCGGCGTATGCAGGAATAAATAGGGGGTGGTGGTTTGCTGCCATAGCGGCAATTTTTCCAGCCACGGCGTAAACATCGCCAGATTCTGCGCCATATTATCGCTGCCGATAAAGCGCACCATCGGCTGACCGGCGGTGACGACGGCGTGCACCGGTACCTTCGGTTTCTTACGTTGCGCCTCGATGACGGCTTCATTGTGCGGAATGGCGGCATGCACCGGGCGGCTGTCGAGAATCACGCGATTCACCCCACGTTCGTGCAGGCCACGATTGAGCTGTCGCTCTTCATCACCTTTACTGAAAAAGCCTGGATGGCGAACTTCCACGCCGTAATGGAATTCCTTTGGCAGGCCGTCGAGGAATGCCCATAGCGCAGGGAGGTCGCGCGGCCCAAAGGTCGCGGGAAGCTGTAGCCAGTACTGACCAATTCGCCCGGCGAGAGGCGATAGCCGCTGGAAAAATTCCTGCGTGAGATCGCCGCACTGGCGTAGCGCAGCCTGATGTGAAATGGCCGCCGGGAATTTAAAGCAAAAACGGAAGTTATCATCCGTTTGAGCCTGCCAGCGGGCGACAATCTCGGCTTTTGGCAGCGCGTACAGCGTGGTGTTACCCTCCACGCAGTTAAAGTGGCGAGCGTACTGTTCGAGGCTGGTAATACCCAATCGCACCCATTTCGGGTGCGACCATTGGGGAAGCCCAAGATAAATCATAAGGCGGCGAGGATCTCCTCGGTGCTGCGCACGCGGGCGATGCGCGGGAAGATATGCGTCATGCTGCCCTGATGTTGCTCAGCGGAAGCGGCGCTGCATGCATCTTCGGCGATGATCAGATTAAAGCCCAGCTCCCAGGCGTTACGCGCGGTTGACTCGACGCCGATATTGGTTGAAATCCCACACAGAATAATGGTGTCAATGCCTCGGCGGCGCAGCTGCATTTCAAGATCGGTTCCGTAGAAGGCGCCCCACTGGCGTTTGGTCACTTCGATATCTCCGTCCTGTTTACCCAGTTCAGCCGGATAGGTCAACCAGTTGTCCGGCAGCGCTTTTGCCGGGGCCTGCGCGTCAACCGGCTGTTTTAACGCTTCGGCAAAGTCGGCGGACCAGCCCACGCGTACCATCACCACCGGCGCAGAGGCGGCGCGGCATTTTTCGGCTAAACGCGCGGCGCGTGACACAACGTCGCTTGCGGTATGCGGGCCGCCGGCGAACGGCAGAATGCCTTCCTGCAAGTCAATGACGACAAGGGCGGTTTTGTTTGCGACTAAATTCAGCATGGTTATTCCTCTGTAAGCGGGCTGTCGGGGGCATACCTTACAATTGTCGCCAGGTGATCGAATGGATAATTATTGTTAATTTTTGTGAGCGTAAGCAATAAGCGTTCAGCAAACAGGCGTATAAACCGCACTGGGCTTATCGTCAGCGAGAATTTCCAGTATAATAGCCCCCTTTTTTCATCCAGTAGTGACATTCAGCTAAAGCTGCGACAGTAAAGCCTGCCAGGCAGGCGACAATCCGCCGACGGCTAAGTTAAGGGATATCTCATGCGTACAGAATATTGCGGACAGCTTCGACAGTCCCACGTTGGGCAGCAGGTGACTCTGTGTGGTTGGGTCAACCGCCGTCGTGATCTCGGTAGCCTCATTTTTATCGATATGCGCGACCGTGAAGGCATCGTACAGGTGTTCTTCGATCCGGATCGTGCGGATGCGTTGAAGTTAGCCTCTGAACTGCGTAATGAGTTCTGCATTCAGGTTACCGGCACCGTTCGCGCCCGTGATGAAAAAAACATCAACGCGGATATGGCGACCGGTGCGATTGAAGTTCTGGCTTCCGACCTGGTTATCATCAACCGTTCAGAATCGCTGCCGCTGGACTCCAACCACGTTAACACCGAAGAAGCGCGTCTGAAGTACCGCTACCTCGACCTGCGTCGTCCTGAAATGGCTCAGCGCCTGAAAACCCGCGCCAAAATCACCAGCTTTGTGCGCCGCTTTATGGACGATCACGGTTTCCTCGATATCGAAACCCCGATGCTGACCAAAGCGACCCCGGAAGGCGCACGCGATTACCTGGTACCGTCCCGCGTTCACAAAGGTAAATTCTATGCGCTGCCGCAGTCGCCTCAGCTGTTTAAACAGCTGCTGATGATGTCCGGTTTCGACCGCTACTATCAGATCGTAAAATGCTTCCGTGACGAAGATCTGCGCGCTGACCGTCAGCCAGAATTTACCCAGATCGACGTGGAAACTTCCTTCATGACCGCACCGCAGGTACGTGAAGTGATGGAAGCGATGGTGCGTCAACTGTGGCTGGAAATCAAAGGCGTGGATCTGGGCGACTTCCCGATCATGACCTTCGCCGAAGCTGAACGCCGTTACGGTTCCGACAAACCGGATCTGCGTAACCCGATGGAGCTGGTAGACGTTGCTGATCTGCTGAAAGACGTGGAATTCGCGGTCTTCTCCGGCCCGGCAAACGATCCGAAAGGCCGCGTAGCCGCGCTGCGCGTACCGGGCGGCGCTGCGCTGACCCGTAAGCTTATCGACGAATACGGCAACTTTGTGAAGATCTACGGCGCGAAAGGCCTGGCTTACATCAAAGTGACCGAACGCGCCAAGGGTCTGGAAGGCATCACCAGCCCGGTCGCCAAATTCCTGACCGCCGACATCATTGAAGCTATCCTTGAGCGCACCGGCGCGCAGGACGGCGACATGATCTTCTTCGGCGCGGATAACAAGAAAGTGGTTGCCGACGCGATGGGCGCGCTGCGTCTGAAGCTGGGTAAAGACCTGAACCTGACCGACGAAACCCTGTGGGCTCCGCTGTGGGTTATCGACTTCCCGATGTTTGAAGACGACGGTGAAGGCGGTTTGACCGCGATGCACCACCCGTTCACCTCGCCGAAAGACATGACCGCCGAAGAACTGAAAGCGGCACCGGAAGACGCGGTAGCCAACGCCTACGATATGGTGATCAACGGCTACGAAGTGGGCGGTGGTTCCGTACGTATTCACCGCGGCGACATGCAGCAGACCGTGTTCGGTATCCTCGGCATCAATGAGCAAGAGCAGCGCGAGAAGTTTGGCTTCCTGCTGGACGCGCTGAAGTACGGTACGCCGCCGCACGCGGGTCTGGCATTCGGTCTAGACCGCCTGACCATGCTGCTGACCGGCACCGACAACATCCGTGACGTTATCGCTTTCCCGAAAACCACGGCGGCTGCCTGCCTGATGACCGAAGCGCCAAGCTTCGCTAACCCGGCTTCTCTTGGCGAGCTGGGTATCCAGGTTGTGGCGAAAGAGGCAAAAGAGTCGGCGGAGAACAAGTAACATGCCATTCAAGCGGCCCGTCTCTATTCTGGTGGTGATTTATGCCCAGGACAGCAAACGGGTGCTGATGTTACAGCGACGCGATGATCCCGATTTCTGGCAGTCGGTTACCGGCAGCCTGGAAGCGGGGGAAACCGCGTCGCAGGCCGCCCTGCGTGAAGTAAAGGAAGAGGTCACTATTGACGTTGTTTCTGAGCAACTGACCTTGATGGACTGTCAGCGCACGGTGGAGTTTGAAATTTTTCAACATTTACGACATCGCTATGCCCCGGGCGTAGAGCGCAATACGGAATCCTGGTTCTGCCTTGCGCTGCCCCACGAGCGGGAGATTGTGTTCACTGAACACCTGGCCTACCAATGGCTCGATGCGCCCGTTGCGGCGGCGCTGACCAAGTCGTGGAGTAACCGGCAGGCGATTGAAGAATTTGTCATTAACGCTGCCTGATAGGGCAAAGTTTTTTGGAGATATTTTTATGGCAGGTCATAGTAAATGGGCCAACACCAGACATCGTAAAGCCGCGCAGGATGCCAAGCGCGGCAAAATCTTCACCAAGATCATTCGTGAGCTGGTGACGGCGGCTAAACTGGGCGGCGGCGATCCGGATGCCAACCCGCGTCTGCGTGCGGCGGTGGATAAAGCACTGTCCAACAACATGACCCGTGACACCCTGAACCGTGCGATTGCGCGCGGCGTGGGCGGTGATGAAGACTCGAACATGGAGACCATCATCTATGAAGGTTACGGCCCTGGCGGCACGGCGGTGATGATTGAATGCCTGTCCGATAACCGTAACCGTACCGTTGCGGAAGTGCGTCACGCGTTCAGCAAAACCGGTGGTAACCTGGGAACTGACGGTTCGGTTGCTTACCTGTTCAGCAAAAAAGGCGTGATCTCTTTTGAGAAAGGCGACGAAGACGTCATCATGGAAGCGGCGCTGGAAGCCGGTGCTGAAGACGTTGTGACCTTCGATGACGGCGCGATTGACGTTTACACCGCGTGGGAAGAGATGGGCAAAGTGCGCGACGCGCTGGAAGCCGCAGGTCTGAAAGCTGATGCCGCTGAAGTCTCAATGATTCCGTCTACCAAAGCGGACATGGATGCGGAAACCGCGCCGAAGCTGCTGCGTCTTATCGACATGCTGGAAGACTGTGACGACGTTCAGGAAGTCTACCACAACGGTGAAATCTCTGACGAGGTTGCTGCTACCTTAGAATGAGGTGGCTGAACCCTAATATAACAGGAGATGCGTGATGGCTATTATTCTCGGCATTGACCCGGGGTCGCGCATCACCGGTTATGGCGTGATTCGCCAGGTGGGCCGTCAGTTGACCTACCTCGGTAGCGGCTGCATTCGCACCAAAGTCGAGGATCTCCCGTCGCGCCTGAAGCTGATTTACGCGGGCGTGACGGAGATTATCACCCAGTTCCAGC
Organism: Kluyvera georgiana ATCC 51603; assembly: GCF_001654985.1. Taxonomy (GTDB): domain Bacteria; phylum Pseudomonadota; class Gammaproteobacteria; order Enterobacterales; family Enterobacteriaceae; genus Kluyvera; species Kluyvera georgiana. Next base: position 57,275 of record NZ_LXEU01000042.1, read on the forward strand.
CGGACTATTTCGCGATAGAACAGGTCTTTATGGCGAAAAATGCCGACTCGGCGCTTAAGTTGGGGCAGGCGCGCGGGGTGGCGATTGTCGCCGCCACTAACCAGGAACTGCCTGTCTTTGAGTACGCCGCCCGTCAGGTGAAACAGACCGTGGTGGGTATTGGTAGCGCGGAAAAAAGCCAGGTTCAGCATATGGTGCGCACGTTGCTCAAACTGCCCGCCAACCCGCAGGCCGATGCCGCGGATGCGCTGGCTATCGCCATTACCCACTGCCACGTCAGCCAGAACGCCATGCAGGTGAGTGACGCCAGGCTGAATTTAGCGCGTGGGCGGTTACGCTAATCTAAATCACCTCAGTCGCCGTTGACTGGGGGGGTTCTTTATCTTGTGAATCCACCAGAATCAGATTCGGATGCTGCCACAGACTGGCTGGTGTTACCGTTTTGCGCTCCCAGGGAATGGAACCTAAAAACCACAGTTTCCAGAAGGTGAGCTTTGCATTGGGGTTGCTGTTCAGTAACTCTTCAAACGTCTCGACGTCGCCTATCGGAATAGACAGCGCTTCTTTGTAGATATCAAACACAAACTTTGAACAGAACTGGCGCGATGACTCGTATTTAAATCCGGTGTGATAAAACTTGTTTAGCCGGGCAGGAACCTGCTCCATGATGGCGAGCTTCTGTTTGACCGTCAGGCCGCCGCGCAGGCGACGTACGGCGTAACGCTGCCCGGCTGAACGCTGGATAAATAGCGACAGCGTGGTGACGGTTGAGAGCGGAACGCGGCTTTCTGCCACCAGATAGTCTTCACCGTTGTGTCCAATAATCATGCCTACATGATTGCTCCAGCACCGTGATGCGGTTGATATCTGACCGAAAAGTGCGGTACCTATACAGGTAAATACAATATCTCCAGTTTCATATTCGATTAGATAATGTTTTTTCATGTTCTCGTTCCGTGGTGATTATTCTGAAATAACGTCCTCTATTTTATGCTGTTGGATAATTAGCATTATATTAATCTTATAGCAAGTATATGGTTATTAATGAATGGGAGTGATGAATGTTATGTTTACTCTTATTTAAAATAAGAATGTTTTTTGCGGGTATTAAAAATAAGAACGGCTAATCTCGCCAGAAGCGTGTATAGAGATGAGATAAATATCCCTGTTTGAACGTTATCGGGCATTACTGATTTGTAGTTGGGGACAATGACGCGCGGGTTTAGTGCTGTTCTTTCTATACTGATACACATGTGGTCTGCATTGGACAGGCGCTTTCATTCCTTTTAGAAAGCTAACTTTCAGATATTGTTGGTGCGCCCAGACGTGTCACATCTCGTTTTGGTCTAAGTGTGTGTTTTCCATTTATATTTCATGCAATACATATAAGCGGCACATAATGTACATGTGCTTTTATCGGCGTTTAGTATCGATTGTACCTTACGATGCGATATTGTCGGTTGATACAGATACTTGTTATTTTATTGCTGGCATATTCTCTATTATGCCGAACTGGATATGAGCTGCGAGCTCTTTGCCACGAAATACCTGCGCGGGACTCTATTCGTATAGCATCACCTGCTGGCAAGAGGATAAATCTTACATGGAGGTTAAGCTGCCTCCAAACGTGATGTGTATGCAATTTGTCGAGAACAACCCACACATAGCGAAACTCTGCCATCATCTCTTGTTCAATGCCTGTCTTGTTCCTGATTTAATGAGCAATGGGTCGATCATTGCCTTTATGAGGCTCACGTTGTTTCTTTACCACAAACGGTATCCGAGTCTGCCGGTGCGGGAGATCTATCGTGTTCTTAACCGCCATCGTCAACTGTTGCTGGACACGCAGGAACGGGAAGAAATGCTGCGATTGATCAATAGTGGCTATCGAATTTGCCATATGACCTACGGTCAGGAGGTCATCCGGGAAGAGCGAAAGAAAGTCGTTAATTATTATACGGGATATTTTGTTCGCGTCAGGAGCGGTACTTCGAGGCGATAAAAAGCGCCCGGAAAATCGTTAAAAACATTTTTCATCTGGATATCTATCCAGCCTTTTTTTATGATAGAGCATTACCTTTTCAGCCCTTAACGCAGGAGCGTCACGTGATAGGCAGACTCAGAGGCATCATTCTCGAAAAACAACCCCCGTTGGTCCTTCTGGAAACCGGCGGCGTCGGCTATGAAGTGCATATGCCGATGACCTGTTTTTACGAGCTGCCGGAAGCCGGGCAGGAAGCGATAGTCTTTACCCACTTCGTGGTGCGTGAAGACGCGCAGTTGCTGTACGGTTTCAACAACAAACAGGAACGCACGCTGTTTAAAGAGCTGATTAAAACCAACGGCGTCGGCCCGAAGCTGGCGTTGGCTATTCTCTCCGGCATGTCGGCGCAGCAGTTCGTGAACGCGGTCGAGCGCGAAGAACTGGGGGCGCTGGTCAAGCTGCCGGGTATTGGCAAGAAAACCGCCGAGCGCCTTATCGTCGAGATGAAAGACCGCTTCAAGGGTCTGCATGGCGACCTGTTTACGCCTGCCGCCGATCTGGTTCTGACCTCACCGGCAGGGCCGGAGAGCGACGATGCCGAGCAGGAAGCGGTTGCCGCGCTGGTGGCGCTGGGCTATAAACCTCAGGAAGCCAGCCGGATGGTGAGTAAAATCGCCCGTCCGGACGCCAGCAGCGAAACATTGATCCGCGAAGCGCTCCGCGCAGCGCTATGAGGTAAAGGATGATTGAAGCAGACCGCCTGATCTCGTCAGGCAGTTCGATGGCGGAGGAGGTGGCCGATCGCGCCATCCGCCCCAAATTACTGGAAGAGTACATCGGCCAGCCGCAGGTACGCTCGCAGATGGAAATCTTTATTCAGGCGGCGAAACTGCGCGGCGACGCGCTGGACCATCTGCTCATCTTCGGCCCGCCGGGTTTAGGGAAAACCACGCTGGCGAATATCGTGGCCAATGAAATGGGCGTTAACCTACGCACCACCTCAGGCCCCGTGCTGGAGAAAGCGGGCGACCTGGCGGCTATGCTCACCAACCTTGAACCTCATGATGTGCTGTTTATCGATGAGATCCACCGCCTGTCTCCGGTCGTGGAGGAGGTGCTGTATCCGGCGATGGAAGACTATCAGCTGGATATTATGATTGGTGAAGGTCCGGCCGCGCGGTCGATTAAAATCGATCTGCCGCCGTTTACCCTGATTGGCGCCACCACCCGCGCGGGATCCCTGACCTCGCCGCTACGCGATCGCTTCGGTATCGTACAGCGTCTGGAGTTTTACCAGGTTCCTGATCTCCAGCACATCGTGGGCCGCAGCGCCCGCTATATGGGGCTGGAGATGAGCGATGAAGGCGCGCTGGAAGTGGCGCGTCGCGCACGCGGTACGCCGCGTATTGCCAACCGTCTGCTGAGGCGCGTACGCGATTATGCGGAGGTGAAGCACGATGGCACTATCTCCGCAGAGATTGCCGCGCAGGCGCTGGATATGCTGAACGTTGACGCGGAAGGCTTTGACTATATGGACCGCAAGCTGCTGCTGGCGGTGATTGATAAGTTCTTTGGCGGGCCAGTCGGGTTAGATAACCTGGCCGCGGCGATTGGCGAAGAGCGAGAAACCATTGAGGACGTGCTGGAGCCCTATCTGATTCAGCAAGGGTTCTTGCAGCGCACGCCACGCGGCCGTATGGCAACTTCGCGCGCGTGGGCACACTTTGGCATCCAGCCGCCAGAGATGCCTTAGTGCCTGATGGCGCTTCGCTTATCAGGCCTACGGAATTGTGTAGGCCCGGTATGCGAAGCGACGCCGGAAAAATCAGGCAGCGGCTTTCTTTGTCATACTCAGAATAAACAGCAGTGCCGCGCACAGCACCACGGAAGGGCCCGCCGGCGTATCGTAAAACGCCGAGAAGGTCAGCCCACCGGTTACCGCAATCATCCCCACACCCACTGCAATCCCGGCCATCTGTTCCGGTGTCCGTGCGAAACGGCGCGCCGTTGCCGCGGGAATAATCAGCAGCGATGTAATAATCAGCGCGCCGACGAACTTCATCGCCACGCCGATGGTCAGCGCGGTCACCAGCATCAGCAGCAGCTTAACCCGCTGTAGCTTCACGCCGTCGACAAACGCCAGATCCGGGCTAATGGTCATCGACAGCAGATTACGCCACTGCCAGAACAGAATTGCCAGCACCACAACCACACCCAGCGCAATCGAGATAAGATCCTGCGGCGTAACCGCCAGCAGGTCGCCAAACAGGTAGGCCATCAGGTCTACGCGGATGTTCGACATCAGGCTGACCACCACCAGGCCAAGCGACAGCGCGCTGTGCGCCATAATTCCGAGCAGGGTATCCACCGCCAGGTGAGGGCGCTTTTCCAGCCACACCAAGCCGGCTGCAAGCAGCAACGTGACGGCGATGACCGCATAAAATGGATTCACGTCGAGCAGTAAACCGAAAGCGACGCCCAGCAGGGAAGCATGCGCCAGGGTATCGCCAAAATAGGACATACGGCGCCAGACCACGAACGAGCCTAACGGGCCGGCAGCACACGCCAGCATCATTCCGGCAAGCCAGCCGGGAAGTAAAATTTCAATCATGACTGCCCATTTCCCCGACGTAAAACAATACGGCCCTGTAAATCGTGGCGGTGGTTATGTTGATGGCGGTAAATGCCGAGCTGCTCGGCGCCGCGGGGCCCAAACATTGAAATAAATTCTGGGTGCATTGAGACCACATCCGGCGTGCCGGAACAGCAGATATGATGGTTGAGGCACAGCACTTCGTCGGTTTTTGCCATGACCAGATGCAGATCGTGCGATACCATCAGTACCGCGCAGTCCAGCTCCTGGCGCAGTTGGTTTATCAGATCGTACAGCGCCACCTGGCCATTGACGTCAACGCCTTGAGTCGGTTCATCCAGCACCAGCAGCTGCGGTTTGTTCAGCAGTGCACGTGCCAGCAGTACGCGCTGGGTTTCACCACCGGAAAGCTTCTGCATCGGCGCATCCTGCAGATGTCCTGCCTGTACACGCTTGAGCGCCGGCAGGATATCTTCTTTACGCGTAGCGGGATGCAGACGCAAAAAACGCTTGACGGTCAGCGGCAATGTCGCATCGAGGTAAACCTTCTGCGGTACGTAGCCGATACGCAGCTGTTTTTCGCGCACCACGACGCCTTCGCTGGGCGCAACAAGCCCGAGTACCACGCGTACCAGCGTAGATTTACCCGCGCCGTTAGGACCAAGCAGCGTCAGAATGCGGCCTGGCTTGAGATTCAGTGAGATGTCGGAGAGCACCCGGCGCTGGCCGAAGCTGACGGAGACATTTTCCAGCGATACAAGATTCGTCATAACAATTAGGGGTTGCACAAGAGAGTGAATGTTATAATATCACACTTCTTTCATTCATTTCGAACAATAGACGCATTATGTTACAGAAAAATACGCTTCTTTTCGCAGCTTTATCCGTTGCTTTGTGGGGGAGTGCCGCACAGCGTGCGGATGCTGCCGTTGTCGCCTCACTTAAACCGGTAGGATTCATCGCTTCAGCGATTGCCGATGGTGTTACCGAGACCCAGGTTTTACTGCCTGACGGCGCGTCTGAGCATGACTATTCATTGCGTCCATCTGATGCAAAACGCTTACAGAACGCGGACTTAGTGGTCTGGATTGGTCCGGAGATGGAAGCCTTCATGGACAAGTCAACGCAAAGCATTTCGGCCAGCAAAAAAGTGACTATCGCCCAGTTGGACGGCGTGAAACCGTTACTCATGAAAGGGGCGGACGACGACGGTGACGAAGGTGCGGATGAGGGCGATCATGACCACGCTCACGGTGAAAAAGGTGATGCACATCACCATCACGGTGAATACAACATGCATCTGTGGTTATCCCCAGAGATAGCGCGGCTTTCGGCGGTTGCAATCCATGACAAATTAGTGGAACTTATGCCCCAGAGTCGAGCCCGGCTTGACGCCAACCTGAAGGATTTTGAGGCCAATCTGGCCGCAACCGACAAGCAGGTGGCGAATGAGCTGGCGCCGGTGAAAGGAAAGGGGTATTTCGTTTTTCATGATGCCTATGGTTACTACGAAAAACACTACGGTTTGACGCCGCTTGGGCACTTCACCGTCAACCCTGAGATTCAACCCGGTGCGCAGCGTTTACATCAAATAAGAACACAGTTGGTTGAGCAAAAAGCAACCTGCGTTTTTGCTGAGCCACAATTCAGGCCCGCTGTCGTTGAATCTGTCGCGCGGGGTACCAACGTTCGCATGGGAACGCTGGACCCACTCGGCACGAATATACAGCTGAGCAAAGAAAGCTACCCGGCGTTTCTTACTCAACTGGCGACCCAGTATGCGAGCTGCCTGAAAGGAGATAAGTAAGGAAGTGAATACGTGCAGCAGATAGCCCGCTCTGTCGCTCTGGCATTTAATAATTTGCCGCGGCCCCACCGCGTTATGCTGGGGTCACTCACCGTTCTCACGTTGGCCGTCGCCGTATGGCGGCCATACGTTTACCATCCAACCTCTTCATCACCCGTCACCCGGACGATTGAGCTGGAGAAAAAAGAAATTCGTTCTCTGCTGCCGGAGGCCAGTGAACCGATTGACCAGGCCGCGCAGGAAGATGAAGCCATCCCGCAGGACGAACTGGACGACAAAGTCGATAACGAAACGGGCGTGCATGAGTATGTGGTATCCACGGGCGATACCCTGAGCAGCATCCTGAATCAGTACGGTATTGATATGGGGAATATCAGCCAGCTTGCCGCTTCTGATAAAGACCTGAAAAACATGAAGGTGGGCCAGCAGCTCTCCTGGACCCTGAACGATGATGGCGATCTCCAGCGTTTAACCTGGGAAATGTCGCGTCGTGAAACCCGTACCTACGATCGCGTTGCAAACGGTTTCAAAATGAGCAGCGAGATGCAGCAGGGCGACTGGGTTAATAGCCTGTTCAAAGGTACCGTCGGCGGTAGCTTCGTCTCCAGCGCCACCAGCGCCGGGTTAACCAGCGCGGAAGTTAGCGCGGTGATTAAAGCGATGCAGTGGCAGATGGACTTCCGTAAGCTGAAAAAAGGCGATGAATTCTCGGTGCTGATGTCGCGCGAAATGCTCGACGGCAAGCGTGAGCAAAGCCAGCTGTTGGGCGTACGTTTACGTTCTGATGGTAAAGATTACTACGCGATCCGCGCGGAAGACGGTAAGTTCTACGACCGTAACGGTACGGGGCTGGCGAAAGGCTTTTTACGCTTCCCGACCTCACGTCAGTTCCGCGTATCGTCTAACTTTAACCCGCGCCGTCTGAATCCGGTGACCGGTCGCGTGGCGCCGCACCGCGGCGTTGATTTCGCGATGCCGCAAGGTACGCCGGTTCTGGCGGTGGGTGACGGTGAAGTCGTTGTCGCCAAACGTAGCGGCGCGGCCGGCTATTACGTTGCACTGCGTCATGGCCGGACCTACACCACTCGCTATATGCACCTGCGTAAACTGTTGGTTAAACCGGGCCAGAAGGTGAAACGTGGCGATCGTATCGCGTTGTCAGGCAACACCGGCCGTTCAACAGGCCCACACCTGCACTATGAAGTATGGATCAACCAGCAGGCGGTGAACCCGCTGACGGCGAAACTGCCACGTACCGAAGGGCTGACCGGCTCAGACCGTACCGACTACCTGGCACAGGTAAAACAGGTGCTGCCGCAGCTGCGTTTTGACTAGTTTCGTCTAAGAAGTAAACGTTCAGAGCCGACGCCCAGGTGGCGTCGGCTTTTTCTTTTGTGCGAAGCACCTCGCCTCGCTACACTATCTGATTATCCACACCGACCCGATGATTCGAACCTGGAACAGGCATGGAAACGAAAAAAAATACCAGTGAATACATTCCCGAGTTTGAGAAATCTTTTCGTCACCCGCGCTATTGGGGCGCCTGGCTAGGCGTGCTGGCATTTGCGGGCATCGCTTATGTACCGGCGAAAATCCGCGACCCGCTGCTGGGTAAACTTGGCCGTCTGGCCGGTAAGTTTGGTAAAAGCGCCCGCCGTCGCGCGCAGATCAACCTGCTGTACTGCTTCCCGGAAAAAAGTGAAGCCGAGCGTGAAGCGATTATTGATGAGATGTTTGCCACCGCGCCGCAGGCGATGGTGATGATGGCTGAACTGGCGTTGAAAGGGCCGGAAAAAATTCTGCCGCGCCTCGACTGGCAGGGGCAGGAGATTATCGATGAAATGCGCCGCAACGGTGAAAACGTTATCTTCTTAGTTCCGCACGGCTGGGGCGTTGATATCCCTGCCATGGTCATGGCCTCGCAGGGCCAGAAGATGGCTGCAATGTTCCACAACCAGGGCAACAAGGTGTTCGACTACGTGTGGAATACCGTACGTCGCCGCTTTGGCGGTCGCCTGCACGCGCGTAACGATGGCATCAAACCTTTTATTCAATCGGTACGTCAGGGCTACTGGGGATACTATCTGCCCGATCAGGATCACGGGCCGGAGCATAGTGAGTTTGTCGATTTCTTTGCAACCTACAAAGCGACGCTGCCGGCGATAGGGCGGCTGATGAAAGTGTGCCGTGCGCGCGTGGTGCCGCTGTTCCCGGTCTATAACGGTGAAACGCATCGTTTGACGATACTGGTGCGCCCGCCGATGGACGATCTGCTGGAAGCGGATGACAACACCATTGCACGCCGCATGAATGAAGAAGTGGAGATCTTTGTGGGCCCGCATGCCGAGCAGTATACGTGGATCCTGAAGCTGCTGAAGACGCGTAAGCCCGGCGAAATCGAGCCGTATCAGCGCAAAGAGCTCTACCCAAAGAAAAAGAAATAACGCATCGCCCGGGCGAGCAAAGCGACACTGGGGTTACCCCAGGCCATTCCCGCCCTGTTCTGAGTGCAAAAAAACCGGACATCGTCCGGTTTTTTTATGTTGATGACGTGCGTATTACTCGACGGTCAGAATGCGCGTGGTGTTGGTTGAACCCACGGTACTCATCACGTCGCCCTGGGTCACAATCACCAGGTCGCCGGACATCAGATAGCCTTTGTCGCGCAGCAGGTTTACCGCATCGTGGGCTGCCGCGACGCCGTCGCAGGCGCTGTCGAAGAATACCGGCGTAACGCCACGGTACAGCGCGGTCAGGTTCAACGTACGTTCATGGCGAGACATGGCGAAAATCGGCAGACCGGAGGTGATGCGCGAGGTCATCAGCGCGGTACGGCCGGATTCGGTCATGGTGATGATGGCGGTAATCCCTTTCAGGTGGTTTGCCGCATACATTGCCGACATGGCGATCGCTTCTTCAACGTTGTCGAACTGTACGTCCAGACGGTGTTTAGACACGTTGATGCTTGGGATCTTTTCTGCGCCCAGGCACACGCGCGCCATGGCGGCGACGGTTTCAGACGGATATTGACCGGCCGCGGTTTCCGCAGAAAGCATCACCGCATCGGTACCATCCAGCACGGCGTTCGCCACGTCCATCACTTCCGCACGAGTCGGCATCGGGTTGGTGATCATCGACTCCATCATCTGGGTCGCGGTAATGACCGCGCGGTTCAGCTGACGCGCACGACGAATGAGCGCTTTCTGAATACCCACCAGCTCCGGGTCGCCAATTTCTACGCCCAGGTCGCCACGGGCCACCATCACAACGTCGGAAGCGAGAATGATATCGTCCATCGCGTCCTGGCTGCAGACGGCTTCCGCACGCTCAACTTTGGAGACAATTTTCGCATCGCAGCCGGCTTCGCGGGCCAGACGGCGAGCGTAGTTCAGATCTTCGCCGCAGCGCGGGAAGGAGACAGCCAGATAGTCGACGCCGATTTTGGCGGCGGTCAGAATATCGGCCTTGTCTTTTTCGGTCAGCGCTTCAGCGGAGAGGCCGCCACCTAATTTGTTGATGCCTTTATTGTTGGACAGCGGGCCGCCGACGGTGACTTCGGTGAACACCTTCATGCCCTGAACTTCCAGCACTTTTAACTGCACGCGGCCATCATCCAGCAGCAGGATGTCGCCCGGTACGACGTCGGCAGGCAGACCTTTGTAGTCGATACCCACTTTCTCTTTGTCGCCTTCACCTTTACCCAGGTTGGCGTCCAGCAGGAATTTGTCGCCGATATTGAGGAAAACTTTGCCTTCCTTGAAGGTCGATACGCGGATTTTTGGACCTTGCAGATCGCCAAGGATGGCTACATGGCGCCCCAGTTTTGCTGCAATTTCGCGTACTTTGTCGGCACGTAGCTGATGATCTTCTGGCGTACCGTGAGAGAAATTCATACGTACGACGTTAGCGCCGGCGGAAATAACCTTTTCAAGGTTGTTATCGCGATCGGTTGCTGGGCCTAACGTGGTGACGATCTTGGTTCTGCGAAGCCTTCTGGACATGTAATACTCCGTTGACTAATACAACTCAGGTGTTGCGTGAACAGGAATTCGGCAATATGCCAATAACGGGTTACCGAATGCTTAAATAGGTTACACTCTTTTTATCGCTTTTAGTGATTATCGCTGTGTGTCGATAGTTCTTTATCAAAGCGCGATTCTTTTAACGCTTCTTTGACTCGCTTCAAGTTATCCCTGAATTTCGCCCCGCGTCGTAAGGTAAAGCCGGTGGCCAGGACGTCGATCACGGTCAGCTGCGCCAGGCGGGACACCATCGGCATGTAGATATCGGTATCTTCAGGAACGTCCAGCGTGATGGCGAGCGTGGCCTCGCGGGCCAGCGGCGTACCGGCGGAAGTGATGGCGATGACCATCGCATCATTTTCCCTCGCCACCTGCGCTACCTCGACCAGACTTTTCGTTCGGCCGGTGTGAGAAATGAGCACCACAACGTCGTCGTCGCTGCAATTCATACAGCTCATTCGTTGCAAAACGATGTCATCGGAATAGATGACAGGGACGTTAAAGCGAAAAAATTTGTTCATGGCGTCGTGCGCCACCGCGGCGGAAGAACCGAGCCCAAAGAAGGCGATTTTTTTCGCCTGGGTTAGCAGATCGACCGCGCGATTCACCGCCGACATATCGAGCGATTGACGCACATGCGCAAGGCTCGCCATGGCCGATTCGAATATTTTGGCCGTATAGGCTTCAACGCTGTCATCTTCGTCCACATTACGATTAACATACGGTGTACCGTTTGCCAGACTTTGGGCAAGATGCAGTTTAAAATCAGGAAAGCCTCGCGTTTCCAGACTGCGGCAGAAGCGATTAACCGTAGGTTCACTGACCTCAGCTTCCAGGGCAAGCGCGGCAATGCTTGAATGAATTGCCTGTTCGGGAGCCGCCAGAATGACTTCCGCGACTTTTCGCTCGGATTTGCTAAGGTTTTCCAGTTGGGACTGGATTCTTTCCAGCATGTTCATCGTGACAAGGCGCTCATAGATTGAAACGATTCCATTAATGGGTGAAATCTGCAGGCGTTTTAGCAAGAATATACGCTTGAAGCGGGATGAAAAGTGAATAGGAACAGCAAAATATGTTGTTTTTTTTCATTACATGATCGGTGTCGTGTTTTAACAGACGCCGCCTGGGCGAAAGAACGAACAAAACAGGTCAATTGCCCTCATGATATGACCGTGGTGGTTCCGAATTGTGCGATCGGAGGCGGTCAATGCCGTTAAAGGGTTTCGGCAATTTCGTAAACACAGTACAGTGCACCGTAAGAAAATTACAACGATATCCGTCGTTTTCATGAAAACCTGAACGGCGACGGGTAGATAGCCTGGCATAGAACCAGGAATATAAACCGAGGAGAATGACATGGCGGTAACGCAAACGGCCCAGGCATGCGATCTGGTCATTTTCGGCGCGAAGGGAGACCTGGCCCGCCGAAAACTGCTGCCTTCCCTGTATCAGCTGGAAAAAGCCGGCCAGATTAATCCGGACACCCGGATTATCGGCGTAGGCCGTGCAGACTGGGATAAAGCGGCATACACCAAAGTTGTCCGCGAAGCGCTCGAAACCTTCATGAAAGAGAAAATTGATGAAGGTTTGTGGAACACCCTCAGCGCGCGTCTTGATTTCTGCAACCTTGATGTGAATGATGCCCCGGCGTTTTCGCGTCTGGGTGAGATGCTTGATCAAAAAAATCGCATTACCATTAACTACTTTGCTATGCCGCCAAGCACCTTTGGCGCCATCTGCCGCGGTCTGGGCGAGGCGAAACTGAACGCCAAACCGGCGCGCGTCGTCATGGAAAAACCGCTGGGTACTTCCCTTGAAACCTCTCGTGAGATTAACGACCAGGTGGGCGAGTATTTTGAAGAGTGCCAGGTTTACCGTATCGACCACTATCTGGGTAAAGAAACGGTGCTCAACCTGCTGGCGCTGCGCTTTGCTAACTCGCTGTTTGTTAACAACTGGGATAACCGCACTATCGATCACGTAGAAATTACCGTGGCCGAAGAAGTCGGCATTGAGGGCCGCTGGGGTTACTTCGACCAGGCCGGCCAAATGCGCGACATGATCCAGAACCACCTGTTACAGGTTCTGTGCATGATTGCCATGGCGCCTCCTTCAGATTTAAGTGCTGACAGCATCCGCGATGAAAAAGTGAAAGTCCTGAAGTCGTTGCGTCGCATTGACCATACCAACGTGCGTGAAAAAACCGTCCGTGGACAATACACCGCTGGTTTTGCGCAAGGGCAGAAGGTGCCGGGCTACCTTGAAGAAGAGGGCGCGAACAAATCCAGCAACACCGAAACCTTCGTTTCCATTCGTGTGGACATTGATAACTGGCGCTGGTCGGGCGTGCCGTTCTACCTGCGCACCGGTAAACGTCTGCCGACCAAATGTTCAGAAGTGGTTGTGTATTTCAAAAACCCAGAGCTGAATCTGTTCAAAGAAACCTGGCCTGAGCTGCCGCAGAACAAGCTGACCATTCGTCTGCAGCCGGACGAAGGCGTAGATATTCAGATCCTTAATAAGGTTCCGGGTCTGGAGCACAAGCACAACCTGCAGGTGACCAAGCTGGATCTGAGCTACTCCGAGACCTTCAATCAAACGCATCTTGCCGATGCCTATGAGCGCCTGCTGCTGGAAACGATGCGCGGCATTCAGGCGCTGTTCGTGCGCCGCGATGAAGTGGAAGAAGCATGGAAGTGGGTCGACTCGATTACCGAAGCCTGGGCTAGCGATAAAGACGCGCCGAAACCGTATCAGGCGGGAACCTGGGGGCCGGTGGCATCTGTCGCCATGATTACTCGTGATGGTCGTTCCTGGAACGAGTTTGAGTAAGGTCTGCTGGTAATCCAGAAGTGTTATTTTACCGGTAACATGATCTAACACAGCAAGTAGTGCTATTTTTGCGCATTTAAGCCCCGGGAGGATTCACCCCCGGGGCTTTTTTTATTACACTGCGAGTAGACCTTTGCCTCTGAGCTGCGCTATACGGGCATTTATTTATTCGTCAGCCCCATGTATACACCGTCGTGAGCCGCAGCCTGGACAGAAAAAATTTAAGGAGCCTTTATGAATTCTGCAATGTTACGGGTAACAAATCGCATTATCGAACGCTCTCGCGATACGCGCGCGGCTTATCTGGCACGTATCGAACAAGCCAAAACTGAAACGGTTCACCGCTCTCAGCTCGCTTGTGGCAACCTGGCGCACGGTTTTGCCGCCTGTCAGCCAGACGATAAAGCGTCGCTGAAAAGCATGTTGCGTAACAATATCGCGATCATCACCTCCTATAACGACATGCTTTCTGCCCACCAGCCTTACGAACACTATCCGGATCTGATCCGCAAAGCGCTGCACAGCGTGAACGCGGTGGGGCAGGTTGCAGGCGGCGTGCCCGCGATGTGTGACGGTGTGACTCAGGGTCAGGATGGGATGGAGCTTTCGCTGCTGAGCCGCGAAGTGATTGCCATGTCCGCTGCTGTGGGTCTGTCTCATAACATGTTTGACGGCGCGCTTTACCTCGGCGTGTGCGACAAAATCGTCCCGGGGCTGGCGATGGCCGCGCTGTCATTCGGCCATTTGCCGTCTGTCTTCATTCCGTCAGGCCCAATGGCCAGCGGCCTGCCGAACAAAGAAAAAGTGCGCATTCGCCAGCTTTACGCTGAAGGTAAGGTTGACCGTAACGCGCTGCTGGAGTCTGAGGCGGCGTCTTACCACGCGCCGGGTACCTGCACTTTCTACGGCACTGCCAACACCAACCAGATGGTGATTGAGTTCATGGGGATGCAGCTGCCGGGTTCTTCCTTTGTTCACCCGGATGCGCCGCTGCGCGCTGAACTGACCGCCGCTGCGGCACGTCAGGTAACTCGCATGACCGGCAACGGTAATGAGTGGATGCCGCTGGGTAAAATGATTGACGAAAAAGTGGTGGTCAACGGTATCGTGGCGCTGCTGGCGACCGGCGGTTCAACCAATCACACCATGCACCTGGTGGCGATGGCGCGCGCGGCGGGCATTATCATTAACTGGGATGATTTCTCCGACTTGTCAGAAGTGGTACCGCTGATGGCGCGTCTGTACCCGAACGGTCCGGCCGATATCAACCACTTCCAGGCGGCGGGCGGCGTGCCGGTGCTGGTGCGCGAACTGCTGAAAGGCGGACTGCTGCACGAAGACGTGAACACCGTCGCCGGTTTCGGCCTGTCTCACTACACCATGGAGCCGTGGCTGAACGAAGGCAAACTGGACTGGCGTGAAGGCGCCACCGCGTCGCTGGATGACAATATTATTGCCACCTTCGATAAACCGTTCTCGAAACACGGCGGCACCAAAGTGCTGAGCGGCAACCTTGGCCGCGCGGTGATGAAAACCTCCGCCGTACCGGTTGAGAACCAGGTGATTGAAGCGCCTGCGGTGGTTTTTGAAAGCCAGCATGATGTGCTGCCTGCCTTTGAAGCGGGGCTGTTGGATAAAGATTGCGTCGTGGTTGTGCGCCATCAAGGGCCAAAAGCGAACGGGATGCCAGAATTACATAAACTTATGCCGCCACTTGGTGTATTATTGGACCGCTGTTTCAAAATTGCGTTGGTCACTGATGGACGACTGTCTGGTGCATCCGGTAAAGTACCGTCAGCGATTCACGTAACCCCTGAAGCCTATGACGGTGGGCTGCTGGCGAAAGTACGCGATGGCGACATGATCCGCGTAAACGGCCAGACCGGCGAGCTGACGCTGCTGGTTGATGAAGCTGAACTGGCCGCACGCCAACCGCATATTCCCGATCTGAGCGCTTCGCGCGTGGGGACAGGCCGTGAACTGTTTGGCGCATTACGGGAAAAATTGTCCGGTGCAGAGCAGGGCGCAACCTGTATTACCTTTTAAGATGACACGTTTTGTAGATCTGGCGAGAGAATATTTCTGATGAAAAACTGGAAAACAACGGCTGAAGCAATCCTGACCACTGGCCCGGTAGTCCCGGTAATCGTGGTTAACAAGCTTGAGCACGCAGTACCGATGGCAAAAGCGCTGGTTGCCGGTGGCGTTCGCGTACTGGAAGTGACGCTGCGTACCGACTGCGCGATGGACGCTATCCGCGCCATTGCGAAAGAAGTTCCGGACGCGATCGTGGGTGCGGGTACCGTGACTAACGCACAGCAGCTGAAAGAAGTGACCGACGCTGGCGCGCAGTTTGCTATCAGCCCGGGCCTGACCGATGAGCTGCTGAAAGCGGCTACCGCAGGCACTATCCCGCTGATCCCGGGCATTAGCTCTGTTTCTGAACTGATGCTGGGTATGCAGCACGGCCTGAAAGAGTTCAAATTCTTCCCGGCTGAAGCGAACGGCGGCGTGAAAGCGCTGCAGGCGATTGCGGGTCCGTTCTCTCACATCCGTTTCTGCCCGACTGGCGGTATCTCTCCGGCTAACTACCGTGACTACCTGGCGCTGAAAAGCGTGCTGTGCATCGGCGGTTCCTGGCTGGTTCCGGCAGACGCGCTGGAAGCGGGCGACTACGATCGCATCACCAAGCTGGCTCGCGAAGCGGTTGAAGGCGCGAAGCTGTAAGGTGTCTGCGGTACCCGGTCTGATGATCGGGTAAGCAAAAGAAGGGCGGGTATGCGCAAGCAACCCGCCTTTTTTCTTATCCCTGAATAACGACCGCCGCTGCAGCGATTTTGGCGCGCTCAACGGCATCTTCAACGCTATCGCCAGTAGCCAGCGCTACGCCCATACGGCGGGAACCGGCGATATCCGGCTTGCCGAACAGCCGCAGTTGAACACCCGCGCCGAGCGCATTCTGCACGTTATCAAAGGTCACGTTGCTGCTGCTCAGCGTTGGCAGCAGTACCGCAGAGGCGGAAGGGCCATACTGACGGATAGCCCCAATCGGTAATCCAAGAAACGCACGGACGTGCAGCGCGAACTCTGAAACGTCCTGCGAAATCAGCGTCACCATCCCGGTATCGTGCGGACGCGGAGAGACTTCGCTGAACACCACATCGTCGCCGCAAACAAACAGCTCAACGCCGAACAGGCCGTAGCCGCCGAGTGCCAGCACCACATCGCGGGCGATCGCCTGCGCGCGCTCCAGCGCCAGCGCGCTCATCTGCTGCGGCTGCCAGGACTCACGGTAGTCGCCATCTTCCTGACGGTGGCCAACCGGCGCGCAGAAGTGTACGCCGTCTACGGCGTTGACGGTTAACAGGGTTATTTCAAAATCAAAATTGACCACCCCTTCCACAATCACGCGCCCGGCACCGGCCCGGCCACCTTCCTGCGCGTACTGCCACGCCTGAGCGAGCTGGTCTTCACGGCGAATAAAGGTCTGGCCCTTGCCGGATGAGCTCATCACCGGTTTAACGATGCACGGCAGGCCGATGTCGGCGACCGCCTGGCGAAACTGAGCTTCGCCGTCGGCAAAGCGATAGGCTGAGGTTGGCAGCTTGAGAAGTTCTGCCGCCAGGCGGCGGATGCCTTCGCGGTTCATGGTCAATTGCGTGGCGCGTGCGCAGGGCACCACGTGCTGACCCGCCTGTTCCAGTTCAATCAACATATCGGTGGCGATCGCTTCAATCTCCGGCACGATAAAGTCCGGTTTTTCCTGCTCAACCAGCGCCTTCAGCGCCGCGCCGTCGAGCATGTTAATCACATAAGAACGATGCGCGACGTGCATCGCCGGGGCGTCAGCGTAGCGATCGACGGCGATGGTCTCAATGCCCAACCGCTGGCACTCAATCGCCACTTCCTTACCTAACTCGCCCGAACCGAGGAGCATTACGCGCGTCGCCGCCGGACGCAGAGCTGTGCCTAATAACGTCATTTTACCTATTCCACCGTCTCACAAAAATTTGGCGCATTATAAACGAAAACGTTTGCGTCTGTCTCGTTGACAACCGTCAGACGTTGCTAATGCTGGATATTTGCGCATCTTTATCTGGCATAGACATATCCTGACATCTGCTCGCATAGGCTGAGTTTCTCACCTATTTCTACAGGAGGTCGTATGTCAGGCTGGCTTAATCAACTGCAGTCTCTGCTGGGGCAAAAATCGGGGGAGAGTAAAAGCGATCTTAGCCAAATGCTGGTGCCCGGTGCGTTAGGCGGTTTGGCTGGGCTACTGCTGGCCAGTAAGTCATCGCGAAAGATACTGGCGAAGTACGGTACCGGCGCGCTGCTGGTGGGCGGTGGCGCGGTAGCGGGTAGCGTGCTGTGGAACAAGTACAAAGATAAATTGCGCGCGGACCCGCAGGCGGCCAGCCAGTACGGCGAATCGGCGGCGCCGCTGGATGTGCGTACTGAACGTTTGATTCTGGCGCTGGTCTTTGCGGCGAAGAGCGATGGGCATATCGATGCGAAAGAGCAGCAGGCGATTGAACAGCAGCTGCGTGAAGCCGGTATTGCAGAGCAGGGGCGTGCGCTGATTGCGCGGGCGATGGAACAACCGCTCGACCCTCAACGTCTGGCGCGAGACGTCCACAATGAAGAAGAAGCGTTGGAACTCTATTTCATCAGCTGTGCGGCAATCGATATCGATCATTTTATGGAGCGCAGCTACCTGAACGCGCTGGGCGATGCGTTGAAACTGCCGCCGGAGGTCCGTGAGGGCATCGAGCGCGATTTACAGCAGCAAAAACAGCAACTTTAATTACTTTTATCACCGCTTTTGCTTGCATCATTGTTTAATTTGTCCACCCTTATAGGGTGTGACTAAAACAGAAGAATAATGAGATGCCGCCAAAAGCAAAACGGATCCCCCACGCCATGACATTGCATGGCGATACGCGCATTGATAACTACTACTGGCTGCGCGATGACACGCGCGCCAGGCCTGCGGTTATCGACTATTTACAGCAGGAAAACGCCTATGGCCGCCAGGTGATGTCATCCCAGCGCAGCCTACAGGATCGCGTGCTGAAAGAGATTGTGGACCGGATCCCTCCGCGCGAGGTTTCTGCGCCGTATATCAAAAATGGTTATCGCTACCGTCAGGTTTTTGAGCCGGGGCGCGAATATGCCCTTTATCAGCGCCAGGCGCTGGGAGAGGAGAGCTGGTCGCTGCTGATTGATGAAAACAAGCGTGCGGCGCACAGTGAGTTTTATACTTTGGGAGGGCTAAACGTCGCTCCCGACAACAATCTCCTGGCGGTAACCGAAGATTTCCTCTCTCGCCGCCAGTACAGCCTGCGGATTCGTCATCTGGAAAATGAGACCTGGCTACCGGAGGTGATTGACAATGTTTCGCCCGGCGTGGTGTGGGCGAACGACTCCCGTTCACTCTATTATGTGCGCCAGCACCCGACGACGTTGCTGCCGTGGCAGGTCTGGCGTCATCAGGTGGGGGCACCCTCCACGCACGATGAGCTTATCTATGAAGAGCAGGATGAAACGTTTTACGTCAGCCTGCATAAGACCTCGTCGCGCCAGTATGTGGTGATTGCGCTGTCCAGCGCCACAACCAGTGAAATGCTGCTGGTCGATGCCGATACGCCTGACGCGAAGCCGCAGACATTTTTAGCTCGCCGTAAGGATCATGAATACAGCCTTGACCATTACCAGGGGCATTTTTATATTCGTTCAAACCGCGAAGGTAAAAACTTTGGCCTCTATCGTGGCGTTAACGGGGAAGAAGGGGACTGGCTGACGTTAATCGCCGCGCGCGAGACGGTGATGCTGGAAGATTTCACGTTATTCCGCGACTGGCTGGTGGTGGAAGAACGCCAGCGTGGATTAACCAGCCTGCGGCAGATTCATCGGCAAACTCATCAGGAGACGGCTATCGCCTTTGACGATCCGGCCTATGTCACCTGGATTGCCTATAACCCGGAACCGGAAACTGCCTGTTTACGCTACGGCTACTCCTCGATGACCACGCCGGATACCTTGTTTGAGCTTGATATGGATAGCGGCGAGCGCCGCGTGCTTAAACAGCAGGAGGTAAAAGGCTTCGATGCCAGCCGCTATCGCAGCGAACGCCTGTGGGTAACCGCACGGGATGGCGTTGAGGTACCGGTTTCGCTGGTCTATCGCCACGAGCATTTTCGTCGGGGGAAAAATCCGCTGCTGGTCTACGGCTATGGCTCTTACGGCGCCAGCATGGACGCCGATTTCAGCAGCAGCCGCCTGAGCCTGCTCGATCGCGGTTTTGTCTTTGCGATTGCCCATATTCGCGGCGGCGGTGAACTGGGCCAGCAGTGGTATGAAGACGGCAAATTCCTCAAGAAGCAAAACACCTTTAACGACTATCTCGACGTCTGCGATGCGCTGCTGGCGAAGGGCTATGGCGCGCCGAATTTGTGTTACGGCATGGGCGGCAGCGCGGGCGGTATGTTGATGGGGACGGTTATCAACCAGCGACCTGAGCTGTTTCATGGCGTAGTGGCGCAGGTTCCGTTTGTTGATGTGCTGACCACCATGCTGGATGAGTCGATTCCGCTCACTACCGGCGAGTTTGAAGAGTGGGGGAATCCGCAGGATGAAACCTACTATCGCTATATGAAATCCTACAGCCCGTACGACAACGTACAGCCGCAGGCTTACCCGCATCTGCTGGTCACCAGCGGGTTACACGATTCGCAGGTGCAGTACTGGGAGCCGGCAAAATGGGTGGCCAAGCTACGTGAACTTAAGGTCGACGATAACCTGTTGCTACTGTGTACCGAGATGGATGCCGGCCATGGCGGCAAGTCCGGGCGCTATAAGAGCTATGAAGGGGTCGCGCTGGAGTATGCCTTCCTGATTGCCCTGGCCCAGGGAACGCTACCAGGGCGCTCGGAGCGCTAGGCTATTGGCCAAGGTAGTGCTTCAGCGTTAAACGTAGTTCCGGGCTCATGCGGTCGAGGTTGTTAAACAGCCAGCGCAGGTAGCCCGGATCGTTTTTCGCCACTTCTGCCACTTCCTGTCCACGGTATTTACCAAAGGTAAAGGTACGGAGCAGCGCAGGCCGTCCGGTGACGTCAGCCATCTGTTCCGGCGTCCAGCCAGAGGTTTGGATGATGTCGATCAGCAGCGCGGCGGTAATGTAGCAGTCGTACAGCGCGCGGTGGTGGTGTAGTCCTGGGGGCGTGGCTACGCTCAGCTTGCGGGACTTATAGAGCGCCATATTGCTGTACTTAATGCCAGGCCACAGGCGACGCGCTAATTTCATGGTGCAAATCCACTCGCCGTCCATCTCCGGCAATACGCGGCGGTCAAAGCTGGCGTTATGGGCAACGTACCATGGGCTTCCCTGATAGAAGGGGACGACCTCTTCAATCCACGGCTTATCGGCGACCATTTCTTCGGTAATCCGGTGGATCGCCATCGCCTGTGCGCTGATGGGACGGTCGGGGCGAACCAGATGACTCATCGGGTTGACGATTTGCCCGTCAATAACGTCGACGGAGGCAATCTCAAAGACGCCCCCTTGCAGGTCACAGGTTTCGGTATCAATAACGCGCAGCATGGCGAACTCCCGGCCAAAACAACTAGCGTAATGGAATGATCTCGCCTTGCCAACCCTGGGCGCTTTTTCTGCCGGTTAACAGCAATTCTCCGCTGTCGGCGCGCACGATCAGCTGGCCGCTCTCATCCCACAGCGCGCTACCGCCGGAAAAGGTTCCGCTGGCGTAATTCGACTTCAATACCGCGATGGCGTACTTATGCGCAAACCGCTGCAGGCGTTGGGTTGTCCGCTGCTGCTGCGGTTCCGCCATGCAGCTAACGGTAGCCAGTAGTGACGCCTGAGGGGAAAGTTCGCAGCCTTCATGGTTCAGTTCAAAGACGCTGACCTGGTCCGACTCTGGCGCCAGGCAGGTACCGTGCCCCTGCTGCTGTTTAAGCGGGGTGGCGGCATCGGGAGCGAAAATGACGATGCCTTTAATACGCTTGCCCTCGTTCTCCATCGGTAGCCCGGCAATGATTGTCATCTGGTGGCGCTGGGCGGCGTCGCGCAGTGGCTGTAGTTGGTTATCACAGGGCGGCGCGGGGAGCGTGTGTTCGTCGTTGGGGCCAGTAAGAGAAAGTTCCGGAAAGATAAGCACCTTACACGCCTGCTCGGCGGCGGCGTTAATAAAGCGCAGATGGTGGGTGATGTTTTCGGCGACGCCTCCCGTTCGGGGCGCATATTGCGCTGCGGCAATAGTCCATGTCAGCATAGTTGCGTCCTTCAACACGTTGTCAGCGAGTTTTTATTCTGAGCAATAGTAACAGACCGGATGTAAGGAATTGTAACTAACAGTAATAATTATTTCTGTTTGGGTTCGTAAGGCAGACGGGAAAGGTTTACAGAAGCTAAACGATGCGCGATCAGCCGCTCGCGGAACCAGTCGCGCAGATGGGCGGGCTGCTCGCGTTCGACGACTTCGGCCACGACTGGCATGTTATAACGCTCTTTAAATGCAACGCCTGCGGCGGCAAGATCGACGTTAACTTTATCCATTTCCTGCTGAGGCAGGGCTGCCAGATTGGTTTGCATAGTTTTCTCCTTAGGATCACGCGCAAAAGTTACTAAGAGTCTCGCAAAATGGCAAGTCCAGGGGGCGCCCATCTCGACGTGAACATTATACAGCGTTATTCTTTGACTTATATTGATAACAAAAGGGAATGATGGAAATGAAATTCACCGCGCCTCGCACGCTCTGTGCCACGCTGTTTCTTTTGAGTGCCTTCGGCTCCTCGCCCGTATGGGCTCACGCCCACCTGCAACAACAGACGCCTGCCGCCAATACCGAAGTCACCTCAGCACCGCAAATGCTGACGCTGAATTTTTCAGAAGGTATCGAAGCCAACTTTAGTGGCGTTAAGCTTACCGGCCCGGATAAGCAGGTCATCGGAACAGGCAAGGCCACTCGCAGCGAAAATGATAAGACGCAGATGAGGGTGCCACTGACCCAGACGCTGACACCCGGTCTGTACACCGTTGAGTGGCACGTGGTGTCGGTTGACGGGCACAAAACGAAAGGTCAGTACCAGTTTAGTGTGAAGTAACCATGCTAGCGGCACTCTATATTAGTTTACGGTTTATTCATTTTGCCTCGTTGATGGTGGCCTTCGGTTGCACGCTTTATGCGGGCTGGTGGGCACCTTCTGAGCTACGGCGACTGTTGATTCAGCGTTTTTCCCAACTACTGCGCAGTGCGCTGACGCTGAGCGTGCTGTCGGCCATGCTGATGCTGGTGGCGCAAGGCGGGCTGATGGGAGATGGCTGGTCTGATACCTGGCGTCCGGAGGTCTGGCAGGCAGTATTGCACACGCAGTTTGGTAGCGTCTGGCTGTGGGAAATCGTGCTGGCATGGGTGGCCTTCGGTATTGCCTGTGTACAGCCACGCCAGATGATGCGGCGGCTTTTGCTTCTGTGCGTCGCGCAGTTTATTCTGCTGGCGGGCGTCGGCCATGCGGCGATGCATGAAGGCGTAGCCGGAGTGCTACAGCGTATTAACCATGCAGCACATCTGCTTTGCGCAGCGGCATGGGTGGGCGGTCTGGTCCCCTTCTTGTACTGTTTACGGTTGGCAAAAGGCCGCTGGCGTCAGTTAGCTATTACCACGATGATGCGTTATTCCCGCTATGGGCATCTGGCCGTGGCAGCTGCGGTGGCGACGGGGCTGGTAAATGCCTGGATGATTCAGGGCGGTTTCACAGCAGCAACACCGTATGGCGTTGCGCTATGGGTAAAAGTGGGACTGGTTGCGCTGATGATTGTCATGGCGCTGCTTAACCGCTATTTACTGGTGCCAAGGATGACGGCAGCGAATGGATGGGCGCAGCGCGTCTTTTTACGTACCACGCAGGTGGAAATTGTTTTGGGGGCGCTGGTGCTGGCGTGCGTCAGTCTTTTCGCCACCTGGGAACCTTTTTAATTGAACTGGCGAATTATGAAAAAGATTATTCTCTCTTTGTTGTTGTTAACGACGGCCAGCAGCGCGCTGGCTGCACAGGTCATCACCGTGAGCCGCTTTGAGGTGGGAAAAGAGAAGTGGGCGTTTAATCGCGAAGAGGTCATGCTCACCTGCCGTGCTGATAACGCACTGTATGTGATTAACCCCAGTACTCTGGTGCAGTACCCGCTGAACGACGTCGCTGAGCAGCAGGTCAAGGCCGGTAAGACCCAGGCGCAGCCGCTAAGCGTCATTCAGATTGACGATCCGCATCAGCCGGGAGTGAAAATGAGCCTCGCTCCGTTTATTGAACGCGCAGAGAAACTTTGCTAACGAATAGCGTATCTGTTTAATAATCAATAAAAAACCGCAATCATTCACGCAGAATGGTTGCGGTTTTTTTTAAGCTATACCGTTTAATCGACGAAAATTTTCCACTCTCCAGGTCTGTGGACTGGAAAAGCTGTCACGGTCATCTATTCTTATAAAGCAAGGCGACTTAGCCTGCATTAATGCCAACTTTTAGCGCACGGCTCTCTCCCAAGAGCCATTTCCCTGGACCGAATACAGGAATCGTATTCGGTCTCTTTTTATCTATATCATTCTATTGGCTATTTTCGGCAGTGATTGCAAACTCACCGAAAATCTCCCAAAACGTCCGTATCCTGCATAAACCATATCATACTCAGCACCACGCGCGTCCAGCTATTTTTTGCGTTGTTGTTAATTTTTTGTATCAAAATGGCCGAGGGGTAAAGGTAACATCATGAGCCACCGCGCACAGTCCGCCGGATAAGCTTCTGGCCCTGTGGAACGCCAGGTGCATCACCCGCATAGCATCGCGATGAAGATATGAGGATACTGCGCCGCAGAGGGCATTGCAGGCACTAAAAACCTGGCTGCGGGGGATACCTTCAGGAGAGATAAATGTTTGCAGCCACGGGCCCTTTTAGACCATTCATGCGACAAAACTCGACACGGACTCCCGGTCTTAGGGATTCAGATTCGCTGGTGTAGAGCGCTGAGATATGGAGTAAAACGTCCTTTCGGCCGTCTGATGGGGTGATAAAGCCTTTGCCACTGATAGCATCAAAACTTTTGACAATTCCTGTCATTTTACGAGACAAATAAATTCCTTGATGAAAAACACGGTTAAATTATACGCTTAAAAAAATAAAAAGCGAATTTTATCTGTGTATTTTAGAGTGAGACTCCTGGACGGCTAAAATAAAATTTGCTAATCAGCGCAGGAAATGCATTAATGAGATTGTCAGTTTGAAATACCAACAAACGTAAAACATTCTACAACACAGTCCTCATAGCCAGGCTCTATCGCTGATATCTCCTCTCTTTGAGTCCAACGTACAATACGATGCGTTTATTATAATCATCAAATTTGAGATGCTCAAAAGGAGTCGGTATGTCTTCAAGAATGAAAGGTCTGGTAAAGTGGTATAACGAAGATAAAGGTTTCGGATTTATCTCCCCACTGGATGGCAGTAAAGATGTGTTTGTTCATTTTTCTGCTTTTGCTGGGAATGATTTAAAAATTTTGTTTGAAGGGCAGAAAGTAGAATTCGCCATTCAACGCGGCGATAAAGGCCCAGCCGCTGCGGGTGTGATTCTTTGCGATAAATATTGATAACCAGGCCTGCAATAACGATGACGGTTTATTCCTGAGTAGTCAGGCCTGGAATTGCGTTTGTACGAGATCAATATATTATAAACATCAGGTCAGCGTATTTTACCTTTGTTATGAGTATACTGGCCGATGTGATGAAGTGCAGGTTTGCTGCATGAAGAGTCTGAAAGCAGAAGCTAACTGCTTGTAAAAAATAAAGTGCGTAAGAGGTTAGGCTGCCTCCATAAGCATCACACACCATTCAAAATACATAACCTATCATCAAATCGTATTGCCAAATGAGCCGGTCCGATATCGACCTTGACCATTTGGCAACAGCCATGTTTTTAGGAGCGTTGCGAGGATTTGAATAAGGTACTGCAATACGGACAGACGAGTTGAGAGCCTTTCTGGACTCGGGTGAAACTATGTTCAGAGTTTTTTGCGCAGTTTGGGCATAAACATTTGACTAAGTAATTGCGGGTTGATGATGTATTTTTACGTCCGGACATAGGCATCTCCTGATTTAAGGGACTGACACCTTACACGTTTATTTAGAAGGTCGCTTGTGTTTTTTAGATGTTTTGCAGCGCGTTAGAACGTAAAAAAACGAAATTTTCGATAAAAACACGCTGCGGCAACTGTTATCAAAGAGGTATAAATTATGAATTTAAATATTCACTTCAGGTGTCCATGCTGTCATGGTTCCCAATATCGAACATCAATATTTGATGTTTCAGAGAGAAATCCATTTGGTGCAAAATGTATTTTTTGCAAGACCAATATGGTGCCCAATGAGACAACTGTCATCAAGGATAAATCTCCGGGAGTATCTGCTTAGTTGCATGTGCCTAAGCGTACGTTATCCTTCGTATTGTGCTCGTCCGAATTCTTAACGAAAAGTTGAATTTTTTTTATCCAAAACACGTTTAAGCTTGACCTGTGCTTGTAACCACAGGAAGAAAAAATGAACAAAATAGCCCGTCTGATGTTGCTGTCTACCGCTATCTTCACGCCAGTTGCGTTTAGTGCGCCTGCGGGAACGCTCAGTGTTCACATCTTAAACCAGCAAACGGGGATCCCTTCCAGGGACGTTGACGTCACTTTGGAAAAGCAACAGCCAACAGGCTGGGACATGCTTGCCAAAGGAAAAACAGATAATGATGGCCGTATTAAATCCTTGTATCCGGAAGATAAGGACATGCAGCCAGGGGTATACCGGGTGACGTTCAAAACGGGCGACTATTTTAAGAGTGAAAAGCTGTCCTCATTTTTCCCTGAGGTGCCGGTGTTATTCACCGTGACGCAGACCAACGAAAAGCTTCATATCCCTCTCTTGCTAAGTCAGTACGGATACTCCACTTACAAAGGGAGTTGATACGCGTCACCCGACAACGCATCTGAGTCACTCAGCCAGCCTAATCGCTGGCTTTTTGCTATCTGTTATGGCGATGCATTATGTGCAAATCCCGATAGGCTGCTCAGCCTATTTTTCGGCAGAGGAATTTGTCTTTAATGACGCCATCAAAAAAGCGTCCTTTTGACTTCACGCTGAGAAATGTTTCGTACGTTTTTGAGGTGACGCCAACATATTGGTAAATGCCTAACCCGAAGAACTCTATTTCCAGTATTTTTTGCTTTGCATCGTAACCAATTGATTTTATACGTGATGATGAGACGTTCTGACGCTGCATTATGTTCTGGTTACTCCCTTCATCTTTTGAGTCGCTGGTGGGGCAGCTCGGCTGAATGCTTATCTTAACGCTTACGGAAGATTCATCGGCGTAAATTTTATCGCAAAGAAGAATTTTCTTATCCCTTATCCGCGCAGAAACGCGAGGGTAGCCAGGAATCTTACCCGGTCTCTTTTATGTTCTGTCCCGAACACAACCAATAGTCAAAACGCCACCTAACGTCGCGCTGATAAGAAAAGAAAACATGATTAAAATTATGATGTTAGAAAATTCATAACCCGCTAATAATACAAAACGTTAGCATTAAAAAATTATTTTGTAATGTGAATTAAATTCGCTATTTTTTTGCATGAAAAAGGCGCATGCTCTCGGCGAGTTGAGCCACAGTCTGCCACCCCCGCGCCATACCTCTGTTACCAGCCGTTTGTAAATAAACGTCTGGGAAGTGAATTTGTCGAATGCAGCAGGGTCCAACATATACACAAACGCATAAAGATGAATGAACGGATTCGATTCTCCTTAAGCGTTACCCTTGCATTTCGTTGCTGGAAAAATGATGTCCAAAAATTTTAATACCGCTTTGCTTCACCCGCGTAATGGGCTGAAGTGGTTTGCACTCGCTTTACTGTGGCTGGTCGTTCAACTGCCGTATCCTCTTTTACACTGGCTTGGCACCTCTCTGGGTAAAGCATCTCGCCGTTTTCTAAAACGCCGTGAGCAGATTGCCACGCGTAATATTGAACTTTGTTTCCCGCATATGGATGCTGCGGAACGTGAAAAGCTGATTGAGCAAAACTTTATGTCGCTGGGCATGGGGCTGATTGAAACCGGGATGGCCTGGTTCTGGAGCGATGCTCGCGTCAAAAAATGGTTTGATGTGGAAGGTTACGCCAACCTGATGAACGCCCTGAAAGAACAGCGCGGTGTAATGGTCGTTGGCGTCCACTTTATGTCGCTGGAGCTTGGCGGCCGTGCGATGGGGCTATGTCGTCCAATGATGGCAACCTACCGTCCGCATAACGATCCGCTCATGGAGTGGGTTCAGACCACCGGGCGTCTGCGCTCAAATAAGGCGATGATTGACCGTCGTAACCTGCGCGGTCTGGTGCAGGCGCTCAAGGCCGGTGAAGCCGTGTGGTTCGCTCCCGATCAGGATTACGGCCCGAAAGGCAGCGTGTTCGCGCCATTTTTCTCAGTCACCGAAGCGGCGACCACCAACGGAACAAACGTACTGTCACGTCTTTCCGGCGCTGCCATGCTAACTGTGACCATGGTGCGTAAGCCCTGCCAGAAAGGTTATACCCTGCATATCAGCGAAGCGATGACCGATTACCCGAGTGGGGATGAGATCCCGGCTGCCAGCTATATGAATAAAATCATTGAGCGTGAGATTTTACGTGCGCCTGAGCAATATCTGTGGGTGCATCGTCGGTTTAAAACGCGCCCGCGCGGTGAAGCCTCATTGTACAAAGTGGTGCCACACGCCAAATAAATAACCCGCCTATGGGCGGGTTCCTTTTGGGTCAGACAAGGCGCATAACCCAGGCATCGGACGGTTGATCGTAGTGCTTGCGGTAGAGAACGGAACGTTCGCCATCAAGAAGGGCCGGGATGCTGGTATCGGCGTCCCAGGCATCTAACTGCATACATAAATCGGGATCGGACTTACAAGGGATGCTTAACGTTCGCTCACCGTGCTGATCGGCGTGCAGAACGGCGTCATCAATCTCGAATGCGCCGATGCGTAAGCTGGTTTTACTCATAATGCTCTCCGTTAATCTGCTGACCGTTGTGGTACGACCAGTTAGGCCGTACCTTTTCAGCGTAGTCAACGTAGAAAATTACGCCAGTGAAAAAGTGCGTTTTTTTTAAGCGCTACTCGGACCTGCTGGAAAACAGCTTACCGTCGCGTACCAACTCTCGGGGAAAACTGTTCTTCAACCGTGAGCCAATGCGTTTCGCCAACCCTAAGGGGAAACCCTGGAACGTGACAATGACGTCGTCGTGAGCGGGAGGTCGCTGCGGATACACGTCGCGACCGCGATACCATTCCTGTGCTTCTTCCTGCGTGAGTTCGTGACCCAATTTTTGCGTATTGGCCAGCGCAACGACCGCTTCATGCTGCCAGCGGAAGCCTTTGTTGTGCGTTTCGGCAAGTTTCAAACCGATGCGGGAAAAACGAACTTTACCCAGCAACGGCGCGATTTCAGCAGGGAACAACCAGATCTCTTTGTCACGCTGCCACAGCGTTAGCGCGTCATCCCATTCAATACCCACGCTTCGCGCTGCGCTTTCAACGACAGCGGATTCACGCGTTTTCATCGGTGTGAATGGGAATTTACCCACCTTGTAGCCCGGCGCAGGCAGCGCTTCGATGGCCGCTGTTTTACGCAGCCGCGCAACGAAGAACCCTTCGCAGTCATAAATTTGTGGGAATACGTGCAGAAAGCCTTCCGGCGTCAGTGCCTGGTCAGCGCTGGCGAAGAGCTCGCCTAAAGGCAAGACTTCCACTTCCTGCGGATAACGCGCCAGCAGCCAGGCGATGACCGATTCGTTCTCTTCGCGGTTCAGCGTGCAGGTGGAATAGACCAGCGTCCCGCCGGGGCGCAGCGCGTGGAACGCGCTGTCGATCAGCTCGCGTTGGGTTTCGGCTATGGCCTGATTACTTGCCAGCGACCAGTTCTTCAAAGCATCGGGGTCTTTACGCACAACCCCTTCGCCGGAACAGGGGGCATCCAGCAATATGGCATCAAAGCATTCGGGTAAGGCAGCGCCAAACACGCGGCCGTCAAAATGCGTCAGCGCGGTATTGCTAATACCGCAACGACTGATGTTGGCATGCAACACCTTTACCCGGCTGGCGGAAAACTCGTTGGCCAGCAGCATTCCGCGATTGCCCATTTTGGCCGCAATCTGCGTGGTCTTGGAGCCTGGTGCTGCGGCAACGTCCATCACCCGAACCGGTTCCACTCCGTCGGCAAACAGTGCCGCAACGGGCAGCATGGAGCTGGCTTCCTGAATATAAAACAGTCCGCTCAAATGCTCGGCGGTGCTACCCAGCGGTAACGCGTCCTCATCGTCACGCTCGATCCAAAAACCTTCCGCACACCACGGTACCGGGGTCAGCTGCCAGCCATAAGGGGCAACCAGACGCAGGAAGTCATCGACCGTGATTTTCAGCGTATTCACGCGAATACTGCGGCGCAGCGGGCGCTGGCAGGCGGCAAGAAATGCGTCAAATGAGAGATGAGCCGGCATGGCCTCACGCATCTGCGCGAGGAATTCATCAGGAAAATAGACAGAGTTTTGAGCCACTGGCGAATACCACAAGGAGATAAAGAGCGCGCAGTCTACCATAAAACGCGCCGGTGACGGGACACCGGCGCGTGAGGGCGGTCGTTAACGCGGCAGGGCGGTGCCCCATTCGCGCCACTCTTTCGGCTCCGACTCAAGCAGCAGGAAGTGTTTGCCTTCCTGCGCCTTCGGCGCCAGCGGTGTCCCCGGCGGCGTGGCGAAAGCGATCCCGCCGCGAATGAACTGATTGAAGGTGCCAGTTTTCACGACGCCGCCAATCAGGCCAAAGTCGAGGCTATAGCCGGAAGCCAGCCAGAAGACTGAATTGTTGCGCACCAGATGCTGATAACGCTGGCCGATACGCATTTCAATCATGACTCGGTCAGAGAGGCTGCCGAGACGTAAGCCGGTAACGGTGCCGACTTCAATGCCGCGGAACAACACCGGCGTACCGATACTCAGCGAGCCGGATTCCGGCGCCTCCACCACCACATTCAGGCCGTTGAGATAGCGTGAATCGGAAATGGTCGCTTCCTGGAGCTCAAAGTCGCGACGCTGCTCCCCGTGGCCCGGCTCAACGTTGACGTACGGTTGGAGCAAGGTATCCAGGTGCTCAACGCCAGCGGCCGAGATTTGCGGCGTAATCACGGAGAAACGAGTGCCGCGGCGGGCAAAGGTATTGACGTACTCCGGGTAGAGCACGGCGCTGGCCTGAACTTCATTGCGCGAGGCATTGAGCTCCAGGCTTTGTACCTGTCCGATATCGATGCCGAGATAACGAATTGGCATACCGGCAGAAAGTTTATCCGCATCAAAGGCGTGTAGCGTGATCTGTCCACCCACCGCGCGCGCGGCGGTTTCTGAGGGGAACAGGACCCGCTTGTCGCCCTTGCGGGTGCCGTTATTCGCTTCGCTGATGTTATCAAAGCTAACTGCGCCTTTGAGCGCCCGCGAAAGAGGGGAGGCCTGCACCGTCAGACCGCTCCCGTTTAACTGCACTTTCGCGCCACCTTCAGCCCAGAACACGCTGTTAGCGGTGAGCAAAGAACGGTATTCCGGCTTAATATGTACGGCGATATCAAACGCGTTGGCGCGTGGCTGAACGGAGGTGATTTCGCCTACCTCAAACTTACGGTACAGCACCACGGAACCGGTCTGAATATCCGGCAGCGTTTCTGCGGTGAGCATCAATGTGGTGGTCGGGAAGTCGCTAAGATTATTTTCCTGCGCTTTCTCCAGATTGGCGAACAGCGGGTAGCTGGCCTTCATCGGCCCTTTTTCTCCAGGCAAAATGCGAATGCCGCCGCTGAGCCATTCGTTGGCGCTGGCCGCGAGGAATTCCACGCCGTCGACACCGACTTTCACGTCCATTTTGCTGTTCACCACAAACTTGCTGTCACCGTGCAGCAGGTCACGGTATTGCGGGTCAATGGCGATGGCGAAGCTGATTCCTTTTGCGTTCAGCTTACGCTCCATAACCTGGCCGATGCGTACGCCGTGCAGCATGATAGGCTGCCCGGCGTCGATGCCGTAGCTCTCCGGCGCGGTCAGGGTTAGCGTCAGTACGCCGGGTTGCTGTAACAAGGTTTTATCCGCAGCAAGCACGGTAAAGCGATCCTTGGGCGCACCTTCACCTGGCACCAGTTCAAAGGTGCTGCCGGTGAGCAACTGACTCAGATTAGTGTTTTCCAGCGACAGCTTCGGCTGATGGAGTTCGATGCGCGTATTTTCGCGCAGCAGCGATACCACACTCGGGTCGACGGTCATTTCACCGGTCACAGAACTGTCCGGGTTGAGCGTCATTTTAGTCAGTTGCCCCACCTCGAGCCCTTGATACAGCATCGGCGTCGAGCCTGCTTTCAGCCCATCGCCATTCGGTAACTGCAGCTGAATAAGCACGCCGCGCTGGCTGTGCGCCAAATCTTCATAGAGGCCAAACTCATCGTTCTGCGCGGCAGGCTGGGAGTCGGATGGCGAGTCGAAGGCAATCGCACCGTTAACCAGCGCGGCCAGACTTTCCAACTGCACTTTCGCGCCGCTCAGACCGACGTCGGCTTTCACTCCGGAAACGTTCCAGAAACGGCTGCCTTTTTTCACCAGATTGGTAAAACGACGCTCAATCAGCACGTCGATGGTGACGCCCTGATTGTTGGGGTTGATCGTGTAGTCGTAGACACGGCCAACCGGAATTTTGCGGAAGTAGACCAATGACCCGCTGTTGAGCGAACCGAGGTCCGGCGAATGCAGGTGGATCATTAGCTCGCCGTTGTTCAGGCGGTATTTCGGCTGTGTATCAAGCGCGGTGAAATGATCCCGCGGCTCGCCTTTACCGGGCATCATGCCGATATAGTTACCGCCGACCAGCGCATCCAATCCGGATACCCCGGCGAGAGAGGCTTTTGGCGTCACCAGCCAGAATTGGGTCTCTTCACGCAGCGCGTCGTCCATGTCGCTTTTGATGCTGGCGCGAACTTCAATTTTGCTGCGGTCGCGGGCCAGGCGGATATCTTGCACCGTACCTACCTCAACGCCCTGGAAACGGACCGGCGTGCGGCCGGGGACAATACCATCCGCCGACATAAAGTCGATGGTAATGGTGGAGCCCCGATCTTCGTAGCTATTCCAGATAAGCCAGCCGGCAATCATCAGCGCGATGACCGGCAATAGCCAGAACGGTGATATGCGACGTTTTGTTTTAATTCGCGCTTCAGTCTGTGAAGCGGGCGTTTCCTGACTCATGTGCGTCCCAAAGTAAGCGGCTGTCCAGCCATTCAACAGCAAGAATAGTTAATATTACCGCAGCGCCAAAATAAAACGCAGCGGGACCCATCGTAAAGGCGAGTAGTTGGTCGCGATTGATGAGCGACATGGTTAACGAAATAACAAACAGGTCAAGCATTGACCAGCGGCCAATCCAGGTAACAAAACGCAGCAGCAGGATGCGCGTACGCAGCCCTTGTTCGCACTTAAAGCGGATGCTGATAAGCAACGTCAGCATCACGATAATCTTGGTAAAAGGCACCAGGATACTGGCAAAAAATACCACCGCCGCCACCGCCACGTTGCTATTGGCCAGCGACAGAATGCCGGACATTATCGTATCGTCCTGGCGGCCGCCGTTGACATAGATGATGGAGATGGGCAGCAGGTTGGCGGGGAGCAGGAACACCATGGAGCTGATCAGCGCCGCCCAGCTTTTTTGCAGGCTGTGCTTGCCGCGCTGATGAAGCGGAGTGTGACAGCGGCGGCAGCGGCCGCGCGCGTCGGGATAGCCGGTATAGTGGCAACTGAGGCACACCTGGAGCGCGCCGTCAGGCCGCGTAGCGGGGCGCTGAGGATAGAAGCGCTCCCAAAGCTGTTCGACGTTCAGATGAATCAGCGTCAGGATACTGAGCACGACCAAAGAGATATAGGCCAGCAGCCCCAGGCCCGGTTGCAGGAACGCATAGTCCTGGACCTTAATCGAGGCCACGGCGATACCGACCAGGTAGATGTCGAGCATGACCCACTCTTTTAATTTATCGAGCATCAGCAGGACAGGGCGAAGATTCATCCCTAGAATATTACCGAGCCACAGATAGGCGATGGAGGTTACCAGCACCGCGGGAGCGGCAACGGTGCAAAAAAATACCATTGCGGCGGTAATGGGGTGCCCACTATCGGTCATCTGCCAGATCCCATGCAGCAGGTTGGCGTCAATTCGGACGCCGAGCAGGTGCAGTCGCAACAGCGGTTCGCTCCAGGCAAAGGGCATCAGCAGCAGCATGGCAATCGCCATGGCGCCCAGACGGGTTAATGACCAGTCGCGGCCGTCGCGTACTTTGGCGTTACAGCGTGGGCAATAGGCGCTTTGCGATGATTTTACGACCGGTAACCGAAAAAGCATATCGCACTGCGGGCAACGTTGGTAATGTGCCCACGGCAAAGGTTCGCTGACCGTGTGTATTCGTATTTTTTTCGTCGGCGTTATAGGTGATGTTTTCAGTGCCATTTATTACATTGATAAATGAATGTATAACTCTATCTTAACCTAAGTATGGATTCATCTTGAGCCCGAACGCACTTAATGCGTATTTTATAAGGGCCCAGGCAAGGTAACGAATCAGTAACATCGTAAACAATAGTGATTGAATAATGAGCAAAACAGAATTTTACGCGGAACTTAACCGTGATTTTCAGGCGTTAATGGCAGGTGAAACAAGTTTTTTAGCGGTAATCTCCAATACCAGCGCGCTGCTGTACGAGCGCCTGTCTGACGTGAACTGGGCCGGTTTTTACCTGCTGGAAGGCGATACGCTGGTACTCGGGCCGTTTCAGGGCAAAATTGCCTGCGTGCGTATCCCGGTAGGCCGTGGCGTTTGCGGGACCGCAGTAGCGGAAAATCGCGTTCAGCGCGTAGAAGATGTTCATGCTTTTGATGGGCACATTGCCTGTGATGCCGCCAGTAACGCCGAAATCGTATTGCCGCTGGTGGTAAATCAGCAGGTTATTGGCGTGCTGGATATCGATAGCACCGTGTTCTCGCGCTTTGGCGAAGAGGATGAACAGGGGTTGCGTGAACTGGTTGGCCACCTGCAAAAAGTGCTTGAAGCCACCGATTACCAAAAATTCTTTGCACCCGTCGCAGGATAATCAACGGATAACGTAGCATTTACGGATGACGTCATTATAATGTCGCCTGTTCATGCCTGCGGCTTGTTGGCTACGTCCGTTGTAATCAGGAAATTTCATGGAAAATCAACCTAAGTTGAATAGCAGTAAAGAAGTTATCGCATTTTTAGCCGAACGTTTTCCGCAGTGCTTTAGCGCGGAAGGTGAAGCTCGTCCCCTGAAAGTCGGCATTTTTCAGGATCTCGTCGAGCGTGTTGAAGGGGAGATGAACCTCAGCAAAACCCAACTGCGTTCCGCATTACGTCTTTATACTTCAAGCTGGCGCTACCTGTACGGTATCAAAGCCGGTGCAGTCCGCGTCGACCTCGACGGCAACCCTTGCGGTGAGCTGGACGAGCAGCATGTCGCACATGCGCGTCAACAGCTTGAAGAGGCCAAAGCACGCGTTCAGGCGCAGCGCGCTGAACAGCAGGCGAAAAAACGCGAAGCCGCAGCTGCTGCTGGCGAGCAAGGCGATGCGCCACGTCGTGAGCGTAAACCACGTCCTCCGGTACGCCGTAAAGAAGGGGCCGAGCGTAAGCCGCGCGCTGCTGCCGCGAAACCGGCCGC
Source organism: Kluyvera georgiana ATCC 51603 (assembly GCF_001654985.1). GTDB lineage: Bacteria > Pseudomonadota > Gammaproteobacteria > Enterobacterales > Enterobacteriaceae > Kluyvera > Kluyvera georgiana. The sequence goes on from NZ_LXEU01000042.1 coordinate 92,358, forward strand.
TAAACCGGCCCGTGAAGTGCGTGAAGAAAAACTGACGCCGGTATCCGACCTGTCCACGCTGACGGTCGGCCAATCCCTGAAAGTTAAAGCGGGCAATAACGCGATGGATGCCACGATCCTGGAAATCACCAAGGATGGCGTTCGCGTTCAGCTTACTTCTGGTATGTCAATGATTGTACGCGCAGAACACCTGGTGTTCTGAAACGGAGGCCGGGCCAGGCATGAACAAACTTTTTAGGCTCTCCGCGCTTGCTGGCCTGTTATTAATAACAGGCCAGGCCTTAGCGGTGGAAGATATCACCCGTGTTGAGCAGCTTCCTATCCTTAAGGAAGAGACTCAGCACGCCACGGTAAGCGAGCGCGTTACCTCGCGCTTTACCCGTTCTCACTACCGCCAGTTCGATCTCGACCAGGCCTTTTCGGCCAAAATATTTGACCGCTATCTGAACCTGCTGGACTACAGCCACAACGTTCTGTTGGCCAGCGACGTTGCGCAGTTTGCAGCGAAGAAAGGGCAGATTGGCGACGAGCTTCGTTCAGGCAAACTTGACGTCTTTTATGACCTCTACAATCTGGCGCAAAAACGTCGCTTTGAGCGCTATGAATATGCGTTAAAGGTGCTTGAGCGCCCGATGGACTTCACCGGTAATGACACCTTTAACCTCGATCGCAGCAAAGCGCCGTGGCCGAAGGATCAAGCCGAGCTGAACGCGCTGTGGGACGGTAAAGTCAAATATGACCAGCTGAGTCTCAAGCTCGCCGGCAAAGACGATAAAGAAATTCACGATACCCTGGCGCGTCGCTATAAGTTCGCGATCCGTCGCCTGGCGCAGACCAATAGCGAAGATGTGTTCTCGCTGGCGATGACCTCCTTCGCCCGTGAAATCGACCCGCACACCAACTATCTTTCACCGCGCAACACCGAACAGTTCAATACCGAGATGAGTCTGTCTCTGGAAGGGATTGGCGCGGTGCTGCAAATGGACGATGACTACACCATGATCAACTCGATGGTGGCAGGCGGTCCGGCGGCGAAAAGCAAGGCGATTAGCGTGGGCGATCGTATCGTCGGCGTAGGCCAGGCCGGGAAGGGCATGGTTGACGTGATCGGCTGGCGTCTTGATGACGTTGTCGCGCTGATCAAAGGGCCGAAGGGCAGCAAGGTACGCCTTGAAATTCTCCCGGCAGGGAAAGGTTCAAAAACCCGTATTGTGACGCTGACCCGTGAGCGTATCCGTCTGGAAGACCGCGCGGTGAAAATGTCGGTGAAAGGCACGGGCAACAATAAGGTCGGCGTGCTCGATATTCCGGGCTTCTACGTTGGTCTGACTGAAGACGTGAAGGTACAGCTGCAGAAGCTGGAAAAACAGAACGTCAGCAGCATTATCATTGACCTGCGCAGCAACGGCGGCGGCGCGCTGACCGAAGCGGTCTCGCTTTCCGGTCTGTTTATTCCGTCTGGCCCTGTGGTGCAGGTACGTGATAACAACGGCAAGGTGCGCGAAGATAGCGACAACGACGGCGTGGTTTACTACAAAGGGCCGCTGGTGGTGCTGGTTGACCGCTTCAGCGCCTCGGCGTCGGAAATCTTTGCCGCGGCAATGCAGGATTACGGCCGCGCGCTGATCGTTGGCGAACCGACCTTTGGTAAAGGTACCGTGCAACAGTACCGTTCGCTGAACCGTATCTACGATCAGATGCTGCGTCCTGAATGGCCAGCGCTGGGCTCCGTCCAGTACACCATTCAGAAGTTCTACCGCATTAACGGCGGCAGTACGCAGCGTAAAGGCGTTACGCCGGACATCATGATGCCGACCGGTAACGAAGAGACCGAAACCGGCGAGAAGTTCGAAGACAACGCGCTGCCGTGGGATAGCATCAACGCGGCGACCTACGTGAAGTCTGGTGACATGGCACCGTTCGAACCTCAGCTGCTTAAGCTGCATGCCGATCGTATTGCGAAAGATCCGGAGTTCCAGTACATCGCCAAAGATATTGCGCACTTCAATGCGTTGAAAGATAAGCGCAGTATTGTGTCTCTCAATTACGCCCAGCGTGAAAAAGAGAACGAAGAGGATGATGCGACCCGTCTGGCGCGCGTGAACGATCGCTACAAGCGTGAAGGCAAACCGCCGATCAAGAAACTGGACGATCTGCCGAAAGACTATAAAGAGCCGGACCCGTATCTGGACGAAACGGTGAATATCGCCGTTGACCTTTCGAAGCTGGAGAAATCCGCGCCCGCTGAACAACCGGCGGCAAGCAAGTAACCTCTAACAGGCACAAGCAATTGTGCCTGTTTTTTTATCTCCCTCATGTTCTTGTCAACAATGATGCTACAAAATGTAAAGTTGTGTCTTTCTCGTGACTTAGCCTCACGTGATCGTTGAAAATCGGCGGATTAGCCCTACGATAGGGATAATCGCATAGTGCGTTTTGTTAAGAAGAGGTTAAAAGTAAATTATGATGCGAATCGCGCTTTTCCTGATGACCAACCTGGCCGTGATGGTTGTGTTTGGGCTGGTGCTAAGCCTAACGGGAATTCAGTCGAGCAGCATGACCGGTCTGCTGATTATGGCGCTGCTATTTGGTTTCGGCGGTTCCATTGTTTCATTGATGATGTCGAAATGGATGGCGCTGAAATCGGTAGGCGGTGAGGTCATTGAACAACCGCGTAACGAGCAGGAACGCTGGCTGTTGGAAACCGTCGCCCGTCAGGCGCAGCAGGTAGGTATTGCTATGCCGCAGGTTGCGCTGTACCACGCGCCGGATATCAACGCCTTTGCGACCGGCGCACGTCGTGATGCATCGTTGGTTGCCGTGAGTACCGGCCTGCTGCAGAACATGAGCCGTGACGAAGCTGAAGCGGTCATCGCCCATGAAATCAGCCACATTGCCAACGGTGATATGGTGACCATGACGCTGATCCAGGGCATTGTGAACACCTTCGTTATCTTTATCTCACGCGTTATTGCGCAGATTGCGGCTGGTTTCCTCGGCGGCAACCGTGACGACGGCGAAGAGAGCAGCAACGGCAACCCGCTGATTTACTTTGCGGTGGCGACGGTGCTGGAACTGGTGTTTGGTATTCTGGCGAGCATCATTACCATGTGGTTCTCGCGCTACCGTGAATTCCATGCGGATGCCGGTTCGGCGAAGCTGGTGGGCCGTGAGAAGATGATTGCGGCGCTGCAGCGTCTGAAAACCAGCTATGAGCCGCAGGAAGCCAGCAGCATGATGGCGTTCTGCATCAACGGTAAGTCAAAGTCGCTGAGCGAAATGTTCATGACGCACCCGCCGCTGGATAAGCGTATTGAAGCGCTGCGCAGCGGTGAATACCTGAAGTAATCGTTGTTGCCGAAAATAATGCCAGCCCGTTGACCGCGGGCTGGCTTTTTTTTAGCCGCGAGGGTGAGACGCGGCCTTTAAATCAATAATACGACCAATATTATCGTGATAGACCGTTAGCAGGTTGTACTGGCTCATCTCCGAAATAATCTGTGGCGCGATATTAAAACTACGGGCAAGTTCATCACGCTGTAGCGATGCCTGCCGGGCATGGCGTCGGGCATGCGTTCGCCGACGGTTATATTGATACCAGAGAATCAACAGCCAGCCGTTGATGGCGGCAATCAGCAGGTACACCAGCAGGGTATTGAACGCCTCGACCATCGTATCCCAGCGCTGTCCGCCGTCTTCCGTCAGCTTCATTAACAGGTTGGCGTAGAGAAAAAACAGGAAACCACACCACGCAAGTAGCGTTAACGCCGCGTCAAAGCAGCGGGGCATCAGACGGTGTTCGGTTAAAATTATGCTATTTTCGTTCATCACATTCTTCCTTTACCACGATCGGGACTCACCCAACGCGCGCGTGCGCGCTGGCGTTTCAGCATGACTTTCGGGAAGGAGACGATGGTCGTGAACATGCCTATCATCCAGTACACCATCGGAAACCAAATCACCCAGAACAGCGAAGTAGCAACCCTCTTCTCATAGCGGCGTTCAATAAACAGGCTGACGGCGAACTGTACCAGACACATTACGCCCAGTAGCAGGCCGGTAAATTCCGGGGGGAACAGGCTTTTCACGGCCAGGTTTTCCGGCAGCGGCGCGAGGTAGCTGAGCATAAACAGCAGTACCGTAACCGCATAAGCAAAAGCCCAGAGCGTAGAGAGCGCATATTCTGCAAACAGGGGCCACATACGGTGATGTTCCCAGCTAAACAGCGTGCGTAGGTTAACCAGAAACACTTCCGCGCCGCCTTGAGCCCAGCGCAAACGCTGCTTCCATAAGCCCTTTAGCGTTTCAGGCATCAGGATCCAGCACAGCGCGCGTGGCTCGAAGAAGATGTCCCAATGGTGCAGCTGTAGCTTCCAGCTGATATCGATGTCCTCGGTAATCATATCGGGGCTCCAGTAACCCACGTCGGCCAGCGCCTGCCGACGGAAGGCGGCTATCACCCCGGAAACGGTAAACACCCGGCCATAAATGCGCTGCGTGCGTTTGATGAGCCCGATAATGGAGGAAAATTCACCGACCTGAATACGGCCAATCAGCGTGGATCGTGTGCGAATACGTGGGTTGCCGGTGACCGCGCCCACGTGTGGATACTGAATCAGCGGCGCGACCAGATAGGCCGCTGTATCTCTGTCGAGTAGGGCATCGCCATCGATACACACCAGCAGATCGCCCCTTGCCGCCGCTGCTCCCGCTTTTAAGGCCACGGCCTTGCCCTGGTTTTCTGCCAGATGAATCACCCTCAGGCGGGACTGCTCGCGTGCGAGCTGTTCCAGCACCTCGGCGGTATCATCTGCTGAACCGTCGTTGATGGCGATCACCTCAATATGCGAGTAACGCTGCGCTAGCGCCGCGCCGATCGTTTCACGCGCATTTTTCCCTTCGTTAAAACAGGGAATCAGGATCGATATTAGCGGCTCATCGCTTAAAACGGGCGGCGGCGTGTTGGGATCCCATGGCCAGTGACGTTCAAGCTGAAACCAAAAATAAAGGCCGCCGGTGACCCACAGCACGGACATAAATAGCGGCCAGAAGAAGACGAAATCGAGAATCAACTCGCCGGTAAAAATGGCCGCGATGCCCAGCGGCAGCCCGAATACCAGTCCTAAAATACAAAATGCGATAAGGCGATCAGTCATTGTTTGGGTACCAGTACGAAGAGAACGCGGGGCGAATACGAGCGATGTCGGGCTGGTTTTCGATGAAATCGTCGGGGTAATAGCCGTAGTTTTTCACGCCGTTGAGTTGGAGAATCTGCATCCACTCAACCAACTGCGCATCAGGGACGGCATTTTGCGCCCGTTGGTTCCAGTCTTTGGCCTGAAGCTCGAAAATCGTTTTGTTCAGCGCGCCGGGGCGAGCCGCCACGGTGCGTACCAGCTGTGCCAGCCAGTCATGGGTTTGTGCTGGCGCAACGGATTCCATCAGCGGCATGGCCATCGGTACCGTCCAGTCATAGGCGCCCAGGAAATCGTCCAGATTCTGCGCAAACCAGGCCTCGCTGTCCGGTTCTATCAGCGGTAGGGCAAAAATATTGCGCGCGGTTTTGACCTGCGGGCCACGAATTCGCCGTGTGGCCTGGCTCAATTGACGGGTGAACGTCACGAGCGCCTGGCTCTTGAAACGTGTCCAGGCCTGACGTGCGTCTGGGTGCTGCGCCATATCGACGATGCTGTAGGGGGAACCGGACCGCTGCCAGGCGCTAATGGCCTGCGGGCCTGCGTCCTCAAAATCGCTAAGGACGGCATCATCGTGAAATAAAATCCCGTTGAATGGCGCGTGGCGGGCGAGATCTTCATAGAGATCCGTTATCTGACGCCGCGCCTGCGGGCTCCACGGTGACAGTCTGATATAGGGCTCGGTGGCGGTCAGCGTGCGCCCGGTTTGCGGATCCCAGCGTTGTACGCGGGGAAGAGAAGGGGCGAGGTCGAATGCCAGCACCGGCATCCAGGCATAAACCTTAACCCGGGCACGGGTCTGAAGCTGCCAGGAGACGAAGTTAAACAGATCGGCGCGCACGGGGAGCCAGCGATTGGGGAAATAGAGCGCTTTAATGTTGCCATCGCCCTGCGGGTCGGAAAAAGCCTGCAGGAAGACATGGCTGATCTTCATGTCATAGACTCGCTGCACCAGCTTATCGATGTTGCGGGTTTGCTGGGCAACATCCGGATCGTAGAGGTAATCGAGATCGACCTGCATCACGCGCACGGCTTCCGGTTCCTGCGCCTGTGTCACCATGCTGGCGAAGGTTTTTAGCGAGGGGTTCCCGGAAATGAGCAGACGAGGAATATTTTCAATGTCACGCGCATCGCCCAGACCATCGTCCAGCGTAAAGGCCAATTGATAACCGTGGGTTTTGGCGATCGCGAGCGTCGTACCGTTGGCTTCTCCATAGGGCCAAACCCAGGCGCGCGGTGCTTTCCCCGTCACTTCACCTATTTTCGCGGTCACTTTGCGCACGTCTTCGCTAATGCGCTGGGTGAATTGCTGGTCGGTTTCATAGCGGCCGCTTTGCCGATCGTAGAACCGATTGGCAATCGCCGGTTCGAGGCTGCCCTGTGGGTTGGCCGGAATACCATAGTGTGAAGCCCAGGTATGCGCCCCCACTTCCACCAACGGCGACCGGCTGACCTCTCGCACCATCTGCCAGGTGGCAAAGCGTTCACGCGGCGTCATCAAGCCGCCAAAATTGACCTTCTGCCCGGCGGGCGTGTCCACCCAACTGCCGACCGGTGCCCACAGCGCGGGCACGTTCCATGCTTTTAGCAGCGGCCAAACGCGGCTATAAAAGCTGCTGTAACCGTCGTCGAAACTCAGCAAAAAAGCCTTCGGCGGCAGCGTCTTGCGCGATTGATGCGCATCAATAATGTCCTGTACGCCGATCGCGTGATATCCGTTGTGCAACAGCCAGCTTATCTGCTCGTTGAGCGCGCTGGTGCGTACCGACAGGTAACGCTGATCGGCGATATCATCTTCAACGTCGTGATAACCCAGCACCAGGAAGTGGTTTTTCGGCCACGGTTGGCTGGCTGCGAGCTGTGGGCGATCCTGCGGGGCAACGAAAGGGATTGCTTTGGCATAAGCGACTGCGCTCATGCACAGCCAGCCTATCATCACCAGGCTGATACGGAGACGTGTGTTCAGCATAATCATCCTTAAAACCGTAAAGTTGCATCAAAGGTGACGGCGAGGTTACTTTCGCGTTTGCCGTCGTAAGGGCGTTTATCCCAATTAAGCATCAGCCCGGTATCGAGGACGTTGTTCCACTGAACGCGTTGTCCGTAACCTAAGAGGGTGATAGCGCCTGGGGACCGCTGTTTCTGCCAGTAGACGCCGCCGCCTGCGTTGATCTGCTGGCTCCAGATCGTGTCGTAGTGTCGGTACATCTGGTGATCGACGGTGAATGACGCGGATGCCGAGAGATCCCTTGCGGGGTTGTAATACGGGGTATCCGCGCGGCTGTTGGCGCCTGCCGCGATTTCTGGGTTAAGAGTGAGCGTCATCGACGGTCTCTGCCACAGACGTTCCTGACCGGTCACGCTGTATTCCTGCCGGCGGTTGCCGTCAGAAAAATCGCTGGCAGCGGCGCTAAGACGGTAGTCGCGCCGTTCATTCTGATACCAATGCATGGAAGCTTCTGCGCGGTTGGCGCTGATACCATTGCGCAGCGCCCGTAAGGGCGTGGTGCGTGAGATTCGCTCAAGTTCGCCGCCAAACTGCCAGCTATCGACAGGCTGATATTTTGCGGCGATGCGTGCGCCGGGCTTGCTGGTACCGTGATAGTGGTTGCTTGACAGCTCGGCCTCGCCCCAGAAATCACGCGGTCGCCACTCCAGACCGCCAAAGAGACGGCGTGCGGAGCCACTACCTTCATCAAAATGGCTCTGTGCAAAGCGGGTGCCGGCAAATACACGCCAGTTGTCTGCCTGCGGGGGAGAGTAGAGCGTGGCATCCCAGGAGAGGTCGTGCGAACCGCTGATGGGGTTGTCGGAATACAGCCCCTTGCCGGCATTAACGCGTAGCTCGGAAAAATGCTGAATATCACGCAGTCTGGCCAGTTTCTGCGAACTCCGATCCTTTGGCCTGCGGGCGATGATATCGTCAGTCAGTAGATCCAACTGATGCCATTCATGTAGATCCATCGCAACGTAGGCCTGCTGGCTTTCCAGTTCGATATTTGAAGGTTCCAGCGCCTCCGCCATTTTGAGCTTCCGTTCCGCCGCTCTGGGCTGGCCGCGAGCCTGAAGCACGTTGGCGTAGTCGATTTGCAGGCCTTGATTGCCCGGCGCGGAATCGGATAACTGGCGAGAGAGCGCCTGCGCTTGTGGCAACGCGTTACTCTGCGTGAGGTATTGAACGTAGAGTGATTGTCCGGTCAGCCAGCGATCGTTAGGCTGGGCAATGGGGTCGCCGTCATCGTACCGGGCCCAGCGCGTATTCTGCATTATCCGGGCAACGTATTGCCTGGCGGCTTGGTACTGGCCTGTATCCAGCAGGGCGAAAAATAATTCGTTCTGGTCATCATCAGCGTCCGGTATATAGCCCGGGTGTTCGGCGAGGAGCGTCTGGGCGGCGGTGACGTTTTCCTGCTCCAGATAGGCTGAAATCACCCAGCCGATAGCCCAGTCGGGCACGGTTTGCTTTGCGGCGAGTAGCATCTGGTATTCACGAATCGCCGCCGAATAGTCGGCGTTGGCATAGAAGGCACCCAGTCGGTCGAGACGGGCACGCATCACCTCCTGCTGTGCATCGGGAGCGTCTTTCCATTGCGTTAACAACACGTCGTAGCGGCTGAGTGCCTGCTGAGCCAGAAAAAAGCGTTCTTGTTCCGTTCGGGTCGGTAGGTCAGCAAGGCGCACGATTTCTGCCGCCGCGTTGAGATCCACCTGCCGGGATTCGGCGACCGTGAGCGATGCCGCCGATGCGTGTGCTTGCGCTGGCGTATCAACCCGGTTGCTGCTCAGGGCCGCAACCCATTCGTTGAGCATCGCGCTATCGTGTGGATATTCGGCGAGCATGAGGGTATCGGTTAGTAACCGATCCCAGTCTTTCCCCTGTCGTTGATACACATAGGCGAGCGTTTGCAGATGCTCAGGGGTTTGTCGCTCAGTAAGTAGGCGCTGCGCCTCTCTCAACGCCGCTGAGTTCTGACGTGCATCAGCCAGTGTTTTAATGTAACCGATACGATAGTCATCATCATCAGGCGCCAGCATGAGCGCCTGTTGCCAAAGCGATAGTGCAGTTTGCCACTGCTGTAGATTTCGCGCGGACTGTGCGGCGGCGGCGACCCCTCGCGCCGGAATTGGCATATACACCTGATAGCGTTGCCAAATCTGAATAACCTCGCGATCGCGTCCCGCCCACAATGCCACCTGTAGCCAGTCCGCAACCTGTCCGGCATTTAAGGCGTTATGCTGCTGATAGCGTTCAACATAGATAAGAAACGGGGAGTAATTACCGCTATGGGCTTGCTGAATCTGTTGTTCATATATGGATTGAGAACCATATGCCAGACCCGGAATCAGTAATATCAGGCTAAATGAAAACGATAATTTCGAGTTGCGATAATAGCGTGCTTTATTGTGGTGGGATGAGCTATCCATATCTATTTACCATAACTGTATCCAGTGTCCGTGACAAAAAGTGGCCGCCTTTCAATCCTGATTCAGGAAAAGGTAATAATTGCGCTAACCAGATTGTTCTTTTGACGTGTCTAACTTACCTTTAGGTAATAAAGCATTTCCTCAGATGGGGCCGAATGAACGCTAATATACACCGGATAGGTTTGCTGATAAATATACCGAAAATGGCCGCTATGTTTTAGGAATTATCTGTAGATAACTGCAAAATTAGGGTTTTTTGATTCATTGGATTTAATTTTAAATTATTGATAATGATCTATTTTGTTGTATTTCATGTGGTTATGTGATGGTTTTGGCGTTCGGTGGGTTATGTCGTGAAATGACGGGTAAACAGACAATATTTAGGATGTTTTATGACAAAAACTCTTAATCTCTAAAACAGGATCTTTTCTGTGGTTGTTTTTTAATTATAATCACGAATAGTCATTGTCATCCTGCCTGTTGCAGAGTCTTGATATGACGGGCAGAGAGGTAATCAAATCAGAAAAGTTTGTCACCATTATAATAAGCCATGCAATGGAGGTTGTCTTTTCTCCTGAAAGGATGTTCCTGCTTTAATGTATAAGGGATGATTTGTGGCAACATCTATACTTTTAGTAACGCAAGACAGCTACCTCGTCAGAGGCATTGAACTGTTGTTTCCGGATATTATCCAGCTAGATTCGATTGATCATAAGGTATTTGATGGCAGTGCCGACGAATATTCTGTATTGATCGATAGTCGTTCACCGCTCCATTGTTATGACTACCTGATACATGATGCCTCGCGCTCGAAAAAACCGGTCTCCTGTATCTTGCTGGATATGCGTTATCGTGAAGCTGAAATGCTGAACATGAAGTTGTTTTTACGCAACCTGCTTGAGCCGACGGATATTACGGCATTATTTACGCTGCTGTTGAACATGAAAAGCCGCCGCTTAACCTCAGCCTGGCTGGAAAACCTTGTGCTCAGCGACGATGAGCGGCTGATGCTACATCTGCTTATGAAGGGGATGACAATGGAAGAAGCGGCCGAGATGTTGAATACGTCGGTAAGAGGGCTTTATCGCCAACGAACCGAGCTGTCCGAACGTCTTGGCGTGGAGAATTTTAATGAGGCTTGCCTGTTTATTTTCAAAAACAAGCTGTTGGACTTGCCCGATGATAGCCACGCGTTAGACAACCGGTGGCTATCATCGGGCGAGCGTGCTTAACTGCGCGCGCGCGGCTGTGTTACCCGCAGGCCGCTAAATAGCGTGGCGACGACGGCAAGCGTGCCTGCCAGCAGTAGAGACAAGTGGGTGCCGCCATTGCCGAAGACATTAAACATCAGCGCCACCAATGCCGCGCCGGTGCTCTGTCCGAGAAGGCGCGCCGTGCCGAGCATACCGCTGGCACCGCCGCTGCGGTTGCGGGGGGCGGAGGCAATAATCGTATGGTTATTAGGGGACTGGAACAGGCCAAAGCCAGCACCGCACAGCAGCATTCGCCAGATAATATCCAGATCGCTCGGTGAGGCGGGCAGCATCGCCATGGCAAACAGTCCGCAGGCCATTATCCCCATTCCCAGCGCGCCGAGTAGACCGGCGTGAACGCGCTCAATCAGATAGCCTGCAAGCGGCGCCATCACCATCGTTGCCAGCGGCCATGGCGTCAGCAGAAGACCGGTTTCAACTTCGCTACGGCCAACCATCGTCTGCAGGAAGAACGGCAGTGAAACCATGGCCAGCATTTGCGCGCAAAACGAGCAGATGGAGGTGCAAATGGATAACGAAAACAGCGGAATACGCAGCAGATCAACCGGCAGCAGCGGTACCGGCAGGCGTAGCTGACGTCGGACGAAGAAGAAACCAATGACCAGCAGCGCAGCCACTTCGGCCAGCACCAGCTTAATAGACTCTCCTTGAGCAAAGCTGCTCAGCGCTGTGATAAGCAGACCGAAGGTCAGGGCATTCATTACTGCGCTCGGTAGATCGAAGCGCGTTGACTGGCTGCGCGTGCCGTTCGATGGCAGGAAACGTACGGCCAGCAGCCAGGCGATAACGCCCAGCGGCACGTTGATAAAAAAGAGCCACTGCCAGGTCGCCAACGAAAGAATGGCCGCCGCGATAGTCGGGCCGGCCGCCGAGGAGACGGCCACGACAAAGGAGTTGATGCCCATGCCGCGTCCGAGCTGGCGTTGTGGGTAAATAAGACGAATCAGCGCTGTATTCACGCTCATCAATGCCGCTCCGCCGAAGCCCTGGAGAATGCGCGCCAGGGTCAGCATCTCCAGCGAGTTTGAGAAGGCGCAGAACAGTGAAGCGAGGGTAAAGACCACCAGTCCCGCTTTATAGATGCGGTGATAGCCAATCATGTCGCCAAGGAAAGAGAGAGAAAGCAGGGAGATCACAATCGCAATCTGATAAGCATTCACGATCCAAATAGATGCTGCCGGTGACGCATTCAGATCGCTGGCGATAGTCGGTAATGCAACGTTGGCGATCGCGCCGTCGAGAACGGCCATCGTAATGCCGATCACAATCGTCAAAATGGCCCCGTACCGTTGTGGCAGCGGCAGGCCATCAATCATGTTTCTAGTCATGTGGAAAGTTGTTTTTGAGGAAATTATTAACCAGAGAATGATTCTAGCATTGATTAATCAATTGAATGTCTAAGATTTGTAACCAGGTCACAGAAGTTTCATTGCTACGGAGGCTTTGCGAAATTATAATAAAAACCGGTTCTAATATTTATAAAACAGTTGCGATGAGGTGATAAATGTCAGCAGCAGATTTGGACAAGCAGCCAGATTCTGTCTCTTCGGTACTAAAGGTATTTGGTATCCTGCAGGCGCTTGGCGAAGAACGCGAAATTGGCATTACTGAACTTTCGCAGCGCGTCATGATGTCGAAAAGCACCGTTTATCGCTTTTTGCAAACCATGAAGTCTTTGGGTTATGTTGCCCAGGAAGGGGAATCTGAAAAGTATTCGTTGACCCTGAAGCTTTTTGAGCTGGGCGCTCGGGCGTTGCAAAACGTCGATCTGATCCGCAGCGCGGACATACAGATGCGTGAACTCTCTCGTCTGACGAAAGAGACCATTCACCTGGGTGCGCTTGATGAAGACAGCATTGTCTACATCCATAAAATTGACTCCATGTATAACCTGCGTATGTACTCCCGCGTAGGGCGTCGTAACCCGCTGTACAGTACGGCTATTGGTAAGGTTCTGTTGGCCTGGCGTGATACCGCTGAAGTTCGCCAGATCCTCGAAGGCGTTGAGTATAAGTGCAGCACCGAGCGCACGATTGCCAACACCGATGAGCTGATCACCGTGCTGGAACAGGTGCGTAAGCAGGGTTATGGCGAGGATAACGAAGAGCAGGAAGAAGGGTTGCGCTGTATCGGCGTGCCGGTCTTTGACCGTTTTGGCGTGGTGATCGCCGGTTTGAGTATCTCTTTCCCTACGCTGCGTTTCTCTGAAGAGCGCCTGCATGAGTATGTGGAGATGCTGCATACCGCTGCGCGTAAAATTTCCGAGCAGATGGGCTATAACGACTACCCGTTCTGATCGCGAAATAAAAAAGCCCGGTAATGCACCTAATGCTGATCACTTAAGGTGGTCAGCATTTTTTCTCAGTGGGTATTTCTGGGCTTTCACTCTTAATTCCCGAGGGTAACTTCGCTCTCTTCTTCCCGGTAAGACCAGCCATTTTGCTTTTTCATATAACGTCCTTAACTCACCCGGCATCTTACCCGGTGAAGCCCATGGCAACGTTATCAGCAGCCGGGTTATTTCACTTATTGAGCCGCTAAAGCTCAGCTGATAAGGCAGATAATCTCCTTTCAGTTCGAACGCCATCCTCACCATCTGATACCTCACCAGGTTGTAAGTCAGCAGCACACCCCACAACTCCTGTCGCACCAGCTCTGGCAACTTGCTGCGTAGCGTCCAGCGACTGTCCAGCATCCCCTGCTTCGCTTCCCGATAACCCAGTTCAATTTCCCATCTGTGACGATATAACTCACTGATATCATTACCAGGATAACGATTCTGGTCTGTCAGGGATGTCAGAACCTGCCTTTCTTTGCCATCAACCGTTCGGGTCAGCAGCCTGGCGGTTAAACGCTCGGGGAGTGTGGGCCACTGTTTCCGGGCCAGTGGGCTGGTTGTCAGTTCAACAAGCTCATCACCACGTCCCAGCCTACGCACGACTTCATATTGTGTGTGCTTTTTCAGCGGCAGCAGCCAGTGCCGTTTTTCTCCGGACGTTTGCCAGTGATGAAGTAGTCCCAGCGAGTAAAACCCTTTATCAAACAGAGTGATGCTCTCATCTGGCGTTTTCTCTGCCAGCTGCGCTGCCAGTCGCATTTCGCTGACGTTCTCGCTGTCAAAGGCGCTGGCACTGATCAGATGACTGCTCAGCTCCATCAGGCAGACCATCCGAACCTGCGGATAGCCACCGATGCCATTTCGTCCGGCAGGTCTGCTGAAGGCCTTGCTGTTTTCCGGAGTATCTGCCGTACGCCAGACAACACCGTCCACGGCAAACAGATTCAGGCCGTGCCATTTCGGATGAGCAGCCTGCTGGTTCCAGTGCTGCTGCGTAATGTCGAACAACTCCCGCACGGCATCTTCCCCGAGCGTTTTTCGGCGCTGAATGACCGAGCTTCGGGCGGTGAAAGGCTCACCGGTTCTGTCGGTGATATCCATCAGATTCACGATTTCGGTCATGGGGCGATTGCAGAAAATGGACATGCCAACGACAAGCCAGATCATCGATTCAAGAGGAAGTTTGCGTTTGCGAAGCGTGACCGTATCTGTCAGCGTTAACGCCTTCTGAATGAACTCAGTGGGAATGAGATCGGAGAGACTACGGGCGTGCTCTGGTGAGGTGACATTGATAATACCGAGGGCTTGCGAAAGTTCCATTTAAAAAGGGTCCATGATGAACATGAACCCTTTTTACACCAGCCACCGGATCGGTCAATCGATCCTTAAACGATCGGCATTAGGTAATGCACCGGGCTTTTTTTTGTCTGTTGTTAACCTTCGTCGACGACGCTGGCTGTTTTGCGCAGCAACGGGCAACTTGGTCGCCCGACCACGCCGTTATCACCGTGCAGATAAAATGCGGTGCTGAACCCTTGAGCCGTCAAATACTTACATTGAAGCCCCAGACCGCCCGCGGTCTTCTGGCTTCCCGCCAGTACGCCATATCCGCTCAACAGTACTCCTATCGCAATGATGACCAGGCAAACGATGATCCTGATTAACAGGCGCATAATAATTCCTCTTCTATTATTTCTCTCATGAATACTACCGTAACGCGATTACGGATTGACACAAGTCTATGATTCCTAAAAGCACGAGATGCCATTACAGTTAGCCGCGGTTTAAGGTTAGCATGCTAACCTGGTTATATCTGAATAAGAATTCATGCGGAGAGTGGAGTGAAAAAGTTTCGGTGGGTATTACTGATACTCGTGATTGCTGCCTGCCTGCTGCTCTGGACACAAATGATCAACGTGATGTGCGATCAGGACGTTCAGTTTTTCAGCGGCGTTTGTAGCATTAACCGGTTTATACCCTGGTAAAACATTTTTGCCGGCAGCATTTCCTTCCGTGATGTGAGTGGTAGAATAGATCGTTCCTTTTGAGGTGGTGAAATGAGTGATCTTGTAAGTTCTGGGGCATTAAATCTGGCATCTCTGGCGTTATCCTTCCTGCTACTGTTAGTCGGTCTGGTTCTGTGGTTCTTTGTGAATCGCGCCAGTTCTCGCGCTAACGAGCAAATCGAACTCCTTGAATCGCTGCTCGATCAGCAAAAGCGTCAAAATGCGCTGCTGCGTCGTTTATGCGAAGCCAATGAGCCAGAGAAAAAGGAAGAAGAGACGCCGCAGGCGGTAAACGTAAAAGAAGACGACAAAGACGATTTTATTCGCCTGGTTGCCGAACGATAATAACTTTAGGTGATGACTCCGTGCAGCCTGCGATGGGCTGCCGGACTGAATGCTCATGCACTGCCCTGGTGCATATCCGTTTCTTCTCTGCCAGTCTTATCTCATTGCGTACGTTCGTCATGGTATTGCGCAAACATCAGCCAGCGCCAGCGTCAATCTTCCATCCCGGCTGATGACATAACAGTATGTTATTGTTATTCATGACTCATTGATGTGTATTATTTCTACTCGCAATTTTATCACCCGTAATAATGTTGTAGTGGTGCTTAATAACCAGGCGAATCAACGTTGCATAATCCACTCCGTAATAGCGAAACGTTTTTATTGCGTTGTTATGAGGCAATGTCACAAAACGATCATTATTTTGGTGCAAAATAACGCGAGCAATTATCCGAACATCTTTGAAGCGCATCATGTGGTAAGAATGGACTTATAACCGGCCATCAAAATGACAGGTGAAAACGTTATAGCGAAATTAATCTAAAGATATAAATTTTTTGGTCATCGTAACGGCATTCTGGACGTAGGAAAAAAGTTGGTCTATGTTAAAAATGTCTTACGTTACCGTACTCTAGGTCACGTTTACGGCATGCGGATAGCCCCCCGGCAGCGCGTTCTCTTAGGCATAAATGTGCCCTTGAGCAAATGATTTGTTGGGATTTGTGCGGCCGATCGAGTCACGTTTAAAAATGGCTTGCCATTATTTACGTTGTATGTGATAACACGTTTTGGGTTAAACGAGGTACAGTTCTGTTTATGTATGGCATTATCAGTAAAGAAGTTCTGAGTAAACACGTTGACGTTGAATACCGCTTCTCTGCCGAACCTTATATTAGTGCCTCATGCAGTCATGTCTCAGTTTTATCTATGAAAACGCCTGCGGGCGCAGAAAACACTCTAAGGAATTTTGCAAATGGCAAAGATTAAAGGTCAAGTTAAGTGGTTCAACGAGTCTAAAGGTTTTGGCTTCATTACTCCGGCTGACGGCAGCAAAGATGTATTCGTACATTTCTCTGCAATCCAGGGTAACGGCTTCAAAACTCTGGCTGAAGGTCAGAACGTTGAGTTCGAAATTCAGGACGGCCAGAAAGGCCCAGCGGCTGTTAACGTAACCGCTATCTGATTCGATACCCACTGATCTTGCGGCGCGCAAGCGCAACATTATCAGACATAAAGCCTCGCGTTTGCGGGGCTTTATCATTTTTATCTCTATCCGCTTTAAACCCTCGCGTCGCCTTCCGCCCGTGCCAGAATAGCGGTACACTTTCGCCCTTTGTTATCTCGCCGGAGTTGTTATGTCCTACAGTTGTCCGCTCTGCCACGCGCCGCTCACGCGCAGCGGCAATAGTTACCTTTGCCCACAGCGTCATCAGTTTGATCGGGCGAAAGAGGGCTACGTTAACCTCCTGCCGGTGCAGCACAAACGGTCGCGCGATCCGGGCGATAGCGCGGAGATGATGCAGGCTCGCCGCGCCTTTCTGGATGCCGGGCACTATCAACCGCTGCGCGATGCGGTGAGCGACAAGCTGGAAGCCATTAATCCGCAACAGCTGCTGGATATTGGCTGTGGGGAAGGGTATTACACCCATGCGTTTGCCGCGCTGACGCAGGAAACCTGGGGGCTGGATGTGTCAAAAACGGCGGTCCGATTTGGCGCTAAGCGCTATCCGCAGGTGAATTTTTGCGTCGCCTCCAGCCAGCGCCTGCCTTTTGCTGATAGCAGTATGGATGCGGTGATCCGCATTTATGCGCCCTGCAATCCGTCCGAGCTTAAGCGGGTCGTGAGACCTGGCGGGTGGGTGATTACGGTGACGCCGGGGCCACGTCATCTCGTGGAGCTAAAGGGGCTTATCTACAACGAAGTACAGCTGCATGCGCCGCATTCGGAAGTGATTGAGGGGTTTACGCTCGAGAGCCACGACGCGCTGGCGTACCCAATGCAGTTGACCGGTAGTGAAGCGGTGACGCTATTGCAGATGACGCCATTTGCGTGGCGGGCGAAACCGGAAGTGTGGGAGACGTTGCAGCAGCAGACGCAGTTTGGCTGCCAGACGGATTTTGCGATTCACGCCTGGCGCCGCGAGGCAGATTAGCCCATGTAGTGCGCGTAGAGGATCTGCGCGCCGATGGCGATAAGCACGACCCCGCCCAGAATTTCGGCCCGTTTGCCAAGCAGCGGGCCGATAAAGCGGCCAACCATCATACCCAGCGTTGACATCATAAAAGTGGCGCAGCCGATGGCAAACGCGGTGGTCAGAATATTGACCTTCAGGAATGCCAGCCCAACGCCGACGGCCATCGCATCAAGGCTGGTGGCAATCGCCGTTGTGACCAACAGCCAGAAGCCATGGCGACGCGGCGCTTCTTTTTCTTCGTCGTCGTCATTACCGCGCACGCCCTCGATAATCATACGCCCGCCGAGAAATACCAGCAGAATAAATGCTACCCAGTGGCTCCATTCCATCACGAACTGGCTGGCCAGCATGCCCAAACCCCAGCCGATCAGCGGGGTAAGCATTTCGATCACGCCAAAGATCAGACCGGTACGCAGCGCTTCAGAGAATTTGGGTTTATGCAGGGTGGCGCCTTTACCGATTGATGCGGCGAATGCATCCATCGACATACCTAAGGCAAGGAGGATAGTGGCGGTTAAATTCATCAGCGTGTCCAGACCGGGAAGTTTCCATACGACACATTTCTGCCCCCAGTAATCAGCAGAAAATGCGTCTATGGTCTCGCTTGACTACTGATGTAATCCGTACGCACCACGTTTTGCAACGAGTATGTTGACACGTACATTTCCAGCTAGTGGAAATCAGCTACTCCCCAACGACGGGCGCAACCTTAACATATTTTTAGAATATAAAACAACTCTTGGTATTGTATATTTCGTCTTTTGATGATAACGATTTTCATTTAGATTTATTGCGTAATCAAAAGGTTAATAAATAGGGCAGGGTTTTTGGGAATAAACATAGCCAACGCTATAACTCTGCTGTGTGAAAATAATGCAGTTATAGCGATGGCTATATTTTAACTTATTGATTACTAATGAGAAGGTTGTAGATCTTTTCCAGATCATCAATATTTTTGACCCGAACAAGAAGACGGCGCTGCTCTAATTGCATCACCAGCACGCCATCCTCGGATAAATTCATTTTCTGGATTCGGCTGTATTTAATCCACGCATTGGCGAAGAAGAAGCCTTCTGTTTTGAAAATAATCTTCGGGCTACGGATCCAGAAGAGATAAAAGCCCATCAGCGCCAGCGTGCATAATAACCACGTGGTGATAATTTCGCCGTGATGGGTGACGTTGTTATAAACCAGAATGACAATCAGCACCACGAAGATAACGCTGTCTACGCGTCCAGGACGCAGCAGGGGAACCGAGAGCAGGGTAACGCCATGACGGCGGGGCATAATGAACTGGTCGTAAATGGCGAATGCCAGCAGCGCGAGAATGAAAAGAACCAGTATCAGATCCGTTATTGTCATTAAGCCTCCAGATAAAAAAAACCGGGGGCACAGGCCCCCGGCGTACAGCAGATATTACAGACCCAGCAGGCCGATTGCGTAGCCCACGATACCGATGACGAAGAAGCCAACGATAATCCACAGGGCGTTAACTTTCTTACGCAGCAGCCACATACAGGCGAAGGTCAACAGCAGCGGTACCAGACCCGGCATCAGCTGGTCGAGGATAGTCTGCACGGTGGTGACGCGAGTCTGACCATCCTGACCGGTGATGGTTGATACCACCAGCGGGATGTTCACATGCGTCCACTTATTCACTAACGCCCCCATGACAAACAGGCCGAGGATGGATGCCCCCTCAGTCAGTTTCTGCAGGAAGCCGCCGCCCATATCCTTAACGATATCGATACCTTTACGGTAGCCGTAGGCGACACCGTAGTAACGGGTCAGCAGACGGACTGCGTTAAACAGGATAAAGAACAGCAAAGGACCCAGCAGGCTGCCGCTCATCGCGATACCTGCACCCAGTGCAGCGAATACCGGGCGAACGGTACCCCAGAAGATCGGGTCACCCACGCCTGCCAGCGGACCCATCAGACCCACTTTGATACCGTTGATGGCACCATCGTCAATCTCTGCGCCGTTAGCGCGCTGTTCTTCCATCGCCAGCGTAACGCCCAGTACTGGAGCGGCTACGTACGGATGGGTGTTAAAGAATTCCAGGTGACGCTTAATAGCCTGTTTACGCGCATCGTTGTTCTCTGGGTACAGGCGTTTGATCGCCGGAACCATGGAGAAGCAGAAGCCCAGCGCCTGCATACGTTCGAAGTTCCATGAACCCTGAAACAGGTTAGAACGAATGAACACGCCACGAATGTCACTCGGAGTGAGTTTTTTCTCGGTGGTAGTTTTAGTCATATCAACCATTTCGCTCACCTGTTAGTCCAGTTCGTTGTCGAGATCGTTATTGCCAGCTGCCTGAGCTGGGGCACCGGCTACGCGGTTATATTTCGGGCTCAGCTGGATGTAGAGGATGGCCATGACTGCGCCAATCACACCCAGAGCAACCAGGTTGAAGTTAGTAAATGCCGCGGTGACGAAACCGAGGTAGAAGAACGGCATCAGGTAGCCTGCGCGCATCATGTTGATAACCATCGCATAACCTACTACGACGATCATACCACCGGCGATGTTCAGACCGCTGGTTACCACTTCCGGAATCGCGTTCAGCATGCCCTGAACTTCGCTGGTACCGACAGAAACAGCGACGATAACCGCCGGAATCGCGATACGCATTGCCTGCAGGAACAGGGAAGAGACGTGCAGCCACGAGAGCGCGGTCAGGTTACCGTTTTCCGCCGCTTTATCCGCCGCGTGCTGGAAAGCCACGGTGATAGTACGAACGATGATGGTCAGAACCTGGCCTGCTGCGGCCAGCGGAATCGCCAGCGCGATACCCGCGCCGATGCTTTGGTGACCGGCGATAACCAGAACGGTAGAGATAATTGAGGCCAGGGCAGCATCCGGTGCTACTGCCGCACCGATGTTCATCCAACCCAGTGCGATCATTTCAAGGGTACCACCGATGATAATACCGGTTTTCATGTCCCCGAGAACGGCACCGATCAGCGTACAGGCCACCAGCGGACGGTGGAACTGAAATTCATCAAGTACCGACTCCATACCCGCGATACATGCGACGATGAACACCAGCACAATCTGAAGAGTGGTAATCTCCATTGTACTTCTCCTATTGCTTATACAGACTTAAGTGTGAAAGCTAAAAAACGGGCCAGAACGGTTATTTTTCCGCTTTGGCAATCAGATCCATCATTTTCAGTTTCTGATCGGTGGAGACCTTACGGGCTTCCAGCTCGATACCGCGTGCGTTCAGTTTCTTAAACGCTTCGATATCTTTCTCATCAACGGAAATGGCGTTATTCACCTGGGTTTTACCTTGACGGAAAGCCATCCCGCCGATATTGACGCTGGTGATTTTCACACCGCCTTCTACAACACGTTCCACTTCTGTCGGGTTAGTGAACAGCAGCATAACGCGTTCGCCCGCATATTTCGGGTTGTTGTAGACGCGGATCATTTTGGCGACATCGACAACGTGTGCCGTTACGCCAGGAGGTGCAACCTGAGTGAGCAGCGTTTTACGCACGGTATCAGCAGCGACTTCATCGCTGACGACAATAATGCGGGTCACGTTCGTCTCTTTGGTCCAACGGGTCGCAACCTGGCCGTGAATCAGACGGTCATCGATACGCGCCAGACCGATCACCATGTAATCGTTCGGGCCCATTGGTTTCGCTGGCGCAGCGGCTTTCGGTGCGGCAGGGGCCGCGACCGGAGCGGCTTTTTCAACCGGTTTTGCTTTCAGCGCTTTCACGCCTTCGCTACCGGTTTCAACGGCCAGAGCAACCAGTTCGTCGAAGCTCGGGTTGTCGTCACGGGCCATGAAGGTTTCGACCAGCATCGGGACGTTGACGCCGGCAATCACTTCATAGTTTTCTTTATCGACAACGATACGGCTTGCCGCGTTGAACGGGCTACCGCCCCAGGTGTCGACCAGGAACAACACGCCTTTGCTGGTATCAAGCTTTGCCAGCTGCGCGTTGTATTTTTCGATTAACGTTTCTGCATTCTCGCCAGGCACGAAATCGATCCAGCCAACATTCTCCTGCTCACCCAACAGCATCTCTGCCGTTTTCAGCAGTTGTTCTGCTGCCCAACCATGTGTGCCTATAACAATAGCAATCGTCACTTGCTACCTCCTTTTATTATCGTGTGCATCAGTAGACCTGATACATTTTGAGCCGATGTCGTTACCGAATCGATTCAGACAAGGGTTAGAGAGATAAACCAATAATTACCGAGAATTATTTTAGACAGTGAAAGAATAATTAATGTGATGAAGATCCGTAATTTAGTTAAAGGCCGACAATTATTTCAGGCTGCAAAAAATTACCTTACATTTTGCAAAGACTCGTAAATCTCTGCCAAAATGTCATTTGTTTTTGCTATGTTGTATATCCGTTTAATCACACAGGAGTATAGGGCATCAGCCCGTAGTATGGATCGTCACCGACGCCTTTTCGCAATTAACCGCTCTTGCGGCACACTTCCTGGCCCCTCGCGCCACGCTTTTCTATCATCCGGTATCGTCTCGCTTAAACATGACATAGCGATGACTCGTCACGTCTCTCGTTGGAGTGGTTTATGGAACTGTTAATGGACCCGTCAATTTGGGCCGGATTGTTGACGCTTGTCGTTCTGGAAATCGTTCTCGGCATTGATAACCTGGTCTTTATCGCGATTCTTGCCGATAAACTACCGCCTAAACAACGAGATAAAGCCCGTCTTATCGGTCTGTCGCTGGCGCTGGTCATGCGTTTGGGGCTGCTTTCCGTGATTTCGTGGATGGTGACCCTGACCGCGCCGCTGTTCAGCGTATGGGGACAGACCTTCTCCGGGCGAGACCTGATTATGCTGGTGGGTGGCCTGTTCCTGCTGTTTAAAGCGACCACGGAGCTGCACGAGCGTCTGGAAAACCGTCAGCACGATTCGGGCCACGGCAAAGGCTATTCCAGCTTCTGGGTCGTGGTCATGCAGATTGTGGTGCTCGATGCCGTGTTCTCGCTGGATGCGGTGATTACGGCGGTCGGAATGGTGAACCATCTGCCGGTCATGATGGCCGCGGTGGTGATTGCTATGGGCGTGATGTTACTGGCGTCAAAACCGCTGACGAACTTCGTCAACCAGCATCCGACGGTGGTGGTGCTCTGTCTGAGCTTCCTGCTGATGATCGGCCTGAGCCTGGTCGCGGAAGGTTTCGGTTTCCATATTCCGAAAGGCTACCTGTACGCAGCGATTGGCTTCTCGATCATCATTGAGCTGTTTAACCAGATTGCGCGCCGGAACTTTATCCGTCATCAATCGACGCTGCCGCTGCGTGCGCGTACTGCCGATGCCATTCTGCGCCTGATGGGGAATCGCAAGCCGGTGAGCGCCGCTCAGGAAGAAGGACACCAACCGAACGTGCCGGTGCCGGAAGGGGCATTTGTCGAAGAAGAACGCTACATGATTAACGGCGTGCTGACCCTGGCCTCGCGCTCGCTGCGCAGCATCATGACGCCGCGCGGTGAAATTAGCTGGGTTGACGCCGATCTGAGCGTGGATGAAATTCGCGAACAGCTGCTGTCATCGCCGCATAGCCTCTTCCCGGTATGCCGCGGTGAGCTGGATGAAATTGTGGGTATTGTCCGCGCCAAAGAGCTGCTGGTAGCGCTGGAAGCGGGCGAAGACGTGTTGGCTATTGCCGCGGCGACCCCGGCGATTATCGTGCCGGATACTCTCGACCCGATTAACCTGCTGGGCGTACTGCGCCGGGCGCGCGGGAGTTTCGTCATCGTGACCAACGAGTTTGGTGTGGTTCAGGGGCTGGTGACGCCGCTTGACGTGCTGGAAGCCATTGCCGGTGAGTTCCCGGATGCCGATGAAACGCCGGAAATCGTGGCCGATGGTGAAGGTTGGTTGGTGAAAGGCACCACGGACCTGCATGCATTACAGCAGACCCTGGATCTCGATAATTTGGTCGATGAAGATAACGACTACGCGACCGTCGCGGGGCTGGTGATTGCGGTAAACGGTCAGATTCCGGCGGTAGGGGAGACGGTTGAACTGCCGTCCTTGCAAATCACCGTGACCGAAGCCAATAGCTATCGCGTCGATCAGGTGCGCGTCGTGAAGCTGGTTTCCGCGCACGACGAAGAAGAGTAATACCCGGTAGCCCGGCGTCAACGTTGACGCCGGGCTAGTTTTTTCTGCTTTCCTGCTCGGCCAGCCACTGCGGAAAATCCGCCAGCGGCATCGGCGCTGAAAACAGATATCCCTGCAACAAGTGGACGCCGTGACGCTGCAAATACTGCGCCTGCTCGCGGGTCTCCACGCCCTCCGCAATCAGTTCGATGTTCAGCCGTTGCCCCAGCGCGATAATGATGTCCGTGACCGTTGAATTCACCGCATCGGTGCCAATGGCGCTGGTGAAGGATTTATCAATCTTCAGTACGTCGGGATGCAGCATCTCGAGCCAGGATAGGGAACTGTTGCCGGTACCAAAGTCATCGATCGCCAGCTTGATCTGGTGATTCCCCAGGTCGCTGCGCACTTCGTAGTTCACATCGTGCAGAGCATCGCGCTCGGTTAGTTCGACCGTTAACTGCTGAATGGGCTGACGGCTAAACCAGTGTTGATGTAGATCCTTCAGCAGACGACCGTTCTTGAAGTGGGGAGCGGCAACGTTAATGCCTATCTGGAATTCGCTGTCTTTAGGGAAAAGATGCAGTTTTTGCGCCGTTTCGCTAATCACATAGCGAGTGAGTGGAATAATCAGGTTTTGCGTTTCCGCAATAGGGATAAAAACGTCCGGTTCTACCCAGCCGACTCTGGGATTGTGCCACCGCAGCAGGATCTCGACGCCGACACAACGCTGCATGCGGGCATCCATCTGCGGTTGACAGTACAGACTGAACTCCTTGCCTGCGATCCCCATATTTATTTCCCGCGAAAAGCTGAGCCGCCCGGCGGTGGCCAGCCAGGCAATCCAGGTAAACAGCACGCTCATAATGATAGCCAGCGGCAGCTCGGAGACCAGATTGCGCAAGGCCAATTGCTCGACGTCGGGACTGTGGGCGGTGATGCTAAAAGGAAACGCCGTCGAGGCACGGGTATAGACGATGTCACCATCGCTGACCAGCGCGTCGGTAATACCGGCTTCATGCTGAAAATGGTGCCCACCGACGTTGAGACTGATGTGGTTAATCAGTGGTGGGGAGGGTTCAAGAATAATATTGCTGATGAGATCAATGTTAATCGACACCAGTACACCGTCCTGCCCGTCGGCAGACGCCGGATACCATTGAATCAGTATCGGCGTTCCCTTCAGCAGGGAATGATCGGTGGCCAGCGCAAGCAGCGGCTGGCTGGTCGGCAACTGCGGTTGCAGGGAATGGACGGCCACATCGCGCGCGCCGAGCGCGCTGGAACAGTACAGCTGGCCCGATTTTATGAGTGCAATTGAGCGTACCGTTTGTAGGGTAACCGCCAGTTTGCGCAACGGAAGATGGATGGCCATACAGGGTTGGCCAACCAGCGCCAGCATTGCCTGACGCTGCGTTTCCACCGGCCGTAATATTTTATTCAGGCGCTCGACGGAATGGGATGTCAGCGCATCGATCTGTTGCTGATTTACGCTACTCTGCGAAATAAATCGCGTCCCCAGGGTAAGCGCAAAGGCACCCACCGCGATAATCACACAAACAGCGATTCGCTTACGGAGATACTTCCTGATAATCCATTGTGCTGTTTGCATGTCCGATGCTCAGTGCGGATAGAGTGATATTGAAAATACCAGTGCTGTAAAGGCAAGTGTAGTGGCAAGCGAACATTGTGAGGGAAAAGAAGGGAATAATTCACCCACCCGTATTGGGGGGGTGAAAAGTATGATTAGTCACACTGTACTTTAATGGCCAGGCCGCCGCGGGAGGTTTCGCGGTATTTCGCGTTCATATCTTTACCGGTTTCGTACATCGTCTCGATAACCTTATCGAGCGACACGCGCGGTTCACTGGTACGACGCATGGCCATGCGCGCGGCGTTGATGGCTTTCACCGATGCGATGGCGTTACGTTCGATACACGGTACCTGCACCTGACCGGCAACCGGATCACAGGTCAGCCCCAGATTGTGCTCCATACCAATTTCCGCTGCTACGCAAACCTGTTCCGGGCTGGCGCCCAGCAACTCGGCAAGGCCCGCCGCCGCCATCGAGCAGGCGACACCTACTTCACCCTGACAGCCGACTTCCGCACCGGAAATCGAGGCGTTCATTTTATACAGTGCGCCAATCGCTCCGGAGGCCAGGAAGTAGCGGATGTAGATATCCGGGGTGACCGGCTCGATAAAGTGATCGTAATAGGCCAGCACGGCCGGGACGATGCCGCAGGCGCCGTTGGTTGGCGCGGTCACTACGCGGCCGCCGGCAGCGTTTTCTTCGTTGACCGCCAGCGCGAACATGTTCACCCAGTCCACGACGTTCATCGGGTCGTGAGAGAGCTTGTCGCTGGACACCAGCATACGACGCAGGGCGGACGCGCGACGCGGCACGCGCAGCGGCCCGGGCAGAATGCCTTCGGTATTCATGCCGCGGTCGATACAGGCGCGCATGGTCTGCCAGACGTTAGCAAAGTAGTCTTCAATCTCTTGTTTGCTGTGCAGCGCCAGCTCGTTCTGCATCACCATGCCGGACAGCGACAGGCCGGTCTCTTTGCAGTAGCCGAGCATTTCGGTGGCGGAGGCAAACGGGTAGGGGACGGTTACCGCGTTGCTGGCTTCTTTGCCGAAGTGTTCTTCATCAACGATAAAGCCGCCGCCGATAGAGTAATAGGTTTTGCTGTAGACCAGCGTATCGCCCGCCCACGCGTGGATCTGCATGGCGTTCTCGTGCAGCGACAGGTTCTCGCTGCGAAAACGCATGCCGTCGTCCGCCGGGAAATCGACCTCGACGCGGCCATTGGCCAGCAGCAGACGCCCGCGGGTTTCGACGTCGCGAATAAACGCGGGGATCGCATCAATATCCACGGTATCCGGCTGGTTACCCGCCAGCCCCATAATAATGGCGATATCGGTATGGTGGCCCTTACCGGTGAGGGAAAGGGAACCGTAGACGTCGACGGCAACGCGCGTCACGTCATCAATCAGTCCCTTTTCGACCAGGTCATCGACGAACTGTTTGCCAGCCTTCATCGGCCCTACAGTATGGGAAGATGAGGGGCCAATCCCCACCTTGAACATGTCGAATATACTAATCACTTTAACACTCCTGACAGGGTTGCCGCGCCGTTGCGGCAACGATGTAATCACTGCGCATAGTGTATGAGGGAAGCCGGCGTTCAGCTTAACTATTCACATGAATTTAACTAATGAATAGCCGTGATTTTACTAATACTGAAAACCGGCGGTCATGAAGAGTATAGTCAGGGCTTCAGGCCCACTTGTAGCGCCAGCTCACGAATGATGCCAGCGGTCATGCCCCAGACAAAATAGTGCTGATACCAGGAGAGCCAGACGCGATGCGAATTACCGCGGCGGTGGATGTCGAGAGGATGGTAGCGCCCCAGACGCAGCGCTTCGGCCAGCGGCATTTCAAACACCGACGCCACTTCGTCTTCACTGGCGTGATAATGCAGATTCGGCGGGATCACGCCGACGACCGGCGTGACCTGAAAGCCGGTGACGCTATCAACCGGCGGCAGCACGCCGATGATATCCACACATTCGGGCGGTATCGCCACCTCTTCCTGGGCTTCACGCAGGGCGGCGGCAATCAGCGAGGCGTCGCTGCTGTCCACCGCGCCGCCGGGAAAGGCCACCTGGCCGGGGTGTTTGCGCAAACGTGCGGAACGCTGCGTGAGTAGCAGCCCGGGTTGCGGGCGGCGGACGATGGGTATCAGTACCGCCGCCTGGCGGGCGTTGAGCGCCGAGCGGGTTGGCTGTGGGCGAAGTAGCTGAAAGCGGGAGAGAAAATCGTCCAGATCCAACGAACGGTCTGCCATGCTCAGGACTCCAGTTGATGTAAGATACGATTAACTTTATCAAATGTTTCCTGATATTCCGCATCTTCATTGCTATCGGCCACCAGCCCCCCGCCCGCCGAACAGTACAGCGTGCCGTTGGTCGCCGTGACGGTGCGAATGGTGATGCTGGTATCCATATTGCCACAGGCGCTGAGGTAGCCGATGCTGCCGCACCAAGCGTTGCGCCGATGCGGTTCCAGCTCGTCGATAATCTCCATGGCGCGGACTTTCGGCGCACCGGTGATGGATCCACCGGGAAACGCGGCTCTCAGTAAATCGCTGGCGTGAAGCGCCGCGGGGAGTTCTGCGGTAATGGTGCTCACCAGATGATGCACCGCCGGGAATGGCTCCACCACAAACAGTTCCGGCACCCGCACGCTGCCGGGCGATGCTACGCGGCCAATGTCGTTGCGCATCAGGTCGACAATCATCAGGTTTTCTGCCCGATCTTTCGGCGAGTTGGCCAGCTTCAACGCCTGCGCAGCATCTGTCTGCGGATCTTCCAGCCGTGGCAGCGTGCCTTTGATCGGGCGAGTCTGGATCTGTTGCTGTTGAAGCTGGATAAAACGTTCCGGAGACAGGCTCAGAATCGCGCCGTCAGCCAGGCGTAGAAACGCGCTGAACGGCGCGCGGTTGGCGCGGTTCAGCCGGACAAACGCCGACCATTCATCGCCCTGATAGGTGGCCTGAAAACGTTGCGCCAGATTCACCTGATAGCAGTCGCCGCTGCGCAGGTAGGCCTGCACCTGACGGAATTTTTCGCCGTACTGCTGGCGGCTCATATTGGACCGCCACGCCGAGGTGAGGGTGAAGGGGGCTGACGGCGGCGCAACCTGCTGCTGTAGCCATGCCAGACGAGCTTCCACGTCGCCATAGCTTAGCAAGGTGATGACCTGACGCTGGTGGTCGACGATCAGCGCCCAGTCATAAATTCCTATCGCCATGTCCGGCAGCGCAATATCGTGCTGCGCCCGCGTGGGCAGCCTCTCAAAACGCCGTCCCAGATCGTAGCCAAAAAGCCCCACGGCGCCGCCGGTAAACGGTATATCAGCCAGCGGCTGGCGGGAAAAACCGCTGTTATCGAGCGCTTGCTGTAGCAGAGCTAACGGATCGTCCGTTGATGTCATCGTGTCGTCTTGTGTGCTAACCGTGGTGATATCGCCGTGGGTGAGCAGCGTGGTACGCGGTTCGGCGACCACGATATCGTAGCGGCTGTGCGGGTGCTCGGCGTAGCCGGAGTGCAGCATTATTGCCCACGGAGAGGCGCTGAGCGGGGCGAAGTAGAATTCTGCCGCGTCCTGTCGCCAGGGAAGCGTCATGATTGAAGGGTGTAACATCGTTATTCAGTCCAGCCGGGTCTGCGCTGCCTATGGCTAATAATCGGGCAGCATGAAATAATAAGCGCTCACAATGTAGCAGGAGTAAATGATGTTTGCAGGATTACCTTCACTGAGCCATGAGCAGCAGCAGAAAGCCGTCGAGCGTATTCAGGAGCTGATGTCGCAGGGAATGGCGAGCGGCCAGGCCATTGCGCTGGTGGCTGACGAGCTGCGCGCGACGCATACCGGCGAACGTATTGTCGCCCGTTTTGAGGATGAAGACGAGTAAACGATGACCTTTCGGATGATACCCCTGTTGCTGGCGATAGCGCCGCTGGCGGCAGTCGCGCAGGATGCGTGCCAACTCACAGACCCCCAGCTCACGCTACAAAGTTACACCGTCGATGCCCAGCACGAACGCATTGCCATGTACTGGCGCCAACCTAACGGCAAAGCCTACGATTCGCTACGCGGGCTGTTGAACGCCATAAACGACGAGGGTCGGGTGCAGATGGCGATGAACGGCGGCATTTACGATAAAGCCCATGTGCCGCTGGGTCTGTATATCGAAAAAGGCCAGCAGAAGGTGGCCGTGAACCGCGCCTCCGGCGGCGGGAATTTTTTTATTAAACCCGGCGGCGTGTTTTATCTACGCGGGCAGCAGGCGGGGATCGTCAGCCTCAATGAGCTGAAATCCACCAAAGGAATGGACTATGCGGTCCAGTCCGGGCCGATGCTGATCGAAAACGGCGTGATTAACTGGCGCCTGAAGCCATCGGCCAGTTCGCGTAAGCTGCGCAACGGCGTCGGCATCACCTCGGAGGGTAAGGTGGTGTTTATGCTGAGCGAGCGGGAAACCAATTTCTACGATTTTGCCTGTTATGCACAGTCGCGCCTCAACGTGAGGCAGATGCTCTACCTCGACGGCACCATTTCTAAAATGTACCAACAGGGCGGCTCGATTCCCTGGCAGTACTATCCTTTCGTCAGCATGATAACCGTCGAGAAGCGGTAAGCGCGCCTTCCGTTGCCGGAAGGCGGTGGGTCAGAAAAGAATATCCGGCGGCAAAGCCGGGTCATCGTACAGGGTGACGTGGGCGACACGTTCACCGCGCCAGAATGAGAGCTGCGTGCCGATTGCCGTATGGTGCACGTTGACCTCGGTAAGCGGCGATTGCGTGGCCAGATCCCACAGACAGACAAATCGCGCCTGCGGCAGATGGTTGCGCATCACCAGATAGCTGAGGTCGCGTACCGCCGGGTTATCCGGCGCCAGCCCCTGCCACAGTTCGCCGTCACCGGCCAGCCATAGCGCCACGGTATCGCCTTCGCGGGCAAAATGGCGCGGCTGACAGCCATGCAACGGCGTCATGGTTGACTCTGCCATGTGCCGCAGCGGGCCGCTGAGCGAGAAGGGCATCGGCGTACCGCTTTGATCGAGCGCCCGTGCGGCCAGGTGCAGCGTCCAGTCAAGCTGCTGGCGGTGTGGGTTATCGACCATGGAGAGGTCGATCAGCACGTCGTCCAGCCACAGCAGGCGGCGGCGAAAACGCACTTCGCGCCAGGCCTCGACGTCCCACTCGACGCGGGTATGGGTGTTAAGCTGCGGCGGTTCTTGTCCCCAATCCACTTCCGTATCCAGCCACAGATAATCGTCGCCCATGTGCCAGCCCAGCACCGCCGCATTGGCGGGAGGTTGATTGGTCTGATTAACCGTCAGGGTGTTATGGGTGGCGCTGTTCTTGTAATAGTCGTAATGCATTTTGGCGCCGTAGCCGGTAGTGCCGAGATCCGGCAGTAGCCAGCCGTCACGCTGCCACAGTATCAGGCTGAGCCTGTCATAATGGTCATGCTCGCCGCCCCACGGGCTGTGTTTAATCAGCACCGCCTGCTGTTGCTGCGGCCGACGCCAGAGCGTCAGGCCCGCGCCCGGCGCAAACAGCGACTGCTGAGGGATCGGGTCCGGCGTGGTTTCCGGCAACGGGCAGTCACGCCATAGCAGGGTTTCCCTCTCGTCCGGCTGCGCCTGGGTGAAGTGCAAAACGGCCGCGTACTGCGGATCGCGCCAGATAAACCAGGCGAATTCGTAGAGATCCCGGTGGTGCAGTTTCTCCTGCCCCGCGATGCAGTCGTTGAGCCGCGGGAAGGTGCCATCCGGCAGCAGCAGCGAGAGCGGTAAGCTGAGCATTTGCGGGTACCACGGGCCGTCGAGCAGACTCCAGCGGGTGTTCCGCGCCAGTTTTTCAAAGGCGAAAAAGCCCTGTAATGCATAGTAGTGATAGTGTACCGAGCCTTCGAACCACAGCCCTTCCGCCAGCAGGCCGTGCTCCAGCTGCCAGCGCAGCCCATAGGGGGCGTTGACAGCGAACTCCAGTAGATCTTCATCTTCCAGCACAAAGCCCAGCACGCCCAGCGCGGCGCTGATTTTCACCTCGTGGTTATGAATTTGCGGGCTACGATGCGCCTGTAAAAACGTCGCCGCGCAGCGCAGCAGGTTGCGGCAGATATGTTCCCGCTCGACGTCGGTCAGGCTGTGCTGAATAAAATCGTAACCCAGCGCCATATCCAGAATACAGTTGGCTTCACACAGGGTCTGGGCGTTCATCTTTCCCGGACCGTTGTGGGGAATACCGCCGTGTATCTCGTAGCCGGGATACACGTCAGCGTAGCCCATCAGCAGCGTGCGCACTTTATCGCGGTACGCTGACTCGCCGGTGAGCTGCCACAGCAGCCCGAGTTGCTGACAGGCGCTGGCGTTACGCCCGTTCATTTCTCGCCACCACGCGCCGTTCCACGGCTCGCCGCTGAAGGCTTCACCATCGACAGGGCAACAATGGCGGTGCGGTGAGTCCGGCTGCCAGATAAGCCGCACCCCATGATGCGGGCAAAAATAGTACAGATTCCAGGTGGCAATTCCGCTTTGCGGAATACGCACCTCGGCGTTCAGCGCCGGTTGTGCATCCTTGATGAGCCGTTCAATCAGGCCGCTATTGCCGGCTGCACGTCTGGCAATATCGGGCCATAGCCCAGAAAATTGTTTCATTATCGGTTATCCCTGACCTCTGTTGGCACGTTTAGAGGGGCGATGAGCGTGGTGATGTCATCAGGATATTTTGCCCGCAGCCACTGGGCTTTCTCGCGGAACAACGCATCTTCCGGCCAGGCATGCGCGGCGGTTGCCATGTTGCGCAGCGCTTTTTTATCATCCATTTTGTCGAGATCTTTCCACGGCCATGGGGTATCGCTATTGATAAACCCGGCAATGTATTGATAACCCTTGCGCAGGCTGTGATCGTCGAGGGTAAAGTTCCAGATATCGACGCCGGCCTTTTCTCCCAGGCGGCCAAGACGGCTATAGGCATCGAGATTGAAGTTGCTGTAGTGCCACGGGCGGGTGCGTTCCAGCTCGGCCATCTGGCGGCCTTCCACGTCAAACTGCCCGGCGATACGCCGCAGCTGGGTCACGTACAACCGTTTTTTGGCTTCCTCGGCTTTTCCGCTGAACAGTGCGAAAGTGGCGGCCTGCATATCAAAGTAGGTGCCGTGGTTGTTATGCCAGTTTTCTTCTTCAAAGCCATTCTGGCTGGTGGTCATCCAGCGATAAAAATCGCCAAACCACTGCTTCAACTCGCCCACGTCTTTGTCGCTGAGCGCACCGGAGGATTGCAGAATGGCAATAGCGTCAACCACATCAACCAGCGCCCGGCTGTCGATAATCCCGATGCCGCGACCGGTATTGATGCCGGGGATCGCCTGAGCATACTGAAGATTGGGCGTCATACGGGTTTTCGGGTCGAGGAACCAGGTTTTAATCTGCTGCGCCGCTTTTTGCGCATAGCGGTCGTCCTGTGAGAAATACCAGGCCAGCGCCAGCGTGGAGACATCGTTACTCATCTTCACCAGACGGTTTTTATCAGTCGCATCGCTGTTGGCATCGGGATTGGTTTGCCCATCTTTACGGATGTACGGCAGGCCGTCTTTGGTGTCTGGATTCGGCCACCAGTAGGGCGGGAAACTGTAGTAATCGTGCTTGTTGCCGCTGGCCGCCACCAGTGTTTTATCCATCACCGAAAACAGCGGGTGCTTCAGCGCAAGGTCGGCTTTTTTTAGCAACGCGCTTTCGGCCTGCATAAAGAGCGGATCTTTTGCCGCGATCTGCTGGCGACTGAAGGTCAGATCTTTCGCATCCAGCGTATACGGTTCGGCAGCGTACAGCGAAGCGCTGAGTCCGGAACAGAGTAAGGCAATGCCTAATATACCTCGGCGTGGTATTGAACTCATAGTGATAACCCTTCTGCAAATATGAGAAAAGATAACAAGAGAACTACCCCATTGCGTATTTAAGAATACGCAAAAGGCAGGGTTTTTAATTAACAAAAATAATTGTGTAAATAGGATGGCGTGCAGTGTAAAAGACAAAGTGAATTTTTTTGTGATATTCATCATGCTTATTGTGATGGATGAAAAATGACGCATTTAATGCAATGAAGATCACGATTCTGGCTGGTTTTCTACTTTTTTTGATTTTCTAAACAATGTTTGTAAAATCATATCTTGATGATATTAAATGATAAATTATTTTTGTCACTTATTCTGTCACTTCTGTGTGTGATCTGATTCACTTTTTACGTTTTTGAAATAGGATTTCTTTTTTGCCCCGTTGTATTAGAAAATATCTTTCTATTTAATATTCGAAAATAAATTTTTACCTATGTTGTATTAATGCCGGCTGGCTCTCAAAACGGTCGGTGCGAATTTATTTACCGTTGTGCCCTACAATAAAAGGATATGCCATCATGTCTGCGAATAAATTACGTTCATTATTACTTCTCTCCGCTTTGGGGCTTGGCATAGGTCAGAGCTATGCCGCCACCACGCTTAACGTCTGGATCCGCGCAAGTAACGACTCGAAGAATATCTACAAACAGGAGGCCGAGACGTTCGAGCAAAAAACGGGCATTAAAATTGAGTATTTCAACGCGACGACCGACTTCGAACAGCGCCTGGCACGTGCCGCTGCGGGTAACGCCTTGCCTGACCTGATCTTCAACGACGCCGCGTCGTTGGGGCAGTTTATCCAGTTGGGTATCGCTGATGAGATTGACCCGAAAACCATCAACGGCGGCGACCAGCTGTATCCCACCGCGTGGAACAGTACCCGCTATATCGATGGTAAATACTACGGCGTACCAACCTCGGCGCAAACTTTTGCCCTGTTTGTCCGTAAGGACTGGCGCGAAAAGCTGGGCCTGCCGCTGCCAAAAAGCTGGGATGACATTCAAACGCTGGCCAAAGCCTTTACCACGCAGGACCCTGACGGCAACGGTAAAAACGATACCTACGGCTTTATCGTTCCGGCCTCCACGACCCGTGGCTACGCCAGCTGGTTTATGAGCAGCTTTATCTGGCAGGCGGGCGGCGATTTCGTCAAGGAGCACAACGGCACCTTCAGCGCCTCGCTGAATACCCCGGAAGTGGCGCAGGCTATGACCTTCATGCGCACCATGATGTGCGAAAAAGTCACGCAGCCGGGGGCGATCAACGCCACCACTGCCGACGTGATTCCTTCCTTCCGTTCCGGTCAGAGCGGCATGTTCTTCAGCGGCCCGTACCATATTGCGCTGTTTGATAAAGATCCGGGCAAAGACAAATTTGAAGTCGTGCCGGTTGTCGGCCCGAAAGGCGAAGCAACCCTCGCTGAAGGGACCACCGTCTTTATGATGAAGAGCAGCCAGCAGAAAGAGGCCGCGCGCAAATTTATCGAATTCATGATCTCGCCGGAAGGCCAGGAGATCGGCATGGGGAAAGGCAGCCAGCATATTCCAGTCGTGCGTCTGCCGGTGAACAAAAACGTGGATGTGAAGGCCGTTTACCAGGACGACCGCTGGGAAACCTTTGCCAGACTATACAACGAACAGGGTCGCTACGTGCCACAAATTCCGAACTGGACGCCGGTGCGTCAGGTGGCCGCTGACGGCTTCAACCGTATCTTTGCCGACTGCAATAGCGATATCAGCGCCGAGCTGAAGGCGATTGACGGCAAGGTGAACGCCGAGCTGGCAAAACAAAACGTGCTGGCTAAGTAAAGGAGTATGTGATGACGCTGCATGAGACGAAGTCCGCGCCGCTAAAGCAATCCGCTTCGCCTGACGCCGCCGGCTGGCTGACGGCAAAACGTAAGCGAGCGCTGATTCCGTGGCTATTTCTCGCCCCGGCGCTGGTGATCTTCAGCTGGTTTAAGTTCATCCCGATGATTCAGGGGTTGGTGATGAGCTTTTACAAGGTCAACTTTAATCAGCCGGACGAGTGGGTGGGCTTCGCCAACTTTACCCGCGCGTTTGCCGACGTTGAGCTGCACGCGGCGGTGGTTAACACGCTGCTGTATGTGCTGGTGACGATGTTTGCCGCGGCGATACTGGCCTTTTTCCTGGCCATGCTGCTGGAAGGTCCGGCGCGCCACCTGCGCTTTATTCGTACCGCCATTTTCCTGCCGGCGGTCACCAGTGCGGCAATCGTCGCCGAAATGTG
This sequence comes from Kluyvera georgiana ATCC 51603, assembly GCF_001654985.1. Taxonomy (GTDB): domain Bacteria; phylum Pseudomonadota; class Gammaproteobacteria; order Enterobacterales; family Enterobacteriaceae; genus Kluyvera; species Kluyvera georgiana. Next base: position 127,903 of record NZ_LXEU01000042.1, read on the forward strand.
GCGCATTCTGTTCAACCCAACGCCGAACGGGGTGGTGAACCATATTCTCAGCTGGTTCGGCGTTGCCGATCAGGGTTTCCTCGCCAGCTCCGAGCAGGCGCTGGGCGTCATCATGCTGCTGCATATCTGGAAAGCGGTGCCGTACAACATGGTCATTTTCATCGCCGGCCTGGCCGGTATCAGCCGTGACCTGTATGACGCCGCAAACGTGGATGGCGCTAACTGGTGGAACCGACTGCGCTACGTCACGCTACCGGGGATGATTCCGGCGCTATCGGTGGTGCTGATGCTCTCCTTTATTCGTGGTTTCCGCGTGTTTGCCGAAGTGTATGCCACGACTGGCGGCGGGCCGTCTAACGCCACGGAGATGATCATGACCCACATCTATAAGCTGGGCTTCGAACAGTTTGACTACGGCTACGCTTCGGCGGTGTCGTTCCTGCTGTTCGCCTTCACGGTGGTGTTAACCATCTGCCATCTGACGCTGAAAAAACGTATCGCACGTTACTAAGGAGCCGTGATGTTAAGTAAACGTTGGGATACCGCAGGACGCTGGTGCATCTACGCGCTGCTGCTGATTGTCTTCGTCGGGCCGTTCTGGGGGATCGTGGCCACCGCGTTCAGCGGTGCGCCGGTTAAACCGGGCGAACTGCTGGCGTGGCCGAACCAGTTCTCGCTGGAGAACTTTATCTTTGCCTGGCAGGACATTGGCGTCTGGCAGTATCTGTTGAACTCTATCCTGGTGGTGTTCTTCGGCACCATTTTGCAGGTGTCGGTGAGCGCACTGGCGGCCTACGCGCTGGCTCGCAAGAAGTTTCGCGGCGTGGCGCTGGTCAGTCTGGTGATCCTCTCAACCATGATGCTGCCGGAAGAGGTGATCGCCATTCCGCTGTACATGATTATCAACTGGCGGCTGCCGTTCATCGATGCCTCGCTCTACAACAGCTATCTCGGGATGATTCTGCCGGTGGTGGGCTGGGCCTTCTCCATCTTCGTACTGACCGAATTTATGTCGGCTATCCCGAAAGAGCTGGAGGAAGCGGCGCGCATTGACGGCGCTAACGAATGGCAGATTTTCTTCCACGTGATTCTGCCGCTGGTGAAACCGGCGCTGGGGACGGTGGTGACGTTCGGCTTCATTATGATTTGGGACCAGTACCTGCTGCCGCTGATTGTGGTCAACCAGGACAGCCTGAACACGATTCCGGTGATCCTCGGCACGCTGCGTACCGACGAGAGCATCACGCCGAACATTTTCATCGCGATTACGCTACTGGCGATGCTGCCAAGCATCATCGTTTATCTGGGTCTGCAAAAACATTTCAACCGCGGGATCATGTCCGGCGCGGTCAAAGGATAAGGAGCTACCAATGGGATCCGTTGTACTGAACAGCGTGCGTAAATCTTATGGCGATGCGCACGTGATTAAAGATGTGTCGCTGACTATCCCTGACGGTGAGTTCTGCGTGTTGGTGGGGCCGAGCGGCTGCGGTAAATCCACGCTGCTGCGCATGATTGCCGGGCTGGAGGAGATTTCGGGCGGCGAAGTGCATATTAATGAGCGCAACGTTACCGAAGTGGAGCCGAAGCTGCGTGATATCGCGATGGTCTTCCAGAGCTATGCGCTCTATCCGCAGATGACGGTACGCGAAAACATGGGCTTTGCGCTAAAAATGGCGCGTCTGCCGAAAGCCGAAATTAAGCAAAAAGTGGATGACGCCGCGGCGCTGCTAGGGCTGGAACCGCTGCTGGAGCGCCTGCCGAAGGATCTCTCCGGCGGCCAGCGTCAGCGCGTGGCGATGGGGCGTGCGATTGTGCGTAAGCCGCAGGTGTTTCTGTTTGACGAACCGCTTTCCAACCTGGATGCCAAGCTGCGTACCCAGGTGCGCGGCGAGATTCGCGAACTGCATCGTCGCCTGAAAACGACCTCGGTATACGTCACCCACGATCAAATCGAGGCGATGACCATGGGGCAGATGATCGTCGTGCTGCGCGATGGGCGTATTGAGCAGGCAGGTACCCCGCTTGAGCTGTATGACCAGCCGGCGAACCTGTTCGTGGCGGGCTTTATCGGTTCGCCGGAAATTAACCAGCTGCCGGGCGAAGTCGTGATCAACGGCGCGACCACCAGCCTGCGCCTGAAGGATGGCTCGCTGCTGGCGTTACCCGCAGGGTTACAGGTGAAAAATGGTCAGCAGGTGGTGTACGCTATTCGCCCCGAACAGGTCAACGTGGTGAATGAAGCGCGGGATGACGCGCTGGCCGCGAAGGTTACGGCGGTGGAGAATACCGGCTCGGATATGCAGCTGTTTTGCGATACCGGCGGCGGTGCCTTTACGTCGGTCTTTAAGCAGCGCCTGGCGGTGAAAGAGGGCGACAACATCTGGCTGCAGCCGAAGCTCTCCGGCGTGCATCTGTTCGATGCGCAAAGCGGCCAGCGCATAGCGTGCCTGGAGGGCGAGTAAGGTGGCAATGAAGCTGTACACCCTGGATGAAAGTTGCCTGGAAAATGCGCGCGCGGGTTTGAAGCAGCCGTTCTCTCCGCTGCAACTGGCGCTGAGCAAACTGGTGGCGGAGGCCGATCAGCTGCGGCGCGAGCCGCCAGAAAGCGTGGTGCATAAAAAGCTGCGTCCGGCGAGCGGCGATGCCCACGATTACTACAGTCTCGGCACCTACTGGTGGCCGAATCCACGGCGGCCCAATGGGCTGCCCTATATTCGTCGCGACGGGCATATCAACCCGCAGTGCGAAAACAACGACACCGATACTTCGCGCATTATCCGTATGTGCGAGCGCTGCCTGACGCTGGGGCTGGCGTGGTACTTCACCGGCCAGCGCCAGTATGCGCAGGCTGCCGCGCAACAGATTCGCTGTTGGTTCCTCGATGGCGATACGCGGATGAACCCACACCTCAACTACGGCCAGGCGATTCCGGGAATTGTCTCCGGGCGCGGCACCGGGCTTATCGATACCCGCCTGCTGTGGATGGTGGTTGATACGATCGGGCTGATTAACGGCGCAAGCGTGCTGGATACTGACGATATTATCGGCCTGCACCAGTGGTTCCGTGATTTTAACCACTGGATGTACTACAGCGAAATTGGTCACTCTGAATACGTCTGGCACAACAACCACGGCACCTGGTACGACGCGCAGCGCACGGTGAATGCGCTGTTCTACGGCGATAAGGGGCTGGCGGCGCGCATTATTGAGCAGGGGATAACCCAGCGCATGGCGGCGCAAATTGACCAGGACGGCAAGCAGACGATGGAGCTGGAACGTACCATTCCGTTCCACTATTCGCTGTTTAATCTTGAGGCGCATCTGTTGCTTAACCGCTACGCCGAACACGTGGAGTTCGATCGCTGGAATACCATCCGTGACGGACGCGGGGTGAAGCAGGGGATTGACTATCTGGTGCCGTTTATCCGTGAACCCGAACTGTGGCCCTACAGTGACTTACAGGGCATCGTCTGGGATAGCGCGCTGCGGGTATTGCTGCAATCGATACGGGGTTATCCGAAGCAGGCGGCAAGCTATCGTGAAGCGCTGAAGTGCCTGCCGCAGGAGACGCTCCAGCTGAAAGAACAGCTGATGTGGTGCCCGGGACTGTAGGCCTGATAAGCGTCGCGCCATCAGGCCACTTGGCGGACGTTGCCGGATGGCGGCGTACCGCCTTATCCGGCCTACGGGAGCTTATACTGCAGCGATAATTTTAATCTCAACTTTATATTTCGGGTTCATCAGCTTAGCCTGCACCGTGCAGCGCACCGGCGCATGGCCTGCTACGACCCAGGCGTCCCATGCTTTGTTCATCGCCGCGAAATCATCCCCGTCAGCGAGGAAAATAGTGGCGTCGAGGATGCGTGACTTGTCGCTGCCTTGCTTTTCCAGCACCGCGTCAATCTGCGCCAGCGTGTTAGCCGTCTGCTCAAACGCGTCGGCATCCAGGTTTGCCGGCACGCCGGTGTAGTACAGCGTCTGGTTATGAATCACAACATCAGACCAGCGCGCTTCGGCGTCAATACGGACAATCGTCATTTTCCTTTCCTTTTTAACATCACGTCGATGCGCTAAGACTGCCACATTGTCGCCGCGACGTCACGGCTTAGGCTGGCATAACCTGGACTGGCCTGACATAATCACTGGGAATTTTTCCAGGGGGTAACGTGACGGACGATTTTGCAGCAGACGGCCAGCTTGCGCAGGCGATAACCGGCTTTAAACCGCGTGAACCGCAGCGTCAGATGGCGCACGCCGTCGCTCAGGCGATTGACGAAGGTCAGCCGCTGGTGGTTGAGGCCGGTACGGGTACCGGTAAAACCTACGCCTACCTGGCTCCCGCGCTACGTTCGGGCAAAAAGGTGATTATCTCCACCGGTTCGAAGGCACTACAGGATCAGCTTTACAGCCGTGATTTACCCACCGTTTCGAAAGCGCTGGACTATACCGGCAAGCTGGCGCTGCTGAAAGGGCGCTCAAACTACCTGTGCCTGGAGCGTCTGGAACAGCAGGCGCTGGCGGGCGGCGATCTGCCGGTGAACACCCTGAGCGACGTCATTCTGTTGCGCAGTTGGGCGAACCAAACTGTTGATGGCGACATCAGCACCTGCGTGAGCGTTGCCGAGGATTCCCAGGCCTGGCCGCTGGTCACCAGCACCAACGATAACTGCCTTGGCAGCGACTGCCCGCAGTATCAGGAATGTTTCGTGGTGAAGGCGCGTAAAAAGGCGATGGACGCCGATGTCGTGGTGGTCAACCATCATCTGTTCCTTGCCGATATGGTGGTGAAAGAGAGCGGTTTTGGCGAGTTGATCCCCGAGGCCGACGTGATGATCTTCGATGAAGCCCATCAGCTACCGGATATCGCCAGCCAATATTTTGGTCAGTCGCTCTCCAGCCGCCAGCTGTTGGACCTGGCGAAAGATGTGGTGATTGCCTACCGTACCGAACTGAAAGATACCCAGCAGCTGCAAAAGTGCGCCGATCGCCTGGCGCAGGCGACACAGGATTTTCGCCTGCAGGTCGGCGACCCTGGCTATCGCGGCAACCTGCGCGACCTGCTGGCCGACAGCGCCGTACAGCGCGCGCTGCTGCTGCTCGATGACGCGCTCGAACTGTGCTACGACGTGGCGAAACTCTCGCTGGGCCGTTCTGCGCTGCTCGACGCCGCCTTCGAGCGCGCCACGCTGTACCGTGCGCGTCTGAAACGCTTAAAAGAGATCAATAAGCCCGGCTACAGCTACTGGTATGAATGCAACTCGCGCCACTTTACGCTGGCGCTGACGCCGCTGACCGTGGCCGATAAATTTAAAGAGGTGATGGCGGCCAAACCGGGCAGCTGGGTTTTCACCTCGGCGACGCTGTCGGTCAATGACGACCTGCACCATTTCACCGAGCGTCTGGGCATTGAAGCGGCGCGCTCGCTGCTGTTACCCAGCCCGTTCGACTATGCCAGCCAGGCGCTGCTATGCGTGCCGCGCAATCTGCCGCTGCCAAATCAACCGGGTGCGGCGCGCCATCTGGCGGCGATGCTCAAACCGCTGATTGAGGCCAACGATGGCCGCTGCTTTATGCTCTGTACTTCGCACGCCATGATGCGCGATCTCGCCGAACAGTTCCGCGCAACGATGACGTTGCCGGTCTTGTTACAGGGGGAAACCAGCAAGGGCCAGCTTCTGCAACAGTTTGTCAGCGCCGGTAACGCGCTGCTGGTGGCGACCAGTAGCTTCTGGGAAGGGGTAGACGTGCGCGGTGATGCGCTCTCGCTGGTGATCATCGACAAACTGCCGTTTACCTCGCCGGACGACCCGCTGCTCAAAGCGCGGATGGAAGACTGCCGCCTGCGCGGCGGCGATCCGTTTGAAGAGGTCCAGCTTCCGGATGCGGTGATTACCCTCAAGCAGGGCGTCGGGCGTCTGATTCGCGACGTGGACGATCGCGGCGTGCTGGTGATTTGCGATAATCGCCTGGTGATGCGCCCCTATGGCGCGACCTTCCTTGCCAGCCTGCCGCCCGCGCCGCGCACCCGCGATATTCGACGAGCCGTACGTTTTCTGGCGCTGTCATCGACGCGGTAATGCGCCGCAAAGTGTGGTAAGATGCGCGCCATTTTGTTGATCCGTAACTGCGAGAGCGCGACTAACCATGCGAATTCTGGCTATTGATACCGCCACGGAAGCCTGCTCGGCTGCCTTGTGGAATGAAGGTAGCACCAGTGCTCATTTCGAGCTTTGTCCTCGGGAACACACCCAACGAATCCTGCCCATCGTGCAGGATATTCTTACTGAAAGCGGCGTAAGCCTCACCGATCTCGACGCGCTGGCGTTTGGCCGTGGGCCGGGCAGCTTTACCGGCGTGCGTATCGGTATTGGTATTGCGCAGGGGCTGGCGCTGGGCGCTGAGCTGCCGATGATTGGCGTGTCGACGCTGGCAACCATGGCGCAGGGCGCCTGGCGTAAGCAGGGCGCAACCCGCGTGCTGGCCGCCATCGACGCGCGCATGGGCGAGGTCTACTGGGCAGAGTACCAGCGTGACGAACAAGGTGTATGGCGCGGTGAAGAAACCGAAGCGGTGCTGAAGCCGGAAGCGGTACAGCAGCGTTTAGCTGAATTGAGCGGCGAATGGGCGACCGTTGGCACCGGCTGGGCGGCATGGCCGGAGATGGCGCAGGGCGCGAACGTGACCCTGAACGACGGCGGCGTGAGCCTGCCTGAGGCGGAAGACATGCTGCCAATCGCCTGCCAACTGCTCGCGCAGGGGAAAACGGTGGCCGTTGAGAAAGCGAAGCCGGTTTATTTGCGCAATGAAGTGGCGTGGAAGAAACTTCCCGGTCGCGAATGACTCTAAGCAGATAAATAGTGAGTCCAGGAGCAGCATCATGGCAGGTCAAAAATACGTCGTTCGTGGCGCCATTGCAGGGCTTATCGCATTCGCGTTAAGCAGCTGCGTCAGCGTGCCGGATGCCATTCAGGGCAGTAGTCCAACGCCGCAGCAGGATCTGGTTCGGGTTATGGCGGCACCGCAGCTGTATGTCGGCCAGGAATCGCGCTTTGGCGGCACGGTTGTAGGTATTGAGAACCAGCAGGGCCACACCCGTCTGGAAATCGCTACCGTTCCGCTCGACAGCGGCGCGCGTCCGATCCTCGGCGAAGCCTCCCGTGGGCGTATCTATGCCGATGTTAACGGCTTCCTTGACCCGGTCGATTTCCGTGGCCAACTGGTGACGGTGGTCGGCCCGATTGTCGGCACCGTGGAAGGGAAAGTGGGTACCACGAAGTACAATTTCCTGCACGTTCAGGCCACCGGCTATAAACGCTGGCGCGTTACCCAGCAGGTGGTGATGCCACCGCAGCCTATCGATCCGTGGGTCTTTGGCCCGCACCCCTGGAATTACGGTTACGGCGGTTGGGGATGGTATAACCCCGGCCCTGCGGAAGTTCGGAACGTCGTAACTGAATAAGAACTGTGATAAAGCAGACAAAAAAGGAACAGCGGCTAGTCCGCTGTTTCTTCGTTGTAATGGATATAAAAAAAATAAAGAGTGACGCGCTTCGCAACCTTAATTCTGATTAATTCTTAAACTGGTACGCTGAGTTAATATAATGTTAATGAAAGTTTATCATTTGGGGTTGCGATGACGACGAATACGTATTTTAGAGGTGATGCTTTGAAAAAGGTTTGGCTCAACCGTTATCCTGCTGATGTTCCGGCAGAGATCAATCCTGACCGTTATCAATCCCTGGTGGAACTGTTTGAACACGCGGCAACACGCTTTGCCGATCAGCCCGGCTTCGTCAATATGGGCGAAGTGATGACCTTCCGTAAGCTCGAGGAGCGCAGCCGCGCCTTTGCCGCTTACCTCCAGCAGGGGCTGGGGCTACAGCCAGGCGATCGCGTCGCGCTGATGATGCCTAACCTGCTGCAATATCCGGTTGCCCTGTTCGGCATCCTGCGTGCCGGGATGATCGTGGTCAACGTCAACCCGCTGTACACCCCACGCGAACTAGAACATCAATTGAACGACAGCGGCGCGCAGGCGATCGTGATCGTCTCCAACTTTGCCCACACGCTGGAAAAAGTGGTTGATAAAACCCAGGTTAAGCACGTGATTTTGACCCGCATGGGCGATCAGCTTTCGACCGCCAAAGGGACGCTGGTTAACTTTGTCGTCAAATACATCAAACGTCTGGTGCCGAAATACCATCTGCCGGATGCGATCTCCTTCCGTCGCGCGCTGCATAGCGGCTACCGCTTACAGTATGTGAAACCGGTGGTGAAGGCGGATGATGTGGCCTTCCTGCAATATACCGGCGGTACGACCGGCGTGGCGAAAGGCGCGATGCTGACCCATCGCAATATGCTCGCCAACCTCGAACAGGTGAAAGCGACCTACGGGCCTCTGCTGCACGAAGGGAAAGAGATGGTGATCACCGCGCTACCGCTGTATCACATCTTTGCGCTGACTATGAACTGCCTGCTGTTTATCGAACTGGGTGGGCAGAATATTCTGATCACTAACCCGCGCGATATTCCGGGTCTGGTGAAGGAGCTGGCAAAATACCCGTTCACCGCCATGACCGGCGTGAATACGCTATTCAATGCGCTGCTGAACAATAAAGAGTTCCAGCAGCTCGATTTCTCCACGCTGCATCTGTCGGCGGGTGGGGGAATGCCGGTGAACCATTCGGTGGCCGATCGCTGGGTGAAACTGACCGGGCAGTATCTGCTGGAGGGCTACGGCCTGACCGAATGTGCGCCGCTGGTGAGCGTCAACCCGCATGATATCGACTACCACAGTGGCAGCATTGGTCTGCCGGTGCCCTCGACTGAGGTGAAGCTGGTGGACGATGACGATAACGAAGTCGCCGTTGGCCAGCCGGGCGAACTGTGCGTGAAGGGGCCGCAGGTGATGGAAGGCTACTGGCAGCGTCCGGACGCCACCGCGGAGATTATCAAAGACGGTTGGCTGCATACCGGCGATATCGCGGTAATGGATGAGGAAGGCTTCCTGCGCATCGTTGACCGCAAAAAAGATATGATTCTGGTGTCAGGTTTTAACGTCTACCCGAATGAAATTGAAGACGTGGTGATGCAGCACTCCGGCGTACTGGAAGTGGCCGCCGTCGGCGTACCGTCCGGCAATAGCGGTGAAGCCGTGAAGATCTTCGTCGTCAAAAAAGAGGAAAGCCTGACCGAAGAGGCGCTGATTACCTTCTGCCGCCGTCAGCTTACCGGATACAAAGTGCCAAAACTGGTTGAATTCCGTCAGGAATTACCGAAGTCCAACGTCGGGAAAATTTTAAGACGAGAATTACGTGACGAAGCCCGCGCCAAAGTGGACAATAAGGGATAAGTCACGAGTCATGATGCCTAACGCCAGCTCTGCTGGCGTTTTTTTTGGCACAAAATAAGAGAGTATGATTTGAACTATCAGATGATCGCTACCAATGACGCGCTTCGCAGCTTGTGCGATAGCGTTGGTCAGACAACTGCCGTCGCGCTGGACACCGAGTTTGTCCGCACGCGCACCTACTATCCGCAGCTGGGCCTGATTCAGCTTTTCGATGGAGAGCGTACGGCGCTGATCGATCCTCTGGATATCACCGACTGGTCACCGCTACAGGCGATTCTGCAGGACCGCAACATCACCAAGTTCCTGCACGCGGGCAGTGAAGATTTAGAAGTCTTTATGAACGTTTTCGGCGCCATGCCGCAGCCGCTGATCGACACGCAGGTGTTGGCTGCTTTCTGCGGTCGCCCGATGTCATGGGGCTTTGCCGCGATGGTCGCTGAATATTCGGGCGTGGAGCTGGATAAGAGCGAGTCGCGTACCGACTGGCTGGCGCGTCCGCTGACTTCGCGTCAGTGCGACTACGCGGCGGCGGACGTCTGGTATCTGTTGCCTATCGCCCACAAGCTGATGGCGGAAACCGAGCAGAAGGGGCGTCTGGCCTGGGCGCTGAATGAATGTCAACTGATGCAGCAGCGTCGTCAGGAAGTGACCGACCCGCGCGAAGCGTGGCGTGATATTACCAATGCCTGGCAGCTGCGTACCCGCCAGCTGGCCTGCCTGCAACTGCTGGCCGACTGGCGTCTGCGCAAGGCACGCGAGCGCGACCTGGCGGTGAATTTCGTGGTACGTGAAGAGCACCTGTGGAGCGTAGCGCGCTATATGCCGGGCAGCCTGGGAGAGCTGGATAGCCTGGGGCTATCGGGCAGCGAAATTCGTTTCCATGGCAAAACGTTGATTAGCCTGGTCGAGAAAGCGCAGGCATTGCCTGATGACGCGCTACCGGAGCCGCTGCTGAACCTGGTGGATATGCCGGGCTATCGCAAAGCGTTTAAAGAGATTAAGGCGCTGGTGCAGGAAGTGGGGCAGGCGAACGACGTCAGCGCCGAGATGCTCGCCTCGCGTCGCCAGATTAACCAGCTGTTGAACTGGCACTGGCAGTTGAAGCCACGTCACACCGCACCGGAAATGATTTCCGGCTGGCGCGGCGAGCTGCTGTCCGGCGCGCTGGATAAGTTGCTGGCAGAGTATCCGCGTTAAATCCTGCCTGTAGGCCGGATAAGGCAACGTCGCCATCCGGCAATACAATCATTGTGCGAGCGCTGCCTGATGGCGCTTTGCTTATCAGACCTACACGCGGTTTCCGGACACAAAAAAAGCGCTATCACTAGCGCCTTTTTTACACCACCGAAAGTCAGGATTTTGACTCTTCCGCTTCCGGTAGCGTGACGTTGAGTTCCAGAATCGAAATATCCCCGTCTTTTTGCTCTAACTGCACCGTGACCATTTCTGGGTCAATCTGCACGTACTTGCAAATCACTTCCAGAATATCCTTCCTTAACTGCGGCAGATAGTGCGGTTCTGCATCACTGCGGCGGCGTTCCGCGACAATGATCTGCAGGCGTTCTTTAGCAATGTTGGCGGTATTCTTTTTCCGTGAGAGAAAAAAGTCGAGTAATGCCATAATTTATCCTCCGAACAGGCGTTTGAGGAAACCTTTCTTCTCTTCTTCAATGAAGCGGAAAGGACGTTCTTCTCCCAACAGACGATCTACGGTGTCGGCGTAGGCTTTGCCTGCGTCGGACACGGTATCCAGAATAACCGGTTCCCCCTGGTTTGAGGCGCGCAGGACGGACTGATCTTCCGGGATAACGCCAACCAGTTTAATGCGCAGGATTTCCAGCACATCTTCCATGCTCAGCATGTCGCCTTTGCTCACGCGACCTGGGTTGTAGCGCGTCAGCAGCAGGTGTTCTTTAATCGGCTCTTCACCATTTTCTGCGCGACGAGATTTAGACGCCAGAATGCCCAGGATACGGTCAGAGTCGCGTACCGAGGAGACTTCCGGGTTGGTGGTGATAATAGCTTCGTCAGCGAAGTACAGCGCCATCAGCGCGCCGGTCTCGATACCCGCAGGGGAGTCGCAGACCACGAAGTCGAATTCCATCTTTTTCAGCTCGTCGAGGACTTTCTCGACGCCTTCGCGGGTCAACGCATCTTTATCACGCGTTTGCGAAGCCGGCAGAATATAGAGATTTTCGGTCCGTTTATCTTTGATTAATGCTTGGTTCAGCGTGGCATCGCCCTGAATAACGTTAACAAAATCATACACTACGCGACGTTCGCAGCCCATGATAAGGTCAAGGTTACGTAGACCGATATCAAAATCGATAACGACCGTTTTCTTTCCCTTCTGCGCCAAACCAGTCGCGATGGCCGCGCTGGAGGTGGTCTTACCCACGCCCCCTTTACCTGAAGTCACAACAATAATGCGTGCCATAGAAATTCCTTGTTAAAAAGGGATTAATTTAACGGTTGAATAGTCAAAGCGCTGTTGTCTAACCGCAGACGCGCCGCTTTGCCATAAAATTCGGCTGGGATCTGGTCGCTCAGCCAATATTCCCCGGCGATGGAGACCAGCTCCGCAGCCAGGTGGGTACAAAATACTTGTGCTTCCCGGTCTCCGCCGGCGCCCGCCAGAACGCGCCCACGCATCATGCCGTAAACGTGGATGTTACCATCGGCAATCAGCTCAGCGCCTGCACTAACGTGGCTTGTCACAATCAGATCACAGTTTGGTGCATAAATGCGCTGACCGGAACGTACTGGCGTATCAATCATTCGCGTTTTTGTGATCGGACTAACAATTGGCTCGGGTTCAGCGGGCTTGGTCGGCTCAACGGGGGCGGCACGAACAACTTTTTCTTTACCTTCAGTCAGTAAAGGAAGGCCCGATTGATCAATAGCCGCTTTGAACTGCGGATTCTTGCAGCCGCTGACGCCCACGATACGCAGACCGGCAGCCATAATCGCCTGCTGAATCGCGCGCCACTGGGTAAACTCTTCAAGGTTGCTGACGTTGACCACAACCGGGGCATGACGGAAAAAAGCCGGAGCCTGGGCGACCTTGTCTTCTAACGCCTGACGAATAACCTCGGGTCTTGCATCATGCAAATGGACCACCGATAAGGTGAAGCTACTGCCTTTAAGTTCGATTGGCGTGTTTGACATCCTGGCCTTACTCAATTTGCTATTTATCGCTGCTTCGTGCGCGGCGATATTCCGAAGACTATCAGTCATGTTATAGTCACTAATATATTCAAGCAAGTAACCACAGTCCTAATTCCGAGTATAAAGTATGTTTTGTGTGATTTATCGTAGTTCTAAACGTGATCAAACCTATTTGTATGTCGAAAAAAAAGACGATTTCTCTCGCGTCCCTGAAGAACTGATGCAGGGCTTCGGTCAGCCGCAGCTGGCGATGCTGTTGCCGCTGGACGGCCGCAAGAAGCTTATCAATGCCGATCTGGAAAAGGTAAAACAGGCGTTAAAAGATCAGGGCTATTATTTACAGATGCCACCGCCGCCTGAAAATCTGTTGAAGCAGCATCTGGCCGACGCCAAAAATAAGGGCGAATAATTTTCGCTTGCGGCTAATGTCTGTTCCTGGTTACACAACAAATAAGGGAAAAGTATGTATCAACATCATAACTGGCAGGGTGCGCTGCTGGATTACCCGGTAAGCAAAGTTGTCTGTGTTGGCAGTAATTATGCAAAGCATATCCAGGAGATGGGCAGCGCGACGCCGGAAGAGCCCGTGCTGTTTATTAAGCCAGAAACCGCACTCTGCGACTTACGCCAGCCGCTGATTCTGCCGCAGGGCCTGGGGTCTGTGCACCATGAAGTGGAGCTGGCGGTGCTGATTGGCGCGACGCTGCGTCAGGCAACGGAAGATCACGTCCTGCAGGCTATTGCGGGATATGGTGTCGCGCTGGACCTCACGCTGCGTGACGTCCAGAGTAAAATGAAAAAGGCCGGGCAACCCTGGGAAAAAGCGAAAGGCTTTGATAATTCCTGCCCGATCTCCGGTTTTATCCCGGCTGCAGCCTTCGAAGGCGACCCGCAAAATACCTCGCTTGGCCTGAAGGTGAACGGCGAAGTGCGTCAGCAGGGCACGACGGCGGATATGATCCACAAAATCGTGCCGCTGATTGCCTACATGAGCCGCTTCTTCACCCTCAAACCGGGCGACGTGGTGCTGACCGGTACGCCGGAAGGTGTCGGCCCACTCCACGGTGGTGATGAACTGGAAGTGCTGTTTAACGGCTATTCTCTGACGACCCGCGTGCTGTAATCGCTGCTTGCCGCCCCAATTGGGCGGCAAAACTTGCATCCCTGTGCCAGACTGGTTATAAGAAGCACCCTGAATTTTGATGTGGACATCCCGATGAGCGAATTACCTTTCTGGCAGAGCAAAACCCTTGACGACATGACCGATGCCGAATGGGAGTCGCTGTGCGACGGCTGCGGTCAGTGCTGCCTGCACAAGCTGATGGATGAAGACACCGACGAAATTTACTTCACCAACGTGGCCTGCAAACAGCTGAATATCAAGACCTGCCAGTGTCGTAACTACGAACGTCGTTTCGATTATGAGCCGGACTGCATCAAGCTTACCCGCGATAATCTGCCCACCTTCGAGTGGCTGCCGCACACCTGCGCCTATCGCCTGCTGGCGGAAGGTCAACCGCTGCCGCAGTGGCATCCGCTTATCGCCGGCTCGAAAGCGGCAATGCACGGAGAGCGTATTTCCGTGCGCCATATTGCGGTGAAGGAGTCAGAAGTGCGTGACTGGCAAGACCATATCTTAAATAAACCAGAATGGGCTGACTAAAGTCCGATTAATATTTCATTCTCTCTTTTTACGCGTCCTTGAATAAAATCACTGCTTAATTCCTGCACTCTGCCGATAGAGATATTATCGGCATCGGTGTGGGGATAGACATGCGTAATTCAATAAAACTCTTAGTGCTTGCGGTAATGATCAATCTGGGCGGCTGGGGGCTGGTGTTGGTCGCCGGTTACGGCATTGGGGCGCTGGCGGGAATGTGGTAGGAGAGGCGCCAGCCGCGATAATATCGCAGCTGGCGCAAGAGACGATTAACGGCCAAACAGGTCGCGGCGTTTTGGTTTCAGCGGCTGAGCAATCACCACCAGAACCGCGACGATCAGGTAGGCGGCGAAAATGCCCACTAGCCACTGCGGCATCTCCAGCGACAAGAACTCCCACTGACGCACAGAGCAATCGCCGGAAGCAACGAACACCTGCGGCAGCCACTTATCGAGCGGCAGCCAGGTCGGGAAACGGGCCATGAAATCACAGGTCATAAACGGCGACGGGTGCAACTGAATCATCGTGTGCTCCCAGGCCAACTGCAGCCCACGGAAGGCGCTGTACAGCCAGATCAGCAGCGCCACGTAGCGTAGCGGGCTTTTCGGTGCGATAGCGCCGACAATCCCGGCGCCCATCACGCCAAACAGCGCGCAGCGCTCGTAAATACACAGGACGCACGGCTTTAACAGCATTACATGCTGGAACCATAATGCCACTAATTCAAGCGCAAAAGCGGTTAACGCCAGTAATAACCAGGCACTGCGGCCACGTGAGCTCTGGTTTAAATATCGCAACATAATCATTTCCCTGGAACGTGCTTAGAAAACGCAGTGTAAACGAAAACGATAGCCCTGCCATCTGGCTATACGCAATAATTCGTAAATGATGGTGCAATGCCCGCGGTAAAACCGACGGGCATTGATAAACGCCGCTATATTAGTGGGTTATTACCGGAAGTCCTAATACTCCCTTACTCATCATCCAGTCAATCACCGGCTGCAGGGTAAACTCAACGCACAGCAGGCCGACCAGCGTTAACACAACCGTATACGGCAACGCCATCCACACCATACGGCCGTAGGAAAGACGAATGAGCGGCGCAAGCGCGGAAGTTAGCAGGAACAGGAATGCCGCCTGTCCGTTTGGCGTCGCGACGGAGGGCAGGTTAGTACCGGTATTGATAGCCACCGCCAGTAGCTCAAACTGGCGCAGGTCGATGGCGCCGTTATCGAGCGCCGTTTTGGCTTCGTTGATATACACGGTACCCACGAAGACGTTATCGGAAATCGACGACAGCAGACCGTTGAACAGATAAAACAACGAACGTTGGGCGTGCGGTGACGCTTGCAGCACGAAGTCGATAATCGGCGCAAACAGATGTTGATCGATAATCACCGCCACGACCGCGAAAAATACCGTCAGCAGCGCGGTAAAGGGCAGCGCTTCGGTAAACGCTTTACCGATCGCGTGCTCGTCGGTAATGCCGGTAAATGAGGTGGCGAAGATAATCACCGACAGACCAATCAGCCCCACTTCCGCCAGATGTAACGCCAGCGCCAGCACCAACCATACGCCGATAATCCCCTGAACGATAAGGCGCATGCTCTCCTGGCGCGAGCGCTGTTTGCGGCTACGCTCGTCAAAATCATGAAGAATTTGACGAACAGGTTCGGGCAGCTCGGCGCCATAGCCGAAGGCTTTAAACTTTTCCAGCAGCAGACAGGTCGCCAGGCCGCAGAGAAAGACCGGGACGGTGACCGGCGACATGCGCAGGAAAAATTCACCGAAGTGCCAGCCCGCGACCTTGGCGATAATCAGGTTCTGCGGCTCGCCGACCATCGTCATGACGCCGCCTAATGCCGTCCCGACGCCTGCGTGCATCATCAGGCTGCGCAGGAACGCGCGAAACTGCTCCAGCACCACGCGCGAGTGTTTATCAATATGGCTGTCGTCCAGCAGGTCATCATCGTCCGGACGCGCGGAAACCACCCGATGATAGATACTGTAGAAGCCTACCGCGACGCTGATGATTACGGCGACAACCGTCAAGGCATCGAGAAATGCCGACAGGAACGCAGCGGCGAGACAGAAGGCCAGCGACAGCAGTCGTTTGCTACGAATGGTCAGCAGCAGGCGGGTAAAGATGAACAGCAGCAGCTGTTTCATAAAGTAGATGCCAGCCACCATAAAAATCAGCAGCAGCAGGACTTCCAGATTGGCGGCGACCTCGTTGCGCACGTGTTCGGCGGAGGTCATGCCGACAAATACGGCCTCGATGGCCAGCAGCCCGCCGGGAATCAGCGGGTAGCATTTCAACGCCATAGCCAGCGTGAAGATAAACTCCACCACCAGCAGCCATCCGGCGACAAACGGATTGATCAGAAAGACCAGCGGGTTGATGACTAAGAAAATAATTAGCAGTAATTTGTACCAGTCTGGCGACTGACCAAGAAAATTGCGCCACAGAGCGCGGCCGTAAGAGATTTCCATGACAATCGTCTTCCTCCTGAAAAGATGACATTTTTTACCATTAAAACAGATATACCGCCAGAATTCCCCCGACAAGTGCCTTTTCCACCCGCGAAAGAAATATGAAAAATGAAACGGCGATCCCTTTTTAATTCCGTTGCCCTGCTATCTGCTCAATGTTGGCTCTGGTATGATGAGTCCAATTGCAACGCTGTGTAATGGAATTTTTACTATGGTCATTAAGGCGCAAAGCCCGGCGGGTTTCGCGGAAGAGTATATTGTCGAAAGCATCTGGAATAACCGTTTTCCACCTGGGTCGATTCTTCCGGCTGAACGCGAACTCTCTGAATTAATTGGGGTTACCCGTACTACCTTACGTGAAGTGTTGCAACGCCTGGCGCGAGACGGCTGGTTGACGATTCAGCACGGAAAACCGACGAAGGTTAACAATTTCTGGGAGACGTCCGGGCTGAATATCCTGGAAACGCTTGCACGTCTCGATCATGACAGCGTGCCGCAGCTGATTGATAATCTGCTGTCCGTGCGTACCAATATTGCCACTATCTATATCCGTACCGCATTCCGTCAGCACCCGGAAAAAGCGCTGGAAGTGCTGGCGATAACGCGCGAAGTTGCCGACCATGCCGACGCTTTTGCCGAGCTGGACTACAGCGTGTTCCGCGGTCTGGCGTTCGCCTCCGGCAACCCTATCTACGGCTTGATCCTCAACGGTATGAAAGGTCTTTACACCCGTCTGGGGCGTCACTATTTTTCCAGCCCGGAAGCGCGAGCGCTGGGTTTGGGCTTCTATCACAAGCTGATTGAGCTGTGCGAGAAGGGTGAGTACGAGAAGGTCTATGAGACGGTGCGCCGCTACGGGCACGAAAGCGGCGAGATCTGGCACCGGATGCAGAAATCGCTGCCGGGAGATTTATCCCTGCATGGACGTTAAAAAAATCCCCGCCGAAGCGGGGGGTTTTG